>DEIH01000078.1 GCA_002352375.1 Spirochaeta sp. UBA2779 | reverse complement strand
GTTTGTCTGTACCAATAACTATTATGGTATGTCCACTCACCTGAGTAAATCCATGAATATCTCAGATATTTCAATTCGAGCCAAATCATACGGTATTAAAGGTATATCTCTGGATGGTAATGATATCCTGAAAATCTATGAGGAAACCACCAAGGCTAAAAAATACATTCTGAAAAACGGCCCCATGCTGATGGTTCTTAATACCTACCGCTGGATGGGCCATTCTAAAAGTGATGCTCAGGCCTACCGGACAAAGGAAGAAGTGAATGAGTGGAAGACGAAATGTCCGATCAAACGGTACAGAGAGTTTTTGTTGAACGAAAGAATTGCAACAGAAGACATACTCTCAGAACTTGATAAACAAGCTGTTCAGGATATTGAATCTGCCGTTGAATTCGCTGAAAACAGCCCTGAACCCCGAATAGAAAACATTTTTGAGGATGTCTATGCGTGAAATAACCTATGCCGAAGCCATAAATGAAGCGATGAGTGAAGAAATGCGCCAGAATGATAATATTATTTTCATCGGTGAAGACATCGGTGTGTACGGGGGAGCCTTCGGCGTCTCCCGGGGTATGCTGGAAGAATTCGGCGAAGAGCGGGTTAAAGATACTCCCATTACAGAGTTGGCGATAACCGGAGCGGCTGTTGGAGCTGCATTAACAGGACTCAGGCCTATTGCCGAATTGATGTTCAGTGACTTCATGACTTTTGCCATGGATCCTCTTGTCAATCAGGCGGCAAAGTCCCGATTTCAATTCGGCGGCCAGGCCTCTGTTCCCATGGTGCTGAGAACTCCTGGTGGATCCGGAACCGGTGCGGCGGAGCAGCATTCCCAGAGCCTGGAAGCATGGGTATGCCATGTCCCCGGCCTGAAAGTTGTAATTCCCTCCACCCCATATGATGCCAAGGGTCTTCTTAAAACAGCAATCCGTGATAACAACCCGGTTGTTTTTATTGAACAGAAACTCCTGTACAGAACTAAGGGAGAAGTGCCGGAACAAGGTGATGATTATACAATTCCCCTGGGTGTTGCGGATATTAAACGAACAGGCAAAGATCTTACCATTGTGACATACGGACGAATGGTCCAACGCTGTCTTGAAGTCGCTGAAGAATTTGCTTCTGAAGATGTTGATATTGAAGTGATAGATATACGCAGCCTTGTACCACTGGACAAGGAATGCCTGATTCAGTCTGCAAAAAAAACAGGGAAAATTGTTATCGTACATGAGGCTTGTCAAACCGGTGGATACGGAGGTGAACTTTCCAGCGTAATCGTGGACAGTGAAGCATTCTTCTATCTTGATGCTCCTGTAAAAAGGGTTGGAGGACTGGATGTACCCATCCCCTACAATCCGGGCCTTGAAGCGCAGGTTGTACCGACTGTGGACAGTATTTCCTCAGCCGTTCGTGAATTACTTTAGGGGGTTGTGATGGCAGAAGCGGTAATAATGCCCAAAACGGGTATGGCTATGGAAGAAGGGGTTATAACTGAGTGGCTCGTGAAGGAAGGCGACAGAGTTTCCATAGGCGATCCCATCGTTGAGATTGAAACAGATAAAAGCAGTATGGAAGTTGAATCCGACTGTGAGGGGACGGTATTAAAGATTCTCTATGATAACGGTACAACCGTCCCGGTTGTCCAAACTATCGCCTGGATAGGTAGCCCTGGGGAATCTATACCTGCCCCGCCCAATATAATAAAGAAAGAAGATACTCCGGCGAAGAAGCTTATAGCGGCTGAAAAAATAAAAGCCACCCCTGCCGCACGGAGAGTTGCTTCTGAGAAAGGTCTCCCCCTGAAAGATATTTCACCTTCGGGACGAAACGGGGAAATCAGAGTAGCTGATGTACGCTCCACCCCCCTGGCCTGGCGTAAAGCCGAAGCCGAAGGTGTTGATCTTACATCTGTGGAAGGAAGCGGCCATGACGGTAAGATTTTTGCAACTGATCTTTCCCGGCCGAACCGGAATACTCGTATCCCCTTAACGAATATTCAAAAGATAACCGGACAAAGGATGTTCCAGAGTTATACAGAGATACCTTCGGTATCAATGGATACCAGGGCCGATGTCTCTGAATTGCTGAAAATAAGAAAACAACTGAATAAGAACCTGATAGAGAAAATCACCATTAATGATTTTGTACTGAAAGCTACAGCTATAGCACTGGAGGAAAATCCCCGGTTGAACTCCATCCTCGATGGTGATGATGTGTTAATCAAGCCTTCAATAAATATCAACATGGCAATCGCCACCGAAAAAGGACTACTTGTCCCGGTTGTCAATAAGGTGAATAAAATCACCCTCAGGCAACTCTCGGGGAAAACTGCGGAACTTGTTAAAAAAGGGAGAGAAGGAAAACTCAATCCTGATGATATGGAGGGCGGAACATTTACAGTCAGTAATATCGGGACATTCGGAATTACGTCGTTCACACCGATTATCAATCAGCCACAGGCAGCTATTCTCGGGGTTTGTGCAGTTGATGAAACTCTCAAACTTGTCAATGGGGAAGTTCAATCCCGGCAGGTAATGAACTTGAGCATCAGCTTCGACCATAGAATTGTTGATGGTGCAGAAGCTTCGGTGTTCTTCAGCCGGATTAGAGAACTCCTGGAAAACCCTCTGGTTATTCTCGCATGAATCAAAGAGAAAAAACTGATTATAAAGTTGTCGTAATCGGCGGCGGCCCGGCAGGTTATGTTGCGGCCATCAGAGCCTCACAGCTGGGCGCCGAGGTGGCCCTGGTAGAACAGGATATTCTGGGAGGTACCTGTCTGAACAGAGGATGCATTCCCACCAAGGCTTACCTGAAAAATGCCGAAATTATTCAAGAAATAAAAAAGGCATCCGATCGTGGAATCAAACTGGTAAATGAAGATTTTGTGATTGATATGCCGGTTACTCTCAAAATGAAGAACAAGGTTGTTAAGAAACTCACCGATGGTGTCGGTGGTCTGCTGAAATCCAATAAAGTGGATGTTTTTTATGGCCTTGGTGTACTTCAGGATGGTAATACGGTTCTAGTAAAAGGCAATGAAAAAGATAAAATACTGCTGAAGGCTGATAAAATTATTATTGCCGGAGGTTCAAAGGCTTCCAGGATTCCAATCCCGGGTATTGAAAGCCCGAGAGTTCTTTTCAGTGAACAAATGCTGTCCATGGACACCTTACCATCAAGCCTGGTGATTATCGGAGGTGGTGTTATCGGTGTTGAGATGGCTTTGATATTCTTGTCATTCGGTGTAAAGGTGGAAATCGTCGAAATGGAAGATCGGCTTCTTCCTTTTATAGATTCATCCATTTCAGATTTCAGCCGGCGTCTTCTTGAAAAAAATGGTGCCGGTATTCATACCGGTGTGAGCCTTAAAAGAATAGAAGAAAGAAAGAACAATCTTTCATTAATTCTCTCTACGGGGGAAATCCTGGAAACTGAGAAGGCAATGCTTTCCATTGGCAGGGTTCCAGATCTTTCCTGCCTGGGGGAAGTATCTGTAAAAACAGATAAAGGCAGAATCCTGGTAAATGACTATCAGGAAACCAACATTCCGGGTATTTATGCTGCCGGGGATATCACCGGGCAGAAAATGCTCGCTCATGCGGCTTTCAAACTGGGAGAGATTGCCGCAGAAAATGCTCTGGGGGCTAAAAAGACAGTAAATCTTAAATATGTGCCTTCGGTGATATACTCCCTGCCTGAAATGGCTTCTGTAGGAATGAGTGAAAAAGAGGCTTCCCGGGAATACACCGTATCTATAGGCTATTTTCCCTTATCCGCCAACGGTAAAGCCCTGGCTGTTGGTGATGCCGAGGGGTTTGTTAAAATTGTCACGGATAAAAAATACGGTGAAGTACTGGGTGTTCATATGGCGGGACCAGGTGTTTCAGAGATTATTAACGAAGCTGCCTCCCTGATGGCGATGGAAGTAACCAGCCATGAAATTGCAGATATTATACACGGACATCCATCGGTGGGAGAGGCTTTTTCAGAAGCGGCAGCGGACAGTCTCGGCCGTTGTATCCATCTTCCTCCTGGAAGTATGTTGTGACTGTAAAGAAAGATCGGGATACCTTAATCGACGTTGCCCGAAAATACTATATCGAGGGCCTATCTCAGCAGGAGATTGCCCGGCATCTCAATATTTCCCGACCCAGTGTTTCCAATCTATTAAGACGCTGCCGGGAAGAAAAAATTGTTGAAATCCGTATTCAGGAAAGTAACGACTCACTGGTGAATGCTCTTGCAGGACGGTTAAAAACAGAATTCAATATTAACTCGGTTACCGTGGTTCCTTCAGCTGAAGATATGCAGTCAACTCTTGCCGCAGCCGGAAAAGCTGCAGCGAAACTGCTGGAATCCAAACTGAAAAACCGACTGAAGATTGGTTTATCCTGGGGCAGCAGTCTTTTTCATGTTGTAAAAGAGCTTTCTTCCCAGAGTGTTGTAGATGTGGAAGTTATTCAGATGACCGGCAGTCTGGGAATGGCCAATCCGGCGTTTGACGGTTTTGAACTGGCCAGGAATCTGGCGCAGAAACTGAACGGCAGCTGCCGCTTTATTCAGGCCCCGGTGATAGTTACAAATCTTGAATTAAAAAAACTGCTTTTAAAGGAGCAGCCGATTGCCCGAACCCTGGATAGAATGAAGACTCTCGATCTGGCTCTGGTAGGTTTGAGTTCAGATAATCCTGAATACAGTTCCATGGTACGTGAAGGCTTTCAGGATGTATCTGAAGCAAAGCTGATTCAATCTGAGGGAGGGATCGGCCATATTTGCGGTCTGCACTACGACAGTAATGGGCAGTTTCTGGATATTACTCAAAACCGGCGGGTTATAGGAATCGAGAAAGGTGAATTAAAAAAAGTTCCATATCTTATCGCCGTTGCCTGCGGGGCAGAAAAAGCAGAAGCAATTTCAGGGGCCCTTAAAGGAAATTTTGTGAATTCTCTGATAACCGATGAGCATGCTGCTTTGCGAATACTGAGTTCATTATAAAAAAAAGGACTCCCTCATTATGCAATGAGAAAGCCCTTATTAGATTTCAACTAATAGATTAGCTTAAGTTCTATGATTACCACTGAGGAGGATAGAAATCTTCCACATCGTCGATTGTAATCATGTGCTGAGGAAGGTAACGAACTGGAGGAAGTTCTTCACCGTTAAACCAGTCAGCTGCGGTTTTAACAGCCAAGGCACCATCACCTTCAGCGGTCTGGTAGGTAATAGCATAAATATCTCCAGATTTAACGAGGTCCATACCCTGCTTGCTGTTTCCTGCTGCGATTACAACAATATCTTCCCGGCCGGCTTTCTTTAAGGCTTCGGATATTCCGAGTCCCTGAGCAGAGTCATCAGCTGCACAGATACCTACAATCTCATCACCAAATCGTGTAAGCCAGTCAGAGACCAGCTGCTGCGTTTTGTCAGCTTCGAATCCAGGAGCCTGAGCATCGAGAACTTTAATTCCAGGAGCATATTCAGCCAGTTCGGAACGGGGTCCCCAGTAACGTGCAAAATAAGGAGATCCGCCGGGAGCATGCTGAATGTATGCAACTCCGCCTTCTTTACCGAGTTTATCGGCCCAGAGGTGAGAGAGTTTTCGGAACTGACCAAAATCATCCGGTCCGGTCCATGCAATACAGTAATCCATGGCTTCTGCCTCAGGCAATGTATTGAACATGATAAGAGGAACACCAGCCTGGTTGATTTTTCGCGCCTGCTGGGGAGCTGTCTTGGCATCAAGAGGAATAAGCAGCAGAAGGTCGGGGCGCTCATTGATGGCCTGATCGATCATCTGATTCTGTACAGCAAGATCCCAGTTGGGGGATAAAGCTTTGAAATCCATGTTGTATACATCAGCAACTTTTGTCGCACCATTGATACATGCTGTAGTCCAGGGGTGGTCTCCATGAACAATCATGATTACCTTTTTGCCAATGGCGCCATCTTTTGGAGAATCGGGAATGTTTTTCTTGGTTGAATTCCAACCGGCAAATTCCATATCCCACCAGTGAAGAGGATTGTCTTCAGGAAGTGCTTCAGGATCAGCTGGTCTGGCAGGAACTTCACGGCCGGTACCTGAAACTTTAATCAGAGGCTGCCCGTCAGCTGCTGTTAATGCATCAACCTGACCTGCGAGGGCTAATGAAGCCTCAAGATTCCCTGATCCTGCAGCATCAGTTGAGGATTCAGAACCTCCATTGGCGAAAACTGCCCCTGCAAAAGTCAGAGCCAGTACCAGAACGACTAACAATGAGAATGATTTTTTCATTTCTCCCTCCGTTAATAATTAGGATATATTTTTTTACCTCAAATTTGAGGTATACCCACAAATTTACTGAATAGTATTCAGCTCTTTTAAAAGCTCAGGTCTCTGCCCGACAACCTTATCATGCCTATATTCCACAAATGCTTCATAAAGTATTACAGATGCAAGAATTATCCCTGAAATAAATATCTGTACCTCATTCCCCAGTCCCAGAAGAACAATGCCGTTATACAGCGTGGTTAACGTCAGAACTGCAATAAAACTTCGAAAGACACCGCCTTTTCCACCGGCCATCGAGGTACCGCCTATAATTGTTGCTGAAAGAACATACATAAGAGAATTGGTTCCCAGGTTCAAAGTAGCTGCAGCGCTTTCCATGGCAAAAAGGATACCGCCGATGGCGGCCATCACGCCTGAGATTACAAAAGCAACAATGGTATATTTATCACTATCAACGCCTGCCAGCCAAGCGGTTTTACTGTTGCCCCCCACCATGAAGAAATTACGGCCTTTTCTAGTCCTCCGAAGAAAAATACTGAAGCTGACAACTAAGACTATGGCGATAATAACGCGGGGGGTGAGCATAGGAACAATCTGATGCTGAAGCCAGTCTGATATAGCAAAGGCCTGATCGTCTGTTACCGCAATTGTATTACCGCCTGTTATGGTGTAAATAGCACCTTGAAGGGCCGTCAGCATTCCAAGAGTCACTATAAATGAATTGATTTTAACCTTGGCAACCAGTAAACCGTTAATCAGACCGATAAGACCACCGGCAATAATAGCCAGGGGGACACTCACTCCGTAACCCACTGCATCTTTCAACCCCAAACCAATAACAGCTGCAAATGTAATAATCGTTCCGATAGATAGATCCAGCTGCCCAACTATCAGGATGATGGTAAATCCGATTGCTACGGTTCCGTTCATAGCCACTGTTTTCATTATGGATGTCAGGTTCCATGCATTGAAAAAATGAGGTGCGAACAATGTCATTACAACAAAGACAAGTACAAACAGAACATAGATTCTATACCTGTCTCCAAGAGACAGTATCTGTTTCTTATTAATTTTATTACGCATCATCACGCCCCAGATTTCTTAACGATTTCGCGTTTAAGCCCACGACAATTATGAAAATAATTCCACGGATCATGTCCTGAGAGAAGGTACCGACACCCAGTAGAGTCATCAGATTGTTCATCAGCCCGATAACAAGAACACCACCAAGAACCCCGATTATTGAACCTCGGCCTCCGGCCAGTGTCATACCGCCAATAACAATAGCTGTGACGGCCTTGAAATCGTATCCTGCTCCGTTATACCAGGCACCAACCCGGGAAAGAGAGGTAACAGTTAAACCGCCGAGGGTTGCTGTTAATGCGCTGATAATAAAAGCGGCTCCGATCATGCGTTCCACATTTATGCCTGAGTACTCAGCGGACTTTTTTGCAGCACCAGTTATTTTCAGCTGTATCCCGAACTTTGATTTACTCATTACAAAATGAAACAGAAAGACAAGAATAATCAGCATAATCATGGGTAAAGCTATTTTGTTGAAAAACCGCAGTCGGTAAATATTGTCAAATAATTCTACTGCTTTTTCTGAAGATGCAATCATATCAGGATAGATCTGTTTATTGGCCCAGATAACCCGAATTACACCCAGGGTCATATAATTAAGAGCCAGGGTCCATATTATGGGATTAACTTTGAGCTTCCCGATGGCAAATGCATTTATCAAACCGATTATTGTTCCAACAATGAAAGCCGAAACAATTGCGGCAACAAAACCAAATTGGAGCATTTGAACAGCAACAATACCGGTAAGGGCCATGGTTGTCGGAGCTGATAAATCTGCAAAATGACCAGAGTATGTAATAAAAGCCATACCCAGAGCCACTATTCCCAACATGGAAACAGCATCAACGATATTAAGCATGTTTGATGCAGTCATAAAATTGTTAATGACACCGAGTAACTGGAGGAAAATACCAAGGAGAATAAACAGGACTACAACACCGTATATTCCTGCTACATTCAATATTTTTAAAAAACCAGTTTGAGAAACAGACCTCAGGTCCGTTTTATTCTGTTCCAGATCTGACATCAGCTAGGCCCCTTCTCCATTTGCTGCAAGTAAAACACTTTCTTCCGTACATTCAGCCTTCTGCATTTCCTTGATAAAATGCCCCTGTCTCATAATCATTACCCTGTGTGAAAGAGAAACGAGTTCCGGCAAGTCAGATGAAATCAGGAGAATCGTCCGCCCCTCTTTGGCCAGTGCTTCAATGGCATTATGAATAATAACTTTCGCACCGATATCCACACCCCGGGTTGGTTCATCAAGTATCAGCACTTTAGGTTCTATAGCAATCCATTTAGCCATCAGTACTTTCTGCTGATTACCCCCGGAAAGGTTTGAAACTTCTCTGTTCGGGTCTGGTGGATAGATAGAGAGCTCTTCAATAAGCTTCATTAATACAGGATCGCCTTTTTCCTTATCGTATACACCGTTTTTTGATAATCTCGGAACTAGGGCACTCAGAATATTGTCCTGAATATTGAGGCGGGGAGCCAGTCCTTCGGTTTTACGGTTCTCGCTCAAATATGCGAATCCCTCATCCAAAGCCTGTGCCATATTACGGGATTTTATCTCCTTACCATCAAGTTCGATCCTGCCCTTATCCCGTTTATCCAGAGCAACAAGAACACGTGCCAATTCACTGCGTCCGGCACCTGAAAGTCCGCCTATCCCTAGAATTTCACCCTCACGGGCCTGAAAACTGACATCGTGAAAGAAACCGTATCGTGTCAATTTCTCAACTTTTAACCTGACTTTTTCTCCAGAGAAGATATCATGACGGTAAAACTCAGTAACAGATTCTCCAACCATCATCTGAATGAGCTCTTCCTGGGTAACATCATTAATATTCCTGGTATCGATGCGATGCCCATCCCTCATAACGGTTACTCTGTCTGCAATTTTAAAAATTTCAGGAAGATGGTGTGAAATGTAGACAATCGCCAGTCCCATTTTTCTCAAACCATCTATGATTTCAAATAGACGTTCAACTTCTTCACGGGAAAGGGCTGATGTTGGTTCATCCATTACCAGAATAGATGGATTGTTACCCAATGCTTTGGCAATTTCCACAAGCTGGGCTTCATGCTGACTGATATCCTCAATTGGAATCATGGGATCAATATGTTCAAGCCCCACCTTTGATAAATTTTCAAAAGTTTCACTCACCATTTTTTCTTTATCAATAAAGATGCCTTTTCTCGGCAGGCGCCCGACAAGAACATTCTCTGCAACGCTGATGGGGAGGGCCAGAGACAATTCCTGGTATATCATCTCGATACCATTTTTCTTGGCCTGAGCTGGAGACCTCAAGTCTACTTTATTACCGTTTACAAAGATATCTCCGGTATAATCATCAAAAGAGCCGGAAATCATACTCATCAACGTTGTTTTACCGGCACCGTTCTCACCAATCAAGGCATGAACTTCACCGGGGAATACGTCAAAATCAACTTTATCTACAGCAATAGTACCCGGGTAAACCTTGCTTACCTGTTTCATTTCAAATGCGGGTTTACCGACATCTCTTTCGCTCATTATCTCTCCTTAATCCTGATGAAAAACTTCTTCCATATCGGACCACCATTCACCCGGCTTACGGTTATCAAGAGGTGACTGCATCGGTTTCATAATGTCCCACCATTCCAGTGTTTTCGGGTCCTCTGCCATTTTCTCCATATCCTTATCAAAATCGTCTCCAATATATTCGAAATAAGAGAACAACAGACCATCACGATGAAATATCGAATAGTTTCGTATATTTACCTCAGAAATTTTCTCGGCTATCTCCGGCCAGATTGCTGCATGATACTTTTTATAGGAATCATACATTTCCGGTTTTAAACCTATCAGCTGCCCGAGTCGAAGCATGATGTACTCCTCTTATTCCAAATAATCATTAGTAAAAATGATTGATTATTTTACCATAATTTCTCCAGCAGTCAAGTTAAATCTTATTAATTAAATCTATATTTTACATCTTTTTGCATTATTTTGCGTTTATATGCCATTTTCCATTGACAATATGCTCCTTAGTGGTAAAATATTTTACCATATTTTACTATAAGTGAATGCACATGAAACCTAAACTAAAAGATATTGCTGCAAAAGCCCAGGTATCCATAACCACCGTATCTATGGTGCTTTCCGGGAAGGGAAGAATCTCTGAAAATGTTCAAAAGCTGGTTTTTGATACAGCACAGGAGTTGGGATACCGGCAAAAAACAATAGAAAATAGCACCATGAATCAATCTGAAGCCTACGGTACCATAGGGATAATTGTCAGTATCGATGAGGATTGGGCGTTTATTTGGGGCTTTATCCGCCCTATCCTGGAAGAATTGGAAAGGAGCCTGAAAAAAGAGGGTAAGAATACCATCCTGATTCCCATTCTTCATAACTCGCCTGTGGAAGAAATAATACATAAGGTGTCCATTTCTCACATTGATGCTGTTATTTCCCTGCACTACGGCAACGATTTGTTTCTCAGTACACTGGAAAAGATGTCAATCCCTTCAATTCTGGTTATGAACAATCATTTTCAGAACAGGTTCTACTCGGTGCTTGTTGACGATATTCAATGTGCATATGAAGGAACGATGCACTTAGTTAGCCTGGGGCATAAAAAACTTATTTATGTTGAATGTGAACGTCAGGATCTTCCTATTCTCATGAACGACAGGTTCTTCGGGTTTCGAAAAGCTATAGAGGAATCCGGTATTTCCGTTCCGCAGAATCAGATTGTCCGCTTTGAATTAAACAATATAGACACATTAAGAAAACAACTTTCATCACTATTCAGCAAAACTCCTGGAAAATCACCAACGGGGATTTTCTGTCTGGATGATGATATTGCGATGAGAGTAATCAATGTTCTTTCAGAATTGGATATCCGTGTACCGGAGGATGTTTCAATTATTGCCCCGGGAGATGTACTGGATTACTCACAGTCCTACACCCCCCAGATTACAACCATGCGGATAAATACCAGTTATATGGGGAAAATCATCTTCCAGATGCTTATGAATATTATGGAACATAAACCCGAAGATCTGCACGTTCTTAAAGTAAAGCATCAACTGGTTAAAAGAGGAACTTGCGCACCGCCACCCTACGCCAGCTAGGAGACTGTACGCTCCGCTTCCTCCATGGCAATATCGGCCCATTCCCACAAACGTTGCGGTTTACGGGCAACGGTTGAAATATCTTTCATAATCAATTCAACGTGACATACACCCTCAGTTTCATCCAGAAATTCTCTAATCTGTTTCCGGGCATCTCCAGGATCCCATGTATCATAGGCGAAAACCGCTGGATTGGGCTTTCGGCTGATAACATACTCATCCCTGATTTCAGCAATAGCTTTTTTCGTATTGTTCCATGGACTGCAGGATATTTTTCTCAAATTCGGTATTCTTCTCAGCTGTTCCATTTTCCCGGCAAGAGGTTCACAACATCCATAGTATGTCAGCCCCCAACGTTCAAGCCACTTCATGTCATGCTCAATGGCAAAGTCCCAATGCATATCAGGAGAAACTTCAGAGAATATCTGGGCATTTGAACAACCCCACATATTATGAGGTTTTACATTATCCGGATCGTAATCATCTCCCGGCAGTTCCCTGGTGTATCCATAACCTCCGGATCCTATTCTTGTATTGTTGGCATCCAGGGCAAGAAGATTCTGAACTTCAAACTGATCGAGCTCCTTCATCCATGCCTCCACCATTCGTTCCACGCCTTCGTGTACCATTTCCGGCCTTAGGATTAAATCAAGCATAGCTTCCTGTATTCCCCACCATCTGATCAGGTAATCCCAGGGTGTGAACCAGATATGGCTTTGTCCAACCAATTTAACCGGCATCATATCACTGAAAAGTTCCTTCATCGCCTGAAAACTGTACTCAGTTGCCATTTCATTATGGGTAATAACCGGTATTTTAATTTTAGCAATATCCTCAGGTTCACTGATTTGAATATTAAAATGCCTGGAAACAATATCATTATCAACATCAGTAGTTGCAATTTCAGTGTCTTCAAGAATCCCGAAATCGGTACTGTGTATTACTTTTTCGCACTCAAACCAGGGATTCACGATCATATCACCCCGCATGTGAGACCATTGGTAAATGGTTTTTCTCATGCTGTCTTCGAGGTTGCGGGCCCATACTCCCTCACAGCCAAGTGTCAGTTCATTTTCAAAATTCATCTCATGCCATGGAATCTCATTAATCCATACCATAGGTTTCTGTGA
This sequence comes from Spirochaeta sp. UBA2779, assembly GCA_002352375.1. Lineage (GTDB taxonomy): Bacteria > Spirochaetota > Spirochaetia > DSM-2461 > DSM-2461 > UBA2779. Next base: position 8,710 of record DEIH01000078.1, on the reverse strand, counting down.
TTTTAAATCATTCAAATCACGCCAGAGCAGGGCTTTTTCCCTGTTGGACGGATCGATAGAAAATTCCGTAATCTTTTCTCCGAGCTTTCTCAGAATATCCCTTTCCCGACTTGTCAGTTTAATAGGTTCAGCAACTGGAGCTGCTTCCCGATGGCTTGGATCGTGTAACATAGCTTTCTATCATTCACAATCTTAATTCCACACACAAGGGTTTATGCAAATAATTGCTGTAGTTTTGCCATTTTTTGCTATTGTCCTACATCAGCACTATACTCATGAAGATGTCGAAAGATGCAATTATCAAAGTTCAGTCAGTCAGTTTAAAACGCAATTCGAACCAGTTGATAATTCTCTGGGGCGCCTCGGAGAAAATGATTCCTCCCCGCCCGGAATGCCCCTTATCTTTGCCGGAAGAGGACTCAAGGCATTGGTATGATATGGAATATGCCGGATGGGGTATCTTGAAAATAAATATTCCAGAATCACCCGGAGCAGGAGTTAAAGAAAAAAAGCTAATCTATCTCCACCCTGGGGGAGACTTTCCGTATATGAACTTGTATGCAGAAACTCTGAAAAGAATTTCAGCCGAATCTAAAATGGATCTGAATGTCCTTGATGCACACTGGGATGCTGAAAAATTTGAGGAAAATGTCCATAAAGCCATACAGCTCAATCCGGATATGATTTTGCTGAATCCCGGACAGAGTAAAGAGAGTAATTACTGGTACAGAATAGTTAATGAAGCGGGGATTCCCGTTATTGGCAGTAATTTTCTTGCAGACCGGGAAAGCCACCGTTATATGCTCGCCTGGACCGGGCCTGATGACTGGGGGCAGAGCCGTCTTTTAGCCCGTCATCTGGCTGATAAAATGGGCAAATACGGCGGCTATGTAATCCTGCAGCATCTAGAAGGAAACTCCAGTTTCTATGCCAGAACATGGGGTGTTATTACCGAGCTGTCCAGATATGCACCAAAGATGATTTTCCTGGCCGCATCCCCGGGTATGGACAAAAATATAGCAGCGAGTGAGCTTCACAGGTGGATTAAAAAGTTTGGTGATAATCTCAAAGGACTGTTTTGCGCCGATGATAGTTTAACAATGACTGCAGTATCTTGTGTTCTTGAAGAAACTGGCCGACAGGATGTTGTTTGTGTTGCTGCCGGAAGTTCAGAAACCGGATTGAAGCTCATCCAGAAGGGAAAACTGTCAGCAACAGCGTACCAGTCCCCGGAAGTTGATGCCGAAATAGCCTTTCAGACGATTGTAGACTGGTTTGAAGGGGTTCCCATAGATCCGGTTCGATATCTTCCAAAACACATCATTACAGAAAACGATGCCCTGGAATTTCTTAATATCAGCCCGAAAGTGGACTCTGTAGACCTCGGGGAATTGTTCCGCAGTATCAGGGATTCCGACTGGCAGAAAAGCTATTCTTTCTTCGGCGATCTGTACCAGAGGTTCCTTGAATCAAGAGTTCTTCCGATTGAACATTTTCAGGGCATCTGTCTGGAAATACTTATGGGTATAGCTCACCTGATGAAGGATGAAGGTATACCGGTGGAAGAATGCCTGGGAAGTTATGACAGCATGGTAAAGCATCTTTTTAAGGATATGGATGCAAGCTCTGTTATCAACTGGCTGAACGAACTGGCTCAGCAGGCTATTTCCTGCAAAATGGAAAAAAACAACAAAATGACACCGATACAGGAAATTATTGAGTACATCGACCAGCATGTCTTTGAGCCGATTTCGCTGAAAACACTTTCCTTCCAGTTTGGCATTTCCCACTCCTATCTGGGACAGATGTTCAGGAAAGAAACCGGGGTGAAGTTCAACGATTACATTAATACGGTTCGGGTTGAAAAAGCAAAGGTACTGCTCAGGGGCAACACTGTTTCAATAAAATCTGTCGCCGAGAGCCTCGGTTACTCGAATTCCGACTATTTTTATAAAATATTTAAGAAGCTGACAGGTCAGCCTGCCAGCAGCTATATCAGAGAACATAGTTAGAAACCTCAGGAACTGCTGCTACTGAAAAAACCAGTCGACACGTAAATATTCTGCAGTTCACTTACAAACGGAACGCTTTAACTGTATCAAACATAGCCGTGATATTTTCCGGAGGAACCTCCCCCAGGATGTTGTGAATATTATTAAATACGAATCCGCCCCCGGGGGCAAAAACCTCCAGCCTTCGAATTACATCAGCTCTTACTTCTTCAGGAGTTCCTCTGTTCAGGATTTCCCTCGGATCTACTCCGCCGCCCCAGAAAACAATATCTTTACCAAATTCTTTTTTAAGTTTTGCCGCATCCATATCCCTGCAATTGGTTTGAACCGGATTGATAATATCCATACCTGAGTCAATCAAAGAAGGAATAAATTGGTATACTGAGCCGCAGGAATGAAGGAAAGTCGACATATTGCTGTTCTTATGGACATAGCTGCACAATCGGGTTCTATGGTCCTCAAAAATATCCTTGTACACATCCAGGCCCATAAACGGACCGGAATCCATTCCCAGATCGTCCCCGAAACGAAGGATATCCACAATATCTCCCACAGATTCACAGACTTTTTCAAGGGTTTTCATATGGCGCTCCATAAGGAGTTCCATCAGTATTTTTACATTATCCTTATCCAGATAAAGGTCCATCAGGAAATTATCCATCCGGCGAATAAAAGTTCCCCATTCAAAAAGGTTGCTGCCGCAGACAACCATCAGGGCTTTGTCTGTTTTTTCTCTCAAAGCCAGAGTTCTGTTCCTGAGCTGAGCCCAAAAATCTTCTTCCCCGGCATGATCCCATGGGCTGTGAACAAGTTTAGACCAGAGAACTTTATCCATAGCCTCATCGAGTAACTCATCCATACCGCTGCGGCTATCGGGATATCCCTCGAGAAAGGGGAAGAAAGTCTGGTCGAAGAATTGTGCTCCCTGGGGCATGGTGGCTATTCGGGTACCATCTTCATGATAGGCATTCCAGGATCCATCTTCATGTAATTCCGGTTTGAACCATACTGGATACTGGGCCTTCCGGCCGTTGGGCATGGTAATATCGTACCAGTCAGAATCCTCGGTATTGAAAGTTCTTCCGATATCAAGAACATCAACACCAAGCTCATCAACAACAAAGTCCTCAGGCTGTGCAAGGTACTGAACGACATCGTAAATTCGTGTGTGTCCGGAGTGATATCCCATATATCGTTTTAGAGACTCATACGCAATGGCGGAAATTCCAGAACTCGGTGTTGCCCCCAGATCGATAGGAACTCTGTCCGACTCTTCATGCCGGATTGCGGCTAGAACCCGTTCTCTGGAGCTGGTGGTTTTGTTCATTTCAAGACACCTCATAACTGGTTTATTAGGGTTCTATCCTATCATATTCTCTGAAATGGTCAACATTATCTTTTAATTTTCGCATTATATATCTGGTAAATTTATCATAATTGACATAGAATATGTTTAACAGGACAAGTAATGATAAACAAACATTCAGATAAATCAGTTCCAAAACTCAAAGATGTTGCTGCTGAAGCGAACGTTTCTCCGACAACAGCGTCAATGGTATTTACTGGTAAAGGAAGGATTTCCGAGAAAACGACAACTGCTGTTCTTGAAACAGCGGAACGAATGGGCTACATCCACCCGATAAGGAAACCAACCCGAAAAAGTAAAATTGGCAGAGTGGCTCTACTGATGCTGATAGATAAAGAATGGACCTTTATCTGGTATTTCCTTAACGAAATGATAGCCCGAATTGAACTGGATCTCCAAAAGATCGGTTTGAATACCGTTATCATTCCTGTTTCTCACAACGAAAAAGATAAGGTAATTTATCAAAAAATTATCAACCTTGAATGCCAGGCCGTCTTTTCAATTCACTTCGGAAATGATTCCCTTTTCAGCAGACTTGAAAATGCGGAAATCCCTGTAATACTCATACTGAACAACAACTACCAGGATAAATACTTTTCCATCTGTGTTGATGACTTTCAAGGTGCCTATGAAGGTACCCGGCACCTGCTGAATCTCGGACATACAAAAATCGGCTTTGTTGACACTTCAAGAGAAGACTTACCCATACTCTCAACCGACCGTTACTACGGTTACCGCAAAGCGCTGGAGGAAGAAAAAATTGAGATTCAAAAGGATTATTTGATTTCCTGCCCTTCCGGTTTATCATCGGTGAATCCGGATGGGAACTTTCAGACATTAATGAAAGGTTCTTCTCCACCTACAGCTCTTTTCTGCCTTGATGATGAAATTGCACTTCAAAGCTGGAGTTCTTTAACTCGAATCGGATATACAATCCCCGGAGATATATCCATTATCGCACCGGGAGATGTTCTTGATTACAGCAAGCCCTACATACCGGAAATCACAACAATGCATATTGATATGAAGTATGTAGGCCGACTGGCTGTGGATATGCTGAACAATCGATTGAGCAATAGCCTTAACACCGTGCATGTCCTTAAAGTGAAACAGCAGCTTTTATCCAGAGGAAGCTGTCGTAAGTGTTGTTCTGAAACTTGATTTTTATTGACCTCTGTCGCCCAACCCCCGGATAATGCCGGAATGCACTATACCTCCTTACCAAAGAATCTATTCTTTTCAATTCTTTTTTTAATCAGCTCTCTGTCACTTTCCGCTCAGGTAGATATTAACTTCCCATCATTCTCCGGCGGTATGAATATCACAGAAACCATGAAAGTCGATAATAACGGTACGGTAAGCAATCTTTTTGACGAGATAAGCTTCCGGGGGGAAATAGCGCTCAATCAAAACACTCTTTTTTACGCTTTGATTGATTTTTCGGAGGTTCTCTATAAAGCGGGTTTGTTAGACGTATATAGCGGATTTGACAGAACCGAAGTTTATCTGGATTCAGATGTGCTGCCTCAAGCCGGCCTGAACCTGCACATGGGCTACGGAAGCCATCAGGAGCTTCTGGTTATGGATTTCACTCAGTACCGCTTTGAAAGATCATCCACATCGGGCATTGATGGATTTAATTTCAGTACAACCCTTGGCTGGAATCATCGTTTTTTCCTCACAACAGCATTCAACCCGGTTTCTTTTGAAAATATAAATACCGGCGGCTACCCCGATATATTTACCTCGTTTTTTATGGATAACGACCATAGGGGAAGTTCCTGGGGACCGTTGATTAGCTTTACAAGTTCCTCAATGCAGCTTTTTTACGACTCATCCTCAAATCTCGGGAACAACCGGTTGCTCAATGATTCAAACCCGGGTGAAGCCATGACTCTGGGAATCGGGGGGACTCTGGTTATGGATTTCGCCGGTATTGATATCCTCGGTTTCGGTATGACCGAATACTTCCTGATGTACAACCGAAATAACTCTGATATTCTCCAGGCCCAATGGGGTGCGGGCTTCACAATCCCGGCACTGTCCGGTATAGATGCCAATCTTTCCGGCAGCAATGCCATGATACTCTCTGATAGCGGAGACAGCAGCTATATGAACTTCGGCTTGGATGTAAAGGCAATGATAACAGACATATTCGGAGTTTTTGGTGCTGTAGCAGGCATTGGTATACTTGATAATCCCGGAACATCAGCCGAGGGCGGTGTATGTCTTAGCTTCAATTATTTCCAAGTGTATACCGGATACAGTAACCTTGCCATCGGTACGGATGAAAAGTATGCCAAGGGTGCATTTGATAAAGTTGAAGTAACGGGTAACGGCAGCGCTCCGGGAGGCGGATTTTTCCTTACCCTCAAGGCATCTTATTAATTTCACCCGCAACTGCGGCCTCTACCTCATCAAGCCAACCCTCGCGAATTTCCTGACTGCTCCCGGCTACCGTCCGGAACATCGTCCTGTAGCTCATCTGAATGCCGCAAAAACCGAAGATACACTGTTTCCAGGTATTCTCCAGGGGGTCACCAAAATAAGAATTCTCCCTTGGCCCAGGAGTATTGGAAGTGTTGAACACCATGCCGACTTTATCGCTTAACTTCTGCACCGGAGGATCACCCGGAGAAAGCTCCGGAGGATAATCATAGGCATAAGGGGGACGGATAACCCTGTCTATCCAGCCCTTAAGAATCGCAGGCGGCTGCCCCCACCAGTTGGGATGAATAAATATCAGCAAATCTGATTCCAGGAGTTCTTCAGCGTATTGAAGCACAAGGGGATCTTTCGATTCATCAAAGCCCAGTTCACCAACAGTTAAAAGCGGATTGAATCCCTCATTGTACAAATCATGGGAAAAAGTTTCTACTTTCCCTCGATTCAATGTTTCCAGTACACGATAATATATTGCATGATTAAGGCTCTGCATGTAGGGATGGGCAAGGTAGACACTGGCTGTTTTGTCCTTCATTATTTCATTTTCACGCATATTAAGGGAGTATACAATGGGTCTCTTCGACAAGCTCAAGGGTGAGTTTATTGATGTTATTGAATGGACGGACAACAGCAGCGATACCATGGTGTACCGTTTTGAACGCTATGGTAACGAGATTAAAAACGGAGCAAAACTGACTGTCAGGGAATCCCAGGCTGCGGTTTTTATCAACGAAGGTCAGCTCGCTGATGTATTCATGCCGGGAATGCACGATCTGACTACGGCCAATCTTCCCATACTTTCAACATTGAAAGGGTGGAAGCACGGTTTTGAAAGTCCGTTTAAAGCCGAAGTTTATTTTGTTAATACAAAACGATTTACAGATCTAAAATGGGGAACTCAGAATCCGATTATGCTTCGGGATAAAGAATTCGGACCCGTCAGACTCAGGGCTTTCGGCAGTTATTCAATCCGGGTAACCGATGCTGCAATATTTCTCAAAGAGATTGTGGGTACTGATGATGATTTCAACAAGGATGAAGTAACCGGACAACTGCGTAACATCGTGGTATCCCGTTTTTCCGATGCTCTCGGTGAATCTGGAATTGCCGTACTGGATCTGGCCTCGAACTACAACGAGCTGGGCGAGTTCATGCAGAACAGACTGGGCGGTGAGTTCAGAGAATACGGATTGGAACTGGTAAAACTGCTTGTTGAGAACATTTCTCTGCCCCAGGCGGTGGAAGATGCTCTTGATAAGAGATCGAGCATGGGTGTTATCGGCAATCTGAATCAGTACACACAGTTTCAGGCGGCCAACGCTATGGAAGCCGCTGCAGAAAATCCTTCAGGCGGGGCTGCCGGCGGCATGGGGATGGGTATGGGTTTTGCCATGGCCAATCAGATGGGAGGCGTCTTAGCCGGTCAGCAAAGCCAGGGCGGACAACCTGCCCAGGCAACCCCTCCCGCCGGTCCGCCCCCGATTCCCCAGGCGGTAAGCTACTTTGTTGCGGTAAACGGCCAGCAGGCCGGCCCTTTTGATATGAATGCTCTGAAACAGAAAGCTGCATCTGGGGAAATCACCAGAGAAACCCTTGTATGGAAAGACGGTATGGCTGCATGGACCGCTGCCGGAGAAGCCATCACTTCTGTTTTCGGACAGACACCGCCGCCGCTTCCAACTCAGAGCTGATAGGAGAAAATAATGAGTACAGATGTCATTACATCACCCTGCTCAAAATGCGGGGCCGATCTGGAATTCAAACCCGGAACATCCAGCCTCAGCTGTCCCTACTGCGGGACAGAAAATGAGATTGAAAGTTCTGAAGATGCTGTCGTTGAAGAACAGGATTTCGAAAAGGTTCTTGCCGAGCTCAAAAAAGATGAAGAGAACCATGATACGGTGGAAACCCTGATAGTCAAATGTGATGTCTGCGGTGCCCAGACAACACTGAGAGAAAACCAGACCGCCGGGGAATGTGCCTTTTGCGGTTCGACAATGAACGCCCAGGGACTTTCCTCAAAGGTACTGAAACCAGAATCCTTACTGCCCTTCAAAGTGACTAGGGATGAAGCGGCTGTCAACTTCCGCCAATGGCTGAAAAAGCGCTGGTTTGCACCGAAAAAACTTAAAGAATTTGCCCGGGCCGATGGGTTAAAAGGTATCTACTCCCCCTTCTGGACCTACGATTCGGAAACTGAAACGGATTACAAAGGTCAGAGGGGAGAGTATTATTACACCACCGAAACTTATACAACAACCGAGGATGGAAAGTCTGTAACAAAAACCCGGCAGGTACGACATACCAGGTGGTACAGAGCTCAGGGACAGGTTCACAACAGTTTTGATGATGTTCTGATTCACGCCACTGACAATATGACGGAAAAATATGTTAACGAGTTGGAACCCTGGGATCTGGATCAGCTTAAAACCTACAACCCATCATATCTCACAGGTTTTCAGGTAGAAAGTTATTCAATCGGCCTGGAGGAAGGGTTTGGAAAAGCCAAAGAGAGAATGTCTCCAGAAATCGACCGGACTATTCGCAGGCATATCGGCGGGGATGAGCAGAGAATACAATGGAAGAGTACCGCTTATGATAAGATTTCTTTCAAACATATTCTTCTGCCGGTGTGGATTAGTTCATACCGTTTCAAGGATAAGGTTTATCAGTTCATGGTGAATGCCCGCACCGGAGAAGTTCAGGGCGGCCGTCCATGGTCCAAGGGGAAGATTACCTTGGCCGTACTGGCCGCGATTATTATCGTCGGAGCCGGGATTTACCTTTACAAAACCTACGCTGGTTAGACCTTTTCGACAATTGTTATTGACCTGATAATCTGCAGCTCCAGGGGCCGGTTTTCCAGCTCGGGAGCTGCTGTTTTTAC
>DEIH01000077.1:370-11500 GCA_002352375.1 Spirochaeta sp. UBA2779 | reverse complement strand
GAACAATCCGACTTCCATAGCCGTTCCCAGGGCCAACCTACAACGTCTCGCACGAAAGCTGGAATCTCACGGGTGTATCCTGATCATCGATGAATCCTTTCTCGACTTCACCGAAAATCCCGATGAATGGTCTCTGGAAGGTGCACTCGATAACCATGCCAATGTAGCCATCTTTAAAAGCATGAGTAAAGCTTACGGTATTTGCGGGCTCAGAATCGGATATATGGTTACAGCGAATGATGATTTTGCAGAAGAAGTAAGAAAAGGTGTCCACATCTGGAATGTGAACGGTTTCGCAGAAGAGTTTCTACGCATGCTGCCTGAGTATTTCCAGGAATTCCAGAAGAGCTGTTCAAGGGTCCGTTCTGACCGGAATAGTATGTACAAGATGTTGGGTACAATTCCCGGGATGACCGTTTACAAGCCGGATGCCAATTTTATTTTCTGTCGATTGCCGGAAGATACAGCTAATGGCCCTGATATAACCCGGAAACTATTTATAGATCACAATATTCTCATCAAAGACTGTGTGGGGAAAACTCAACCTGATGCCGATCGCTATCTTCGGATCGCCTGTCGTACCGAGCCGGAAAATCGAGAGTTAGTCCGTGTTCTGTACGAGATGCTTTATCAGCCGGATAAGGACATAAAATGAACAATAAGAACATGATATCCCTAGCGCTGGATCCCCCGAATATCGTTTCCCTTGTTGGTCTTTTCTGTGCGGTATCCGGAATATTCGCCGCAATTATCGGGGCATTCCCTATAGCGATTGTCGCAGCCCTCTGGGCCGTAGTCTTCGATTGGGCCGACGGTATTGTCGCCCGGAGTATGAAAAACCGTTCTGAAGACCAAAAAGCTTTGGGTGCGAATCTTGATTCACTGATTGATATTATCAGTTTCGGAGTCTTCCCCGGTGTATTTCTTCTTGCATACGGTAATTTCAGTATCTGGTTCCTGCCTGGAGCCTTCATTCTTGTCGCTGTTGCCGCCATTCGCCTTAGCTACTTCAATGTTTTCGGACTTGTTGATACTCACACTTACCAGGGGCTGGCATTGGATAACAACATTGTTGTCCTTGCAGTTATATTTTTAAGTGAAGGGTCCTTCGACCGTTCAATCTTTTCATGTATTCTCTATGCTGTACTGATGATTTTGGCAGTGTTCAATTTAGCACCTATTCAAACTTCAAAATTCTCCGGGAAGTGGTTTTACGTCCTTGTTATCATCACAATAGTCTTTTCGATTTTCTACGGCTTGGATTTATAGGGTATTGAGACCAATCTAAGTAACCTGGTACAGCGTGCCTGAATAGAGAGTAGCCTATTCGCTGTAGAGAACATGGAATCTTTTCTAATGATGACATCCATATCCAGAGGAATCACAATTACAGGATTTATAAAATCATCAATATAGTCTATAATAGATGCACACTGATTTCTCAGAAGTATCTTATGAAGATATTTATGATCAGTTTATATCTCCTTTTCCTACCCCTTGCCATTTTCAGTCAGACAGATCCAACAGTCCCTGACACATTCTACATTTCCGCATCAGGAACAGCGAGAAAGCCAATTGTCTTTTCGTCCTATCCCGATTAAGAAGTAATTATTGATGGAAGGGATTTGAGCTACCCGAATAACTGATGCGGAGCAATACACACTGAAAAAGAACACGATATAACAGTGGAAGGTTTTACCGTTCAATATTCACCGGTAATGGCAATATTCGCTAATGAATCACAAAACATCACTATCGGTAATAACAAAACTATCAACTCCAGGAACTCCGGTATTATGGCTTGGGGAGATAACGGACTGACAATTCACGGGAATGACATATATCAAGCCTGCACTAGCGATAAAGGACCTCAGGAATGCATTTCAGTTTCCCATTCCAACGATTTCATCATCATTGGAAACACCGTTCATGATGGATTTATGGAAGGAATCGATGTAAAAAATGGTGCTTTTACAGGTCTTGTTTCCGGAAATACTGTATACAATATGATTCGTCTCGGTATTTACATCGATGCCTGGGCGGAACATGCCTATAGCATCGTCGTTAGTGAAAATATCGTCTACAACTGTCTTGAAGACATCAGAGTCAACTCGGAGAACGGTGGTCTTATTGAGGATATCAAAGTTCGTTCCAACCTTGTTTACAACAATACCGGATGCGGAATCTGGGTTAATGCCGGAGGAGTCAAAACGGCAGACCATCCTGTTAACAATGTCTTGATAGGAGGCAATTTCTGTCGGAACAACGGTGAAGACGGAATACGGATTTCTACTCCTGAGAATGGAAAAACAAATATCACTTTGGAGAACAACATTGTTACTGATAGCGGCAGGTCTGGTATCATAGTGTCAGACTTTACAGATGGAACTGCAACTATGGGCAGTTTACCCATCGTCAACAATACTCTCTACAATAATGGATTGAAGGACAATTGGGGATGTGGCGACATTTTCATGAATGCGGGAATCGCCACCAATGTACTGATCAGGAACAATATTGCTAGTAAAAATCACCTGTTCAGCATCGTCGTTATTTCGGATGTTGCAGCTGGGGAACTTACTGTTGACTATAATCTGATTGATGATTTCAAAGACTATAATGAAGAAATAACAGGGGACTACTGGATAAAGGGCAACCCACTGTTTATCGACGCTGAAGCTGAAAATTTCCAAATCGAAGCAGCATCACCTGTAATTGATGCCGGCAGTACCATGAAGGCACCGTTAATGGACTTCTCGGGAGTTCCGCGCCCCCAGGGAAGTGGTATTGATGTTGGCTCTTTCGAGTTTTCTGATTGAACTGACTGTTTATACTGATGTTTTCAGTGCGGTAACGATCTGCTGCAGGTACTGTATCACTTTCTAATAGGAAACCAGAAGAACCATGAATAATCTTACACAATTGAATGTTTGTATATTTTAACCTATACTTTAAATATGCAGACATATATTCCAAGGATCAAGGAACCGGTTATAGAGGCGCATTTGAAGGCTTTTCCTGCGGTTGCACTTCTTGGGGCTAGGCAGGTCGGGAAATCGACTCTGGCAAAACGGATAATCAATAAGCGTAATAATACTGTCTATCTTGATCTGGAAGACCCGAGAGATTTTGCCAGGCTGCAGGAACCGATGGCATTCCTGGAAGCCAACCGGAGTGCTCTAATCTGTATAGATGAAGTTCAAAGATATCCGGATATCTTTCCCCTCCTCAGAAGTTATCTGGACAGGAACAATCAGCCCGGTCAGCTTCTAATTCTCGGTTCCGCTTCCAGGGATTTAATTCGGCAAAGCTCTGAAACCCTGGCCGGGAGGATATCGTTTATTGAAATCGGTCCTTTCATTGCAGAAGAGGTAGAAGACCTTAAAAAATTATGGCTGCAGGGGGGATACCCCGATAGTTATCTATTAAGCAGGGAACTCAGTTTTGACTGGCGGTTGAACTATATAAGAACTTTTCTGGAGAGGGATATCCCTCAGCTCGGGATAAATATACCGGCTGAAACACTCCGGCGATTCTGGACAATGTTGGCGCATGTTAACGGCTCCGTACTGAACATGAGTACTTTAGCCTCTTCCATGGGAATCAGTGTTCCTACCATAAAAAACTACATTGATATTCTGGAAGGAACCTTTGTTATCAGACGATTGAAACCTTTTTTCTCAAATACAAAAAAAAGACTGATTAAAACACCCAAAATATACATCAGAGATTCCGGGCTTATTCACTTTCTTCTGGGTATTGAGAGTTACAATAATCTCCTAGGCCATCCTTGCCTTGGAAACAGTTATGAAACTTTCGTTATTTCAAGTCTGTTAGAAACCTTCCCCAGATACACGCCAAGTTTCTACCGGAGTTCAAGTGGAGCAGAAGTAGATCTGATTCTGGAAAAAGGCAACAAGAGAATTGCCATTGAGATTAAAGCATCCCCGGCACCAAAAGTAACTAAAGGTTTTTATGAAGCTCTTAAAGTCATTGAACCCGAGCGCGTGTTTATTGTTGCTCCGGTAAATGAGCCCTACCCCATCAAAGGTAGTGTATGGGTGCATAATCTTAAAACCATAGTTGCCGGTGATATACTCTAAATAATTATATAAGGCAAAAAGATTCCAGGTACCTCAATGATAAAAATCAAACAGAAAGAGCTCCCCAACCCGAAAAAGAGAAACCTCATCCCCCCCGATATGGATTACCTGTACTTTGAGAATGCCGAAGACTTCCCGCTGGAACCCGAAAATACCGAATACTCTCCGGTGAATGCCTGGTGGTTTGCCGAATGTTCATTCCTGGCTTACACCCATCCGGGTTTTGCCAGAATGGCCTACAAGCTCATCGGCATTGATAATTTCAAATTCTTCCATGGGGTTGGAACAGAGTGTATGGTGATTTGGACCAACCAGGTAGTAATTACGGCATTTCGGGGTACTGAGCTGAAAAGCAGTTCAGTTCTCCATGAGATAAATACCGACCTGAATACCAAACCTGTTCCCTTTGAACTGGGAGGCCGGGTTCATAAGGGTTTTCTCAAAGGACTTGAAGAAATTTGGGGAGGCTCCGGCGGGCTGAAAATCTTTCTACAAAATCTTATTGATGAAAATCCTGATCGTCCCCTCTGGATTACCGGACACAGCCTGGGAGGAGCCCTGGCAGCTCTGAGTTTTGCCAGAATTCCCGAGGCAAAGGGTCTTTACCTTTACGGCGCTCCCCGAGTGGGTGATAAGGATTTTTTGGCCCTTTTTGAAGGGCGTTCGGTATGGAGAATTGAAAATGCCCTGGATCCGGTACCTCTGGTTCCCCCGGATATCCCGAAACTGAAGTTCAATTTCAAAGATCTGGGTGCTTTGAAGTTTATAAATCATGAAGGTGAAATTCGAGATCGTCGTCCAATATTTATACTTGAGGATCAGAAAAAAAAATATCTTGAAGCAAAAACCATGATTGACAGTAAAATCAAGGAAGTGAACAAGTCTATGGTCCCGGCAAGGTTAAAACGTAGACACTCAAAAAAAGTTATTAAGAGCATCAGGAAACAACTGGAGATAAATAAAAGGGAATGGAAAAAGCACTTTGACAGTTTCTATAAAGATTTCGGACTGAACGCCGACAATCATCAACCTATTTTTTACGTTACAAAACTCTGGAACGCCTTAATCAAAGATTAGAACAAACCGGGGGTTTTACCGCTTCTTTTTCTCTGCACAGGGAACACAGATCAGCGACTCAGGGACCGCAGAAAGCCTTCCGAAAGGTATTTCGTTCCCGCAGCGGATACAGCTTCCGAAACTTCCATCATCCATCCGTTTCAAGGCATTTCCAAGACGTTCCAGCCTCTGCTTCACATTGATATGCCGGGCTTCATTCACACTCTTCTCCCCGATGGCTTCCATCCGAGTAAGCCGCCCCAGGGCTACACTGGGTGCAATGGGCTGGGTAGCATCTTCAAGATATATATCACTCTTCTTCAGTTCGGTAATTGTTGAAATAATCAATTTTCTCAGTTGTCCCAGTTCTTTTTCGGTCATGATTTAAAGATAACAGATACCCCGGTTGTCTTGACATAGTTTACAGCTGTCTTTAACATCTCGTTTCAAGATGGAGATATCAAAACGAAAGAAACCTGAAAATGTTTTAAATCGAGGCCTTTGTCCTTTATTATTTTGTTTTTATTAAATACCGGCTGTTTCAGCCGGTATTTTTTTGCCCTAAATATTTTAGAGAAGGATTCTTTATGGAAATAAACAGATTTCAGGGAAGATCGCTGGCTGTCATTGGAGATTTCTCCCTGGAAGAAAGACTATACTTGTTTAAAAAGACGACGGAGCTTAAAAAAATCTTATCAAAGAAGAAAGGAGAAGAATCAGAGGCTTTCAGAATTAACAATGGAGATTTCGGTGTTTATGAAGTCTTTCTGGAGTCCAGCACACGGACAAAAGAATCTTTTAAAAATGCCGCTGAGTTCCACCGGGTTAAAATAAGCAGTCTGGATGCAGGTGCCTCATCCATCAATAAAAAAGAAAGTTACGCAGATACCTTCAACACCCTTACCGGCTATGATAATTCGGTTTTTATCGTCAGAAGTAAACTGGAAGGGGTTTGCCGATGGCTTGAGATAAACGGAAAAATGTATGCCCGACGAAACGGGCTTAATGTTTCCCCGTCATTTATCAATGCAGGAGACGGGAAGCACGAACATCCAACCCAGGAACTACTCGATGAGTTTACCTTTCTTGAAAGACTGGGAAATAACAGAGATTCAATTCATATCGCACTCATCGGAGATTTGTTTCACGGACGTACCGTGCATTCCAAGGTACAGGGCCTGCAGATATTTAACAAAGTCCAGGTTGACCTGATCGCCCCGACACCCCTCTCACTCCCGGATTACTACATCAGAGAGATGGAACAGCTCGGATATAAAGTGCGAATCTTTGAATCAATAGAGGCCTATCTTAATCAGAACACCATTGCTGATATCTGGTACTTCACCCGACCCCAGCTGGAGCGAATGGGCGATGATATTTTAAAATCGGCCGACTTTTTAAGGGATAAAATCACCTTCAAACGTGAATACATCGAAAAACTGCCTCAGGAAACAACCTTTTACCATCCCCTGCCCCGGCATAAGGAGCATCCCACCATCCCGTCATTTTTAGACACAACAGATTTGAATGGTTGGGAAGAGCAATCGGCCAATGGAAAACTCATCAGAATTATTCTTCTGGGTCTTGTAGCCGGAAAACTGGGTTCTGATTTCAAACCACCGTCCAAACCGCCGGAAGAGATAACAAAATCTTTTATTGAAGATATTCCAATTGATGAGAACCGGCCGGTAAAGCGCTACACCGAAGGGATAAATCCCGTATCAAACGGGATTGTTATCGACCATATCTGCAGAGGGGATAACCGCCGCGACATCAGAGATCATACAGCTCGAATTATCAATGTGATGAAACTCTTCGGCAAAGGAGGTGAATGGATAACAGCTTCCCGAGAAGATGAAAAAATGATGAAAGGAATTATTTTCCGGCCCGAGAGAGAGGAATTAAGCCCCTCTGAAATTAATAAACTATCTGCCATCGCCCCTGGGGCAACGCTGAATATTATTAAAAAGAGCCGGGTTGTTAAAAAGCTGCGCCTCCACATGCCGCCGAAGGTATACAACCTGGACTCAATCAGCTGCAGTAATCCCGACTGTATAAGTCACCCGTCCCACTGCGAAAATGTACCCCCTGAATTTATCAATACCGCAGGGAACACCCTTCGTTGCGCATATTGTGAAAAGGAACACACCTTCAAGGAGATATGGAAATGAAAGGGAATGCCGGACTTCTGATTGAAGCCAGTCTTGAAATCGGAGCACTCAAACTTAATGTCGAAAAGCCCTTCCTCTGGGCTTCGGGATACTACATGCCTGTATATAACGACAACAGATTGTTTCTTGAACAAAAGAAGTACAGACAGATGATTGCAGAGTCATTTATCAAGATAATTAAAAAGAACAATATCAAAGTGAATGTTATCGCCGGTACTTCAACAGCGGGAATACCCCATGCCACAACCCTGGCCGATAAAATGGATCTTCCTCTCACATATGTCAGAAACAAACCCAAGGCTCATGGCCTGAAAAACCGCATAGAAGGACTCCCCGAGGATAAAGGATACAACGGCCGAAAAGTCCTCCTGATAGAAGATTTAATATCCACTGGTGGCAGTTCTATCGAAGCGGTAAATGCAATCAGGGAAGCTGGTGGAGACATAGAGTTCTGCCTGTCAATTTTCAGCTACGGATTAAAAGAGGCTGATAATAATTTTACTTCCCTTACACCTGCCTGTGCGGCAGAATCAATTATTTCCTACGACAGGCTTATTACAGAAGCTGAGCAAAACGGTTACATCCACAAAAATGAGACTGAGAGCTTAAAAGAGTGGAGAAAACATCCCTTTCAATGGGGAGAAACCCATGGGCACGCACAATGAATTACATAGAGAAATTAAAGCTTTCAGCTGAAAAAACAAACAGTATCATCTGCATGGGGATCGATCCCATTCCTGAATATCTGCCTCGCCTCCATCAGGAAACAGGGAAAAAAATTACAGCCTTTTTTGAAACTCTCTTTCAGAAAATGATAAGGGAAAGAACTCTGCCCGGGGCTTTCAAACCCAACCTGGGATTCTTCTCCTGCCTGGATAAACCCCGGAAGAACATGTTTACCGGATCCCGGGCCCTCTCAGAAATACTTGATATGCTTGACTCATTGTTCCCCGAAATTCCGGTAATTCTTGATTACAAGCGCGGGGATATTACCCGCTCTTCGGCTAATTACGCTCTTGAGGGATTCGAGTCCTGGGGATGCGACAGCGTAACAGTCTCCCCCTGGATGGGTAGTGATTCGGTAGAACCCTTTCTCAAAGAGGCAGCTTTGCATAACGGCGGAGTTTATCTTCTCAACAGGACATCAAACCCCGGAGGCCGGGATTTCCAGAATATAATTGAAAAGGAGTCCGGAAAGTCGATGTTCCGCATTGCATCAGATTATATTTCCAGCTGGGCCGAACAATATCCGGGGACCGGAGCGGTTACCGGTGCAACCTCCCTTAAAGAATTGAAGGAGATTACAGAATTCTACAGTACTGCAGCGATCCCCCTCTTAATACCGGGAGTAGGCAGCCAGGGGGGAAGCGCTCAGGAAGTAATAAGAACCCTGAAAGAAAGCGATTATAACACCGATATTGTCCGGATAAACGTTTCCAGCGCCATTACTCACCCCTGGGCTAAAACGAGAGAGAATGTGCCTGAGGACTGGGAGGATTTTTGTGTAAACCGTCTGCGGCACTTCAATAAAGAGGCCGTTCGGAAGGTATAAATGAAAAAAAACCGGAAGATTATCGAAGCAATACAAAGCCACAGTATAGAACGTAACAATTTTTCCTTTGCAACGGTGTCCGGGATTGTAACGACAAACCCGGGGATGATTAGAAGAATAGATGCCCTTCCGGAGTTTGCATTGATAACAACCAAAAGCTACCAGGTGAATCCCAACCCCGGGAACAGGGAACCGGTTATTGTGGAACCTGAAGCAGGAAGTTTCGGCAACGCCGTTGGCCTTCGCAATCCGGGAATGATAAAGGGTTTGGAAGAACTTAAAAAACACAACTTCCGGAAAACTCTATCCTCTATCCTGAACATCTCAGTTTCAGGAAACAGCATTAAAGAGTTTGTTACCCTCATCAGACATTTTGAAAGTATTGCCGATATCATTGAACTGAACCTCTCATGCCCCCACGCTGCCGGTGGTTACGGAATGGCTATAGGGNNCAAACCCCGAGGTGGTTTACAGCTATCTCAGTGAGATACGGAAGGTGACTGACGCCCTTATATTCCCGAAACTCACCCCTAATGTTGATTCAATCTCGGAAATAGCCCTTGCGGCAGTTCGTGGGGGAGCCGACGGCATTTCGGCAATTAACACCGCCGGCCCCAGGCTGTATGTCGAACCGGTCTCAGGAGAACCTCTTCTGCTGAACAACAGCGGTAATAGGGGGGGGATGTCGGGGAAGTGGATAAAAGAACTTGCAATAGAAAAGGTTTCTGAAATCCGCGAAGCCCTGGGGCCTGATATTCCCATAATCGGAATGGGTGGAATTGAGACCGGTGAAGATATCAGAAATATGATGAGAGCCGGAGCCGATATTGTCGGCATCGGTTCTCTCTTTGCATCAATCCACCCCGACGACTGGAACAGCTTCTTCCCGGCTTTAAAAAATGATGTCATCAACAAAACTAATACAGCTTCAGCTTATCGCAACATCAATAGAAAGATGGAGTACGTTCCTCACACCATCACAGGCATAAAAGACCTCCCCGGTAATGCAAGGGTTCTGGAACTCGATGGTGAAATATCATTCAAGGCGGGACAGTTTGTCTTCCTTTACATTCCCGGAACAGGAGAAAAACCCTTTGCCGTAATGAAGGGCAGCCCGCCCTCTTTTCTTGTAAAGAAGAAGGGAACCTTCAGCTCCAAAGTTATGGAACTTGAACCAGGCATGCAGATTTTCGTCCGGGGAGTCTACGGAAAAGACTCACCTGATACAGATAAAAAGAAAGTACTGATTTCCGCCGGAGGAACGGGGTTGGCAACAGCATTGAAGCTGGCGGAAAAGCTCAAAGGTGAGGGAAAAGAAATACACACATATTTCGGTATGAGCACCCCCGGGCAGGAAGTTATGGAAGATGACTTCCTGCAGTACGGGACATTTACTGCGGTTGCTGATAATGGCATTCCCGGAAGAGTCATTGATACCATGATTTCAGAGCTTGATAAGAACTCTTCTGCAGAGGGATGTGCCCTCTACACCATTGGCCCGGATCTTTTCATGGAGAAAACCGCTGAAGATTTCATAAAAGCCGGAGGCCGGACAGAGGATGTTTTCCTTTCCCTGGAAACTCCTACCCGCTGCGGAGTGGGACTTTGCGGGGAATGTGAATGCGGAGGGCATCTGACGTGCCGGGAGGGAACCTTTTTCTCATACACCTATCTCCAGGAATTAAATCATGAGGATTGACCCCCACGTCCACCTGCGGGGCGGTGATTATGAGAGCCATAAAGAAACACTCTCTCACGGTTTTCATACCGCCTGGAAAGCGGGAATCTCCGGTGTTTTTGAAATGCCCAACACCAACCCTCCTCTCACTTCTGAAAAAACCATCTCAGCAAGAATAAAAGCAGCCGATGATACCCTGGAACAACTTCACATTCCTTTATTTCACGGAATCCTTGCCGGGCTGACAACAAATGAAAAACAAATCCGTGAAGTGGTATCCATCTGGAAGAAACATTTCCCCAGGGTTTGCGGCTTAAAGATGTTCGCCGGTCATTCAACAGGCAATATGGGAATCATTACCCCCCGGGATCAGGCCGAAGTTTACAGGATTCTGGCCGATGAGAATTTTACCGGCATTCTCATGCTGCACTGCGAAAAAACAAGCCTTCTGAAGCCGGAATATTTCAACCCGGCAAAACCGGAAACTCACCTGGAAGCAAGACCCCCTAATGCCGAAGTGGAATCAATCCGGGATCAACTGGAAGCAGCCAAAGAAGCCGGATTTAAAGG
>DEIH01000077.1:0-242 GCA_002352375.1 Spirochaeta sp. UBA2779 | reverse complement strand
GCTTAAAGTGAACCCGCCTCTCCGCTCAAAAGAGATGCAGAAACAAATGCTCAAAGCACTCCTTGATGGAAGAATCAACTGGATTGAAACAGACCATGCTCCCCATACCCTGGAAGAAAAAAGAAGCCTTTATCCCTCGGGTATACCAGGGCTTCAGTTCTACAGTCGCTTTGTTAAAATTCTTGAACATCGAGGGATGGATAGTAATGAAATCTACAGGCTAACCTTTGGCAATATTATAG
>DEIH01000191.1 GCA_002352375.1 Spirochaeta sp. UBA2779 | reverse complement strand
AGCTGCCTGAAGTGAAAATAGAATAGGGATTCAACCAATTTGCGACAGAGGTCAATTAAAAATTCCAGAATTGAAAAATAAGCTATAATTGAGTATTATTTACTCCCCGGGAGGTTCTACTATGACACTTACCATTCTTTCTGAAGATTCGCCCAATCCAAAAAATTCAAAATTGAAATCCGGCCATGGGTTGGCAGTTCATATCACAATAAAGGGAATCTCTCTGCTCTATGATTTCGGCCCCGGCGGTACGTTAATCCCCAATTCCGAAAAACTGGGTATCAAACTGGAAGATGTGGATGCGGCAATTCTTTCCCATGGTCATTACGACCATTCCGGCGATATTAAAACGTTCCTGGAAGTAAACAGCAAAGCCGTTATCTACCACGGCCGGGATGCATTTGCTCACAGATGGAGTATTTCCAGCGGCTCCCCCAGAGAAGTGGGTATTCCCGCAGAAATCAGAGAGCTTCGGGAAGAAAAACCAGAACGTTTTGCCCTGATAAACGATTTATACGACCGGGAGGATTTCGTTATACTTCCTGCCGCCCCGGGGCTTCGATCCAAACCCTCTGGAAATTCCCTGCTTCTCACCGGTTCCGAAGGAGAAAGGCTTCAGGATGATTTTGTGGACGAACTTACCCTGGTTTTCCGGGGAGAGAAAGGACTGGTAGTTTTAACCGGATGTTCCCACCGGGGAGTTCTCAATATCGCCGAACAGATAAAAGCTTACTGCAGCAAATGTCCCGTTAACGCCCTGATAGGCGGATTCCACCTGAGAAACAATGAGGAGTCAGAGGATAACATCAGACATATTGCAGATCAACTGGCTGAAATTCTTCCTGACAGCCGAATTTATTCCGGACACTGCACCGAAAGCACCGCCGGAAACATCCTGGGAGAAACTTTCGGCAAACGCTATGGAAAGATGTACACAGGCAGGATTCTGAATTTTTGATTTTATACAGGACACGATAATGAAATATGCGGGTTAATATATTTGTTACGCAGTATATACTGGTGTATACTAATCCCCGTGAGACACTTTCCTTATATCAGGATAAATACTTTCATTGCTCTTCTATTCATATTCTTTCTTATTCCCTCCCTTACCGCACAGTCATTCCCCCAACCGGGTAATGACGAAGAAGTTTCTTTACTCGGGGTGTATTATCAGCGCAGCCCAGATACATTGACCGACGAAATGAAGGGGAAAATACGAGTACGGATGGAAGGACCGGACAGACTCTCTCTGTTAATTGATGCTCCAGAATGGGGTGTTCTCTGGTTTAAAGTGCAAGAGGGGGATTATTCCATCATTACTGATGAGAATATTAAGATTACACCGGATGTTTCTGAAACAGTTCACGTTCCTCCAGCTTCAGTGGTTCTGGCACCGTTTATCCTTGAGCGCTCTGAGGATGGTGTGGCAATCCGACGGCTGAACGAGGAAGTCCGGCAGAAAGCGGGCAGAGATCTGGCCCTTCATTTCAACTATCCTCAGTGGCTGGGCCGGAACTTGATCGGATTCGGAACCCTGCGCCCCTCTTTAGACCCTGAAACCCTGCAGTTCAAGGTAAGCATCAGCACCAATCCTGAATCTGCAGAGATTTTTGTTGATGATGTTCTGGCAGGAAATGCTCCCCTGGAATTCTCTTTAACCGGCGGAAAACATCGGATTCTAATCAGGCATGAGGGTTTTGAAGATGCAGTTTATTATGTCCGTCTTGAAGGGGATGCAGATATTGATGCCGTACTCAAACCAACCGAAGCAGCAGCGATGGAAGGCGGAAAAGAAAAATATTCAACTCTGGTCTCTCCCTTTGTCTCAGTAACCGGCCAGAACGATCAGTTTTCACGGCTCTTTGCCGATACGTTACTTCTCACTCTTGAAAATGATGAACGCCTTAATGTTAAACCTTCAACCCTTCCCTGGGTTCAAAGGGATGCTCTGATTCATCCGGATTTCCGGCCTCTGGAAGAAGTCGGTGCCGATCTGGTGGTGAGCGGTTTCTTTTCTGAAACAGATGGAAAGCTCAGTATTCAGGCCAATCTCTACGATGTTCAGGCTGAAACCATAAGGGCTGCTGTTACCTGGTACGGCACTGCCGGATTTGATATTTTCGATGCTATGGATGAGATTGCCGAAGAGTTTGCCCATGAGGTGGACCGGGTACTTCCAGTTGCAGGACGGGCACTGATAACCCGGCAGGAAACGGTTTTCAGCGGTGTCGACCGGAGTGAAAGTCTTCTGGATCGAAAGAAAATCATCCGAAAACGATGGGAAAGTCGACCGAATGTATTAACATTCCAATCCGGCCTGGGTGGGATTATGGAAGAGTTCACTGTAAGTGACGGTGCATTCACTTCAACAGCAGGTCTGTCAGACGGCCCTGCAATTCCATTGATATTCTCATGGGATCGGGATATCAATTCCCGGTTTGCAGCAGGAACCGGTGTAACAATTGGATTGATTAAATCCAGAAATGAATATTCAGGTGAGAGAGAACAAAACTGGTTCGTCTCAGCCTTTGCAGGGCCCAGAATGGTATTCCGAAGTCTCAG
>DEIH01000111.1:23232-24163 GCA_002352375.1 Spirochaeta sp. UBA2779 | reverse complement strand
TTGATATTCTTTCTTGGGGCTGTATTCCTTGCATTTAAGAGCAGGAATTCCTCCACAGGATTACCGGATGCTGTTAAACTGTTATTTCTTCTGAGCCTGGCTACCGTTGCATGGGGTACTATAACTGGGAACTGGTTCGGTTCACGCAGCATCGCTTCTTTACCACTTCTTCTGCGACTTACAATTCCAAGTATTGCAACTTTTCCTGATTTATTCCCGGGAACTACTGCAGATCCTCAGAAAACTATTATGTGGCTGTGCTTCCTGCTGGGCCTGTCCCAGCTGACACTGGCTAATATTATGAACTTTATTCGTGACTTCCCAAAATTAAAGGCTTTCTCATATCTGGGATGGGGTTCTGTTATCGGTGGATTGTATTTCCTGGTACTCAACCTTGTTATCGGCTCCCTGATGCCGAAATTCGCAGTGATAATGGTTGCTGCAGGTTTTGTATCAGTGATCCTTTTTGGAGAACAGGATATTGATATCAGTTTTAGTAAAGGTTTGGTAAAGGGTGTGGGGGGAGCATTTACAACTTTTCTGGATACCATCAGCAGTTTCTCCAACATCATTTCTTATATCAGATTATTTGCTGTTGGAATGTCTTCTTTTTACATTGCCTCAAGTTTTAATAATCTGGCATCCCCGATGCTTAAAGGTTGGACCATCCCCCTTGGCGTCGTTATTATTGTCATCGGCCATGGATTGAACCTGGTTATGGCTTTGTTATCGGTTGTCGTTCATGGCATCCGTCTGAATATGCTGGAGTTCTCCAGTCAACTCGGTATGGAGTGGACGGGGATAGAATACAACCCATTCAGGGTACGGATATCGGAAGAGAATAATAATCAAGGAGTTCCTTCATGAATATTGGATTAATTGGTCCCGCAGCAGCTCTAGGTCTTGCTGCAATCGGTTCTGCTCTCGGCAC
>DEIH01000111.1:0-23156 GCA_002352375.1 Spirochaeta sp. UBA2779 | reverse complement strand
GCACCTTTTATGCTTGTTGCCTTTACCGGGGCCCCGCTTACCCAGACAATTTACGGTTTCTTACTGATGCTGTTTATCAGCGGGAGTGATAAAGATCCCCTTACGCTGTTGAGTGCGGGTGTTTTTGGCGGTCTGGCAATGGGTTTTTCGGCCCTGATGCAGGGAAAGGCAGCTGCCGGTGCGGCGGATGCTCTTGCAGACACCGGTAAAGGAACTGCAAACTATTTTATGGTAATCGGTATCATTGAAACGGTAGCTCTATTTGTGATGGTGTTCCTGCTTCTGATGCTGTAAATGAACTAATTTGCGGATATCTGTATCTGTGTTAGATAAATCGGACGGTTTGCTATTGGGCGGCCGTCCTTTTTTTGTATAATGGTGTTAGTTCTAATTTGAGGGAGGCTTTCATTCTTCATGTATCAAAAGTATTTCTATCTTCTGATATTTCTGCTTCTTATCGTCTCCGTTTACGGCATATCTGCTGATGAGCCGGCATGGATACTGCTGGAAAAGGGCAAGGCTGAGTTAGAAAAAAGAAATATTACAGAATCCCTTGATTTCCTTCTTCAGGCGGTTGAATTAAATCCCGATTATCCTGAAGCAGAATACTGGATTGGTCGTGTCTATGAAGCTCAGGGCCAGGCAGTTCTTGCCGAAGAGCAATACCGCAGGGCTATTGATCGGTCAATCTACCTAAGAGTTCCCCAGGATAGAATTAACATAGAGTACAGGCTTGCAGGCCTGTTGTTGAATCTTGACACTTCCAGAAAAGCAGAAGCGTTATCTCTTCTCTACGGAATTGCTGATAAGGAAGGCGCTTCAAATCCTGTTACTGTTTCTCTTGAACATTCATATTTGGATCTGATTACTACAGAGGGAATTGACGATCTGCTGTACCTTTATCGTGATGAGCTTTTATTTTCCTTGAAAGCAAGAAGAATTCTGGCGGAAGAGTCCTGGAATGAGGGGCATTACCGATCATCTCTTTTACAATCAACTCGTGTAGTACTCTCACTGCTAACAACTTCAACCATACGTTACCGTTCATCTCATCCTGATTGGCGATTTGATATTGATGAGGAAAAAGACCGATTGAATCCGGATCGTGATGTTCGTTACCCAGGTAACTCCGATGGTTTGGAAGATTTGCTTAATCGTATATACAGCAGTGACGGCATCCTGTCGGATTGGCTGGAGTCCGAAGGTTTCTGGCCGCAACTCTACCTTCTCTCAATATCCTTGTATGCCGAAGGTTACGCAAAGATAGCTGAATCTTTGTGGCATCTGATGGTAATTGATAACACCGTAACCGGCGAATTGACTCCCAGACCTGAAGCCGGTCGATGGGGACAGTTATCACGCAGCCAGTTGAGAGAGCCCTTTATTTCTGTCGGGTCAATTTCTCCATAATGTATACAGGGATATGAATGGATAAAATAATAATCAAGGGAGCCCGTGAGCATAATTTAAAAAATATCGATCTCGAGCTACCCAGAGATAAATTAATAGTTATTTCCGGTTTATCAGGTTCAGGTAAATCATCTCTGGCTTTTGATACCATCTTTGCCGAAGGTCAGCGTCGGTATGTCGAGTCCCTTTCAGCTTATGCCCGCCAGTTTCTCGGCAGGATGGATAAACCCGACGTTGATTATCTGGAGGGACTATCACCAGCAATTTCCATTGAACAGAAAACAACCAGTAAAAACCCCCGGTCAACCGTGGGAACCATCACTGAAATCTACGATTATCTGCGCCTTCTTTTTGCCCGTATCGGGAAGCCAGTTTGCCCCAATGACGGTACGGAAATTAAAGAACAGTCTGTCGATCAGATACTGGATTCCATTTTATCATTACCTGAGGGGCAGAAGCTTATGATACTTTCCCCCCTTGTACGGGGTAAAAAGGGTGAGCATCGTAAATACCTTGAAGATGCCCGGAAGTCCGGATTCCTTCGGGTTCGCATCGACGGGAAAGTCCTTTCTCTTGATGATGAGATAAAACTGAAAAAAAACCAAAAGCATGATATCTCACTGGTAGTGGATCGAATCAGATTAGGACCGGAGAATTATAAACGCCTTGCAGAATCCGTAGAAACGGCATTGGAAATATCCGAGGGAAAAATGATTGTTCTTTCTCTGGGTGATGCCGGTGAAGAGGAATTGTTTTTTTCTGAGCGCAATTCCTGCCCGGAATGCGGATTCAGTATACCCGAATTGCAACCCAGGTTGTTCAGTTTTAACACTCCCTATGGAGCATGTCCAAGCTGTGACGGTCTTGGCATGACTCTTGATTTTGATAGAAAACTTATTATGCCAGATTCCTCTCTATCCTTTAACAAGCGGGGACTTGCACCATATAATCCTTCTGCTGCCTGGCATCGCAGCTGGTTTGAGGCTCTCGCAAAAGCGCTTGATTTCAGTTTGGATACCCCTTTGGGAGAATTGGATAATACCATAATCGATGCTATGTTTGATGGCACTGATGAGCCAATTGAAGTAACCTATGTTAATAAGCAGGGTACCGGGAAATATGAGTATTCTTCACAGTACAAGGGCATAATAGCCGACCTCAAACGCCGTTATAGGGAATCTTCCTCCTCAGGTGTCAGAGATTGGCTTGAAGGCTATATGGCTCGTCGCCAATGTCCGGATTGCGGCGGGCGTCGACTGAACAGGGAAAGCCTCAGTGTATTTGTCGGAGGTATGGACATCTATCAGGTAACCCTGATGCCGGTTCATCAGTCTAGAGTTTTCTTTGATTCCCTTACTCTCAATGAGACAGAGCAGCATATTGCACAGCAGATTCTCAAGGAAATAAGGGAGCGGCTTCAGTTCCTTGAGAGTGTGGGTCTTGGTTATCTAACCCTTGAACGTGAAGCTGCTACACTTTCCGGCGGTGAGGCACAGAGAATACGCCTGGCAACACAAATCGGTTCTTCTCTGGTAGGAGTACTTTACATACTTGATGAACCGACAATCGGTCTTCATCAGAGGGATAATCAGAGGCTGATCGATACACTCACCCATCTTCGTGACCTTGGTAATACATTGATTGTCGTGGAGCATGATGAACAAACTATAAGAACCGCCGACTTTATTGTTGATATGGGCCCGGGTGCCGGTGTTCATGGCGGCAGAGTCGTAGCTATGGGAAGTCTTGATGCCATACTGAAGAACCCTTTAAGCCCCACCGGACGTTTTCTAAGTGGAAGTGATATTATCGAAATACCTTCAGAACGCCGAAAGGGAAGTGAAAAAATGTTAATTGTTGAAGGTGCTCGGGAGCATAACCTTAAAAATATCAGTGTCAGGATACCTCTAGGCTGTTTTGTTTCCATTACAGGTGTTTCGGGATCCGGTAAATCCACCTTGCTCAGTGATATCCTCTATCCAGTTCTTTCCAACGCTGTCGGACGGACTCATCTCCCCACTGGGAAGTATGACAGTATCTCGGGAACCGATTATATCGATAAGGTAATCAGCATTAATCAGAGTCCCATCGGACGTACTCCGAGATCTAACCCCGCAACCTATGTCGGCTTGTTTACCCCGGTAAGAGAACTGTTTGCCGGGCTGCCTGAGGCAAAAGCCCGGGGGTATAAACCGGGACGTTTCAGTTTTAATGTGAAGGGAGGACGTTGTGAAGCCTGTGAAGGTGCCGGAACAAAAAAGATCGAAATGCATTTTCTCCCGGATGTTTATGTAACCTGTGATGTATGCAGGGGCAGACGATTTAACCGCGAAACTCTGGAAGTTCGATATAAAGGGAAAAATATTCATGAAGTTCTGGCGATGACAGCAGAAGAAGCTTTGGAGTTTTTTGCAGCTATTCCCAAAATCTTCAATCGTCTTTCAACCTTGAATTCAGTCGGACTCGGGTATGTTAAACTGGGCCAATCGGCATTAACTCTTTCCGGAGGTGAAGCCCAGAGGGTAAAACTGTCACTGGAACTTTCAAAAAGAAGTACCGGAAATACCTTTTATATCATCGATGAACCGACAACCGGACTGCATTTTCTTGATGTTAAAAAACTGCTGGAAGTATTGCAGACTCTTGTTGACAGGGGGAATACCATTTGTATGATTGAGCACAACCTCGATGTTGTTAAGCAGGCCGACTACATTATCGACCTGGGGCCCGAAGGCGGAGACCGGGGTGGTGAGGTTGTTGCCTTCGGAACACCTGAAGAAGTAGCTGCAGTAGCCGCTTCACATACCGGAACCTATTTAAAGGACATCCTTTAAATACAGTGAAACCTGTAACCGTCGGGCTGCAGAATCAGCGGTTCCATCAGGGAACAGCTTCTTACAGGCTTTTTCTTCTTCTTTTATTATTTCTGATTTCTCTGACTTTCGGACGATATCTTTCTGCACAGGAAACCTCTGGTACTTCAGAACTTGTTACTCGAAGTCTTGAGCTTGATATCGAAACATCCAGGAGAGATGAGTTGGAAGCCTGGTGTCTTGTGTTAAACCTGAGTAATACCGGGGATGATGAAGCATTAAGACAGAAGCTTAGGGCCTATTATGGACTTGAGATCTCAGGCGGCAGTCCGGATGTTAAAGCCTCTGGCGGTACTCGAATTGTTATTGAGTCTGCCGGTCGGAGTGAGTACTTCAATGTTTCTCTGGACAGTGAGAATACAGAATCAATTATCAGACTATCAGGCGAAGTCGTTATCACCGTCAATGAACCTGATCGGGATAGAACTCATCGGGTTGAAGCTGATTCGGTAATTTTTAATCAATCAAGAAATACGATATCGGCAATTGGTAATATTCATTACACGGTTGATACCGGCGGCAGGGAAGAGCACTTTACCGGAGACAGTCTAACATTTGAAGTGAGCAACTGGACAGGTGTGATATTTCGAGGAACATCCCAGAGGGAACAGAGTATTGAAGATGAGACGGTGGATTTCTTTTTCAGAGGTGAGTCGATAAAGCGCTCTGGTCCGGATATCCTCGTACTCAGCGACGGTGTAATCACAAGTCACAATGTTCCGAATCCTGATTATGCACTGAAAGCTAAAAAGATATGGATAACCGGGCCCGGTGAGTGGGGTTTGTTCAGTGCTACACTCTACGTCGGCCATGTGCCGGTATTATACCTTCCCTTTTATTGGAAATCCGGCAGCGATATGCTGTTCAACCCGGTAATCGGATTCAGAACCCGTGTTGGCTATTATCTGCAGACAACTACCTACCTGATGGGGCAGAAAGAAACGGACGACGGGTTTTCCATAATGGGCTTTGGAGATTCTGCAAGTTCTGATTACACCCTGGAAAGGAATGGAGTTTTTCTGGTTCGGAGTAATGCCCCTGATACTGAAAAACAGACTGCAGATAATACTCTGAAATATATGCTTGATATATATACAACTCTTGGTGCCATGACCGGTTTCTACGGAGATTTCCCGCAAATAGGAAATAACGGCTCAGTGAATTTTTATGCCACCATCGGTGTGAGCCGTAGTATAAATTCTGACGGTAGTGCATATTTCAACGATGGAAGCAGTTCCAGAGTATATTGGAACAACAGCTATCTCGGAAATAATACCATTCCCTTCCGATGGGGCACAAAGTTTGATATATCGCTTAACCGCTGGTCCCTTTATATGGACTGGTATTCCGATCCCTACTATCTGGAAGATTTTGGAAACAGAAAAGAGAATTTTGACTGGTTGAGTTTTCTTTTAGGAGAAGAGGGTACAGATCAGAACAACCCTGAGCTTGTTACAGATATGCGCTGGGAAATCAGCGGATCTGAATCGGTTTCCCCCGAAGGTACTGGGCCATGGCTGCAGACTCTGTCCATGGATAGTTTCAGAACTTCTTTAACCTGGAAAAATAAAACAAACCAAGATATCTCCAGCTCAGGAAATCCAGATGCTTCCTACGATCCGGCCCGGAATTTCTACTATCCGGATAGAATTATTCTCCCTGACATCAAGCTTTCCCTTAAAGGTGGTTCTCCCCAATGGGAACTTAATCGACTTGATGCCCCGGAAACAGACGAAAAAGTAATCCCCGGGACTGAGGGGGAGCAGGATCCGGAAGAAGGACCGGATCCAGTGCCCTTTGAGCAATCTTTTGATGCGGTGTATTCCGCAGGTTTGTTGAAAGCCTCTCTGAATTACGGACTTCAGACCCAGCTTTTTATTGAAGACCAGTCTGATAGTTCTACCTGGTTGTCACCTTCGGACATTGATTTTGTATTCAATGCGGCCAGAATAAACTCAACCCAGAGGGGGGATCTTTCCTATAATGTTGATTTTTGGGATGGTTTAACCGGTATCAGCGGTTCGACAAATATGTCGGGTTACTATCAGATTCATAGGGATATTTTCGGAAACAATGCCGTTGTTACAGATACCACCCGCCTGGAGGATTATCAGTACTCAAAACTACTATGGGACAATCGACTTTCAATGTATTTCAAGCCTTTCCAGGGGGTTCCCACCCTTTCTGAGTCCTCCTTGAATTACAGCATTGATTCAAATTTGTTTTCAAGACAATTATCTGCCGGGGCAACCGCCGACAATCCTGAGTATTTCAATACATGGATATCAGGCAAAGAAGATTTTCGACAGCATGAGGCCTCAGCTACGGCCAGCTGGAAACCCGGGTTATTTAATTTTGCAATTTCAGGTACGGCTGATATTCCTCCATTGGACCAGCGTTATACCCTCAATGCAAATACAGGACTTGAATTTAAAGGTTTCAAAGTTAATCTCAGTCAGCAGAGCCTCTATGCCACATCCAAGTGGACGCCTCAGCCCTTTATATTGGGAACTTCATGGACTGGATGGAACGATGAGGTTACCCTTTCTCAAACTGCCAGATACAGTGTAGAAGATTCCAGAATAACAAATACAGAGAGTCTTTTACAGTTCTGGGGATTTGAAACCAGATTTATTGCAATTTACGGTGTGAAATATAAATGGAATACCGGAAGTTATATCTGGGATGAGGATGGTGAGGGCTTTAATCCCAGTACTTTGAGATTTTCCTACAAAAGAGAGTTTGACCCTCTGCCAATGTGGAAGAACCGGATAAAAACAAGTACGATACTCGATACAACATGGAATATCAACTTGAACCAGCCCACTGATAATGTATTCGGATTTAAATGGACTCAGGAGTTTCATGTCTTCAAGTTTCTGGATCTGCAGCTGTCTTTCTCTTCGACAAATAGAAGTATGTACCTTTATTTCCCGTGGTGGCGGAAGGAATTAGGAGTTACGGGGGAATTCAATTTTTTTGAAGATTTGTTAAAATCATTCAACATGTTTAATATACAGGACCGCCGTGATTCACAGTTTAATATGGATCGGTTTGACTTGTCTCTTGTTCATCACTTGCGGAGCTGGGATCTTTCGATAGAGTACAGCGGATGGCCGGCTTTGGACTCTGGCTCCAATCAATACCGCTGGAAATCAGAGTTCAACCTGTTTATCCAATGGAATCCTCTGCCCATGTTCAATCAGCGAGCCAAGTTCTCTCAAGATTCCTGGAATGTTGATTCCTTCGAGTGACATTCTTGACCTCGGATTATCCGTCTCGTTAAACTGTTCAACAAGCAAAGAGGAGCCATTGAGCGTCAATCTGACAGTAGTAATCGACAATCCTGACCTCCTCGGGGCCGTATGCGGCCCGAACGACTGTAATCTTGAAGAGATTAGCAGTCTTCTCTCGTCTCCTGTGAAATCCCGTGGCAATGAACTATTTCTTGATTCTGCCGATGAAGAGAGAAACTTATTGTTTCGCAGTCTGCTGGACAGGCTATTGGAGTTGGCTGGCAGGGATGAAATTGTCAGCAGCTATCAGTTGAGATCTATTTTCACGTCGCTTGAATCCGGTGGTGATCCGGATATTGCGGCTTTCAGAGATAATATCATCAGGATTCCCGGGGGAACCAGGCGTATTTATCCCCGAGGCAATCAGCAAACCTCATATATCAGACAAATGTCTTCACGGGATTTGGTTTTCAGTATCGGACCGGCGGGAACGGGGAAAACCTACCTTGCCGTAGCCCATGCACTGATGGAGCTGCTTTCCCATAAAAAACGTAAGATTGTTCTTACTCGTCCTGTTGTGGAGACGGGTGAAAATCTTGGATTTCTGCCAGGAGATCTCACACAGAAGCTCGCACCCTACCTCCGGCCTTTGTATGATGCTATGGAAGATCTTGTTGACCCGGATCTTCTGGAGCGATTAAGAAATAACGGGCAGCTGGAAGTTGCTCCCCTGGCATATATGAGAGGACGCAGCCTGAAAAATTGTTATATTGTTCTTGATGAGGCGCAGAATACTACGATAGAACAAATGAAAATGTTTCTAACACGGTTGGGGGAAGGTTCCCGTGCTGTTGTTACAGGAGATATTACACAGGTTGATTTACCCTCTCCGGGACGATCAGGGCTGGCTGATGCTGTCAGAGTTCTCAAGAATATTGAGGATATTGCTTTGACTGAGTTTACAAGTGAGGATGTCGTTAGACATCCATTGGTAAAAAAAATAATTGATGCCTATGAAAGCCACCGTTAGATTACATCAGGAACATGGAAAATCTTCGATAAGAACTCCATTGCTCAGGAAGGATTGGTCCTTTATTCTGGTAAGCTGGTTTCTTGCCTCCATGCTTTTAATCGGAGTTTCACAAACCAGGTTATTTATCTCCAGAGATAAAGCTCTTAAGTACAATGAGGGGGATCTGGTAACAGACGACTTTTATATTGAAAATAACTTCAGTTTTGTAGATTCGGAAGCTACTTCACGAGCAGTTAATCTTAAAAGAAGCCTGGTGTCTCCAGTCTATATCGTCAGCAGCGACATCACGGAATCGGTGCTGAAGCGCTACGACCGGTTTTTCTCTTTGCTGAAACCAGCGATTGTCAACGGTTCCTCGGGTGAAGCCGTAGCAGAACTTCGGGAGGAGTTTCCCGGTGCCGCAAGTCTGATAGATAGTGGCTCCTCCCGTACAGTTAACGAATTAACCCAACTGCTTCAATTAACAAGAGAGGTTCTTCAGTCTCTTGAATATGGAGGTATCTTCCGATTGGATACCGGGGATGAGGACTCTGCTTCCGGAGTTATTGAAGTTGTCCACAATGAGGCCCAGCCGGATAGACGTGTTTCGTTGATTCGCAGCACGGTTACCCTTACTGAGAACCTACCGGAGAAGGTTCGCGCCATGGAGGAACTCTCCAGTCTTCCCCCGGATGATGTTGAGTTTGTTACAGCACTGGTAAGTTATTTTGCAGAACCCAATGGTTATCTTAACACCTTACTGTCGGAAAAAAGCCGAGATGAAACAGAAGCTGCAACAGAACCTGTAAATATTTCGATAACTTCAGGAACAAAATTACTCTCTTCCGGAAGAGTTGTAACGGCTCAGCAGGCAAGAATCCTTGAAGCTTTGAGACTCCAGAGGAATATCGGTTATCACAGCTACATCGACCCACTGCTTTACATGGCCTTTCTTTTTGCTTTGGGCCTAGTCGTTGCAAGAAGCTTTGATATTACTCTGCGTAATCAAAAAACATTTTGGTTGTACATTGCTTTAAGTGGTTCTTATCTCCTTATCGCAGCACTTTTTACCGTTTTTTTCAGATTACAGGAGAACCTCACCGTATCAGTCGTTCTTCCTACTGCTTTATTCACGCTGCTTCTGGCCCAGCTTCTGCAGGACCGCAGGTTGGCTGTTCTATCCTCCATTTTGATGTCTCTTCTGATATATTTTCTGACCCCCGGCAGCAGTTATGATTTTCTGATTACTCTATCTGCTGGAATCGGCGGAACATTATCTGTGAAAAAACGAGAGTCGAGGATGGGATTGCTCAGAGCTGGACCAAGACTGGCAATCATACTTTCTGTTACGACATTACTTACCGGTCTGCTGGTAAAAAAGCCTCTGAATAATGTTCTGATTATGGCCGCCTGGTCTGCAATTAATGGAATGATTACAGGGATCTTGAGCCTCGCTTTCCTTCCCCTGATGGAGCATGTGCTTAATACCGCTACGACATTTCGACTGATCGAACTATCAGATCAGAATGTGCCAATTCTCAGGAGAATGCGTCTTCAGGCCCCAGGTACCTACATCCATTCCCAGAATGTAGCCCACCTTGCAGAAGCTGCCTGTGATGCCATCGGTGCAGACGGATTACTGGCCCGTGTAGGAGCATACTATCATGATATCGGAAAAGTTGATCAGGCCCGTTTTTTTGTGGAAAATCAGAAGGGTGAGAACAAACACGATGAACTGAAGGCTTCCCTTTCTGTAGCTGTGATTAAATCTCATGTTAAAATCGGAATGGAAAAGGGACGTGAGCTAAGGCTCCCGGACGAAGTACTTGCCGTAATTGAACAGCACCACGGTACTAGTGTTATCAGGTATTTCTACGATAGGGCTTTAAAAGAAAAGGGTGGAGAATTAACAAGTCCTGATGACTTTTCCTACGGCGGTCCGAAGCCCATGAGCAGGGAGGCCGCAGTAGTTATGCTGGCTGATAATGCGGAGGCTGCCACACGTACTTTGAAGAAACCGACAGCTGCTAAACTTGAAAAATATATTTGGGACCTTATAATGGACCGCTTCCGTTCCGGAGAGCTTAACGAGAGTGATTTAACCTTAATAGACCTGGAAACAATCAAGCTTACTTTTGCCCAGGTTCTTACAGGTCATTTTCATACAAGAATCAAATATCCCAAAGAGATTGTGAAATGAACAATATTGAGCTCATTTCAGAAATTGAAAATCCTCCTCAAGAAATTTCAGTTATGAAGTCGTTTGCAGCTTCAATACTTGAGAGACTTGAAAAGAAGAACTGGCAGATGGGCCTTGTTATTACCGATGATGAGGGTATCCGTAAGTACAATCGGCAATGGCGTAAAATAGATAAGGCCACGGATGTACTTTCTTTTGTACAGGATGAAGGAGAGGATATCCCAAAGATGCCCGGTATGCCGATTGAAGCCGGTGATGTTATAATTTCACTTGAAACAGTGACAAGAAACGCTCAGGAGTGGGATAATTCATACGATGAAGAGCTGAGGCGTGTCATAATACATGGTATTCTGCATTTGAATGGTCTGGATCATCCGGGAGATGATTACAGTACCGGAATGCTGAAATTACAGGAGGAGCTTCTGGGCGGAACCGGAAGCCTGTTGAATAACAAATTGTGATGGCCATTTTAAAAAAACTTTTTCAGTCAAAAAAACAGGCAGAAGAATATCCCCCTATTGAAACAGAAGATCTGGTAAATCTTGATGCTGACGGTCGTGGAATGGTACGTGGTATTGTGGAGCTCTCTGAAACCCCTGTGAAAGAGGTCATGATACCCCGAATTGATACTGTTTTTGTAGCTGAAAAATCTGATACGGATGAGTCTATTATCAGGGTGATGGAATCGGGGCATTCCCGGTTTCCTGTATTCAGAGAAACCATCGATAATGTTATTGGGATTCTTTATGTAAAAGATCTCCTGGGGTTTCTTATTAAAGGTGAAAATATATCGATCCCTGAAGTACTTCGTCCGGCTTACTTTGTACCGGAAAGTATGAAGCTGGACTCATTACTCAAAGAAATGAAGCAGCGGAGAGTTCATATAGCCGTTGCGGTAGACGAATATGGCGGTGTTTCGGGGATAATTTCGATGGAAGACATTCTAGAAGAAATTGTTGGTGACATTCAGGATGAATTCGACAATGAAGGAGAGGATCTCATCTCTGTAGGTGAAAACGAGTGGATCTGTGATGCCAGAATGAATCTTGAAGATTTAAATGAAGAGTTGGGTGTTCATATTCCGGCTGATGATTTTGACTCCCTTGGCGGGTTTGTTTTCGATCTGTTCGGTAAAATTCCCGGTCGTTATGAGAAAGTCAAATGGGGTGAGTTGTTTTTTATCATTCAATCTGTTGATGGATATAAAATTAAACAAGTTAAAATTATAAAGGAGAATGAAGGTTTATGATAAAATACAACTATTCAAGTCGTCGATTTCTCATGGCTTTGTTACTCTTTATTCTCCCCCTTTCAATGATTTTTGCTGAAACTGGAGATGCCAGAACCTTTTATCAGGATGGTTTAATTGCACTTTCCGTTGACAATCCATACAGTGCAATTGAATCCTTCAGGTCCGCATTGAGAATCAATCCTGCATATGCCGAAGCCAGACTTGGTATGGCCGAGGCTTTTTTTCAGTTGACTGAGTATCGTGAGGCTGCAAGAGAGTTGGAAGAAGCCCGCTCATTTGCAGGTAACCTCCGTAATCTGATACTGCTTGATGCCCGAATACAAACTGCACTGGGTCATTACGACGAGGCTGAGGATATCTATCGCAATCTTCTTCAAAAAAGACCCCACGACGCGGATGCCAATCGCGGCCTTGGTGAAATTTACGCAATTACGGGTCAGAAGGAACTGGCCGGCGAAGCTTTCAGTCGCAGTCTGCAGTACTCTCCTGGCGATCGAAGGGTTCTTCTTCAGCTTGTATTGCTCCATGATAAAGCTCGGGAAAAGGCACAAGCTGATTCAGTGCTCATAGAGGCTTTGAGGTTATTCCCTGATAATCTGGCTGTCAGAATACAGGCTGCTGAGCACTATGTTCTTTACGGTGAATGGCCTGAAGCTATGGAACAGCTCGATCGGGCCAATTCCATGCTCAGTGGTATAGATGATAAACGTTATCCACAGGTTGCACTGCTCAATGCCGAACTTTCTCTCCGAAAAGGCGACCCGGCACGGGCACTCAATTCATTGCAGTCATTGCCGGATCTGACAACACCGGAGGCCCTTTTTTTACTGGCACGTTCCTACCGCAACCTGGGAAGAGAGGCGGATGCTCAGAGTGTTCTTAACCGCCTGCTACAGTACTGGGGTGGGGATGAGATTGCCAGGATGTTCCGTGAGGAATATCTGATGCGCACCTCTAACGGGTTTAATACAGAACGTGCTGAAGCAGCAGACTGGCATCTTGAGAAAGGAAATGCTTTTGAAGATGATTTTTTCTATGCGAGAGCTTACAACGAGTTTCGTCAGGCTAAGCTGCTGAATAAAGATAACCCCGATGTCTGGATTGCTTTTACCGACATCATCAGAAAACTTGGCTTCCCCGAACATTATCTTGATAGTCTCAATGCAGCACTTTTGGATATTCCATCCACACGTCCTGAATATTCAAATCTGAAGGAACGACTGGATTTGCTCGAGCATTCGGAACAAGACAGCCTGGGGAAACGATGGAACATCACCAATCCCTGGGATCTTTATTCTGCAGAATGGAACCTCGGTGTCTATATTGTGAATGGTTCAAGCTCATTACCGTTTCATACCGGGGCAGAAGAAACTCTTGCTCTCTATTTTTCAGATCTGTTGGACATACTCCCCGATGTGAAACTTCCTCTGGATAGTAACGGGCGGAATCCCCAGGTTAAAACGGTTTCAAGTTTTGCCGATGCATTCCGGATGTCCAGAGCGGAACTGGATTACTTTGTTCTGGTGAATTTCACAGAAACAAGCCGTACTTTCAGCGCTTCTGCAGAGTTGTTTCTGGCAGGTACAGGTGAAAGGATCGGTAGATTTGATGAGATGAGAACGGGACAGGGGATGGTTTCTGATACCCTTCATACTCTCTCTCTAACTCTATCAGCTGCGCTGCCCCGAATAATGAGTATTGTATCTGTGGATGGCAATAAGGTTCTTCTAGATAAAGGACGATGGCAGGGGATTACAAAGGAGGAGGACTGGATTGTTCTTCGAAAGGATGCCGGACAGCCGGCAAATGTAGATAACGGTCTTGTTTATTCTCCCGAGAATTTTCTTGGAACTGTTAATGTCCGCGAATTATCTGAACCTTTAAGTGAAGGTTTCTACACTCCTGCAGGGGATTTTAACTTTATAAGTCCCGGGGACGAATTATTTCTGCTTCCTGTACCGGAAATCAACAAGGACACCCACAATATTCCGGATCCTGCTTTCAAGGCCCGTTTGCTGGCTATTCCTTAATTTTCGCCATCCTTGACCCAGTAGCTTGAAAATCTCTATATTTGTGCCGGAGACTCATTATGAAAATAGCCATAAACGGATTCGGGCGTATCGGCCGGACCGTATTCAAGATTGCATTTGAACGGCCTGGTATCGATATTGTCGCCATTAACGATATAACTGATCCGAAAACACTTGCTCATTTACTGAAGTACGATTCAACGTTTGGTATTTACAACCGTAATGTTGAAGTTATGGAAGATTCTTTCAGGGTGGATGACAGTGATGTTAAGATACTCGCCGAAAAGAATCCCTCTGAGCTTCCCTGGGGGGAATTGGGTGTCGATGTTGTCATTGAATCAACAGGTATTTTTCGTGTAGCCGAAGGTCCTAAAGGTGGTTATAAAGATCATATAAAAGCCGGCGCCAAGAAAGTGATTCTGACAGTACCTGCAAAAGATGAGATTGATCAGACTATAGTTCTCGGAGTTAATGACAGTCAGCTCGATTTGTCTAAAACTGCTTTTTCCAATGCCAGCTGTACCACCAACTGCCTTGCTCCTGTTGTAAAGGTACTCAATGATGCATTTGGTATTGAACATGGTTTGATGACAACAATACATGCCTATACAAACGATCAGGTTATACTTGATTTACCTCATTCCGACCTGAGGCGCGCCCGTTCTGCTGCTTTGAATATTATACCGACTACAACGGGAGCTGCCGTTGCCGTGGGTAAGGTGATTCCTGAGATGAACGGTAAGCTCAATGGAATGTCCATGAGAGTGCCGACTCCTATAGGATCAGTTGTAGATCTTGTGGCTCAACTCAGCCGGCCGGTAAGCAAAGAGGAATTAAATGCTGTTGTTAAGGCTGCAGCTGAGGGTCCTCTTAAAGGTGTATTGGAATACACTGAAGATCCTATAGTATCCATGGATGTTAAAGGTAACAGTCACTCGTCGGTGTTTGATGCTGGTTCCACGATGGTAATGGATAACGGTTTTGTAAAAATTATTTCCTGGTATGATAATGAGTTCGGTTATTCCACAAGAGTTGTGGATCTGGCTCAGAAATTAATCTGATTCCCAAGTGAGATAAGAGGAGTGAACTGTGGCAGTTAGGACAATCAACGATATCAATCCTGAGGGAAAGCGAGTTCTTGTCAGAGTGGACTTTAATGTCCCTTTAAAAGATGGGAAAATTACCGATGACACACGGATGAGAAGGGCTCTGCCCACATTGAAAAGTCTGCTCGACAGAGGGGCTTCTCTTGTTGTTATGAGTCATCTCGGTCGGCCCAAGGGTGAAAAAAAACCTGAGCTCAGTCTCTCTCTCTTAAAGGATCATTTGGCAGAATTAACCGGAGCTAGAGTAATAATGGCTCCGGATGTAATCGGCCCAGAAGTAGAAAAATTGGCCGATTCTTTGAACCCGGGTGAGATTCTGCTTCTGGAAAATACCCGTTACTACAAGGAAGAAACGGATAACGATGCCGATTTCAGTGCAAAACTGGCTAAACTCGGCAATCTTTATGTTAATGATGCCTTCGGGGCTGCTCATCGGGCTCATGCCTCCACTGAAGGGATTACTAAATCTCTCCCTTCATTTGCCGGTCTTCTGATGGAAAAAGAATGTGCTTTCTTTGATAAGGTGCTAGAGAATCCCGAGAAGCCTTTTGTCGCTATTATCGGCGGTGCCAAAGTTTCTTCAAAAATTGGTGTACTGGACTCACTTCTGGATAAGGCTGATGCTTTTGTTATCGGCGGGGGAATGGCCTACACCTTCCTTAAGGAGCAGGGCTTCACCGTGGGAAAATCTCTTGTTGAAGATGAGTTTGCCCAAACGGCGAAAGATTTTCTTGTAAAAGCTGAGAAACAGGGAGTTAAGGTTCTACTTCCTCTGGATCATGTTGTTGCTGCTGAATTCAGTGAATCAGCAGTAGCTGAGAATATTGAT
Organism: Spirochaeta sp. UBA2779; assembly: GCA_002352375.1. Lineage (GTDB taxonomy): Bacteria > Spirochaetota > Spirochaetia > DSM-2461 > DSM-2461 > UBA2779. The sequence continues at coordinate 7,208 of DEIH01000111.1, read as the reverse complement.
GCTGTTGATATTCCGGATGGCAAGTTGGCGATGGATATTGGTCCGAAAACTATTGCAGCAATCGCAGTTCTTCTTGCCGATGCAAAAACTGTTGTCTGGAACGGTCCCATGGGAGTTTTTGAGTTTGATGCATTTGCAAAGGGTACACTTGATATCGCAAATATGGTAGCCGATTGTAAAGGTACCACGGTAGTCGGCGGAGGTGATTCGGTTGCTGCAGTAAATAAGTTCAATCTTGCCGACAGGATTGACCATGTATCAACCGGAGGCGGAGCATCTCTTGAATATCTTGAGGGGAAAGCGCTCCCCGGTGTAATGGCATTAAAGGAGTAGTTTATGTCACGAAATTATCTGATCGCAGGAAACTGGAAAATGAACAAAACCCCGAAGGAAGCAGTCGCACTGGCCGAAGGGGTACGGAAAATCAAGGCTGGAGCAGGTATACGAAAAATGATTGCCCCATCCTTTGTCTGCATACCGGCGGTAGTTGAAGTTCTTAAAGGGTCAGATGTCACTCTGGCAGCTCAGAACATGGCCTCAGTCGAAGAGGGTGCTCATACAGGGGAAACCTCAGTATTGATGCTGAAAGAGCTGGGTGTTGAATCAGTTATCCTCGGCCATAGTGAACGCCGCCATGTCTATGGTGAATCTGATGAGCTTATCAATGCCAAGGTAAAGTTGGCTCTTTCTCATGGTCTGGAAGTTGTACTTTGTGTTGGTGAAACCCTTGAAGAAAGGGAAGATGGAAAGGTTGATGAAGTATGTTTCCGCCAGATAGAAGGTGGCCTCTCCGGTGTCAGTGCAGATGGTATGAAACACATTGTCATCGCCTATGAGCCTGTCTGGGCCATCGGAACAGGTAAAACTGCAACACCTTTGGACGCACAGACTGTTCATAAGGCTTGTCGCGGTAAGATTGCCGAGTTATACTCTCCGTCGATCGCCAATTCTGTGATTATTCAATATGGTGGATCTGTCAAACCCGGCAATGCTGCCGAATTGATGGCTCAGGAAGATATTGATGGGGCATTGGTAGGTGGAGCGTCACTTGACGCTGATTCTTTCGCGGGCATCGTCGCATTCGACGTTTGATTCCGAACTGGAGACAACTTTGAGTATTATTGGAACGTTTCTTCTTGTTATTTTCGCCATTACTGCAGTATTGATAGTTATTCTTGTTATGCTGCAGGACGAACAGGGTGAAGGATTCGGCGGCTTATTCGGCGGCGGCGGCGGTGGCGGTTCTACCTTTGGCGCAACCGGCGGAAGTGTACTGGCTAAAGCCACTACCATTCTGGGAGTTCTTTTCATGATTACAGCTTTAGCCGTTGCCATGGCCTATAAATCAGGTGAATCTGATAATGTAATCAGTGAATCACGAGCGGATTCGGGAACCGGGTATGACTGGTTTCTTGAAGAACCGCAGACACCTGCTGACAGTCAGTAGGCTATAGGAGCACACACTGAGAGTTGCCGTCGTCCATTACGATGTAAATAATTCGAAGAAGTTAAACGATATTGTTAAATCTCTTGCAAAAGGCATCGAGCGACAGGGACATGATGTTACTGTGGTGGATGCCCGTACTGAGAATGGTAAATCATTAACCTCCTTTGCATACATCGCTGTGGGTACGGTTTCTCCGGCTCCTTTTTCAAAATCCATCCCTGATTCTCTGGGTGCGTTTTTGAAATCTGCCGGCCATATCAGCGGTAAACGCTGTTATGCTTTTATTCTCAACAATGGATTACGTAAGGGTAGGGTACTGTCCTCTTTAATGAAGATGATGGAATCCGAAGGTATGTACTTGAAGAAGTCCGATATTCTTGCGAATGCCGCCGAAGCCGAAGCCGTCGGTTCAAAGCTGCATATAGATAAAATATCCGTTTGACAATACATTTATTCCAGACATGAGGTTCATTATGAGGAAGATTTTAATAAGCATCGTTCTCGTCTTTTCTGCTGCATTCACACTGGCGGCACAGGATATGGCTGTGGCAACAGTCAGACTTGAAAAGACAGAACCTGTTTCAGGTCAGCAACTGGAAAAAACAATACAGGCTATAGAACAGCAGCAGGGCAGAAGCTTAAGTAACGAAGATAAAAAAGCTGTTCTCAACCAGATGATCGATCAGGTACTGGTTATTCAGGCTGCTGAAGCGGATAAAAATATTCAGATAAGCAATGAAGAGGTGGAACAGGCCGGTATGCGGCTTCTCTCTCAGCAGCTCCAGTCTATGGGTGCAATCCCTCCAGGTGCCCAACTGACTGATAAACAGCAATACAAGCAGGTTGTTGAACAGCAGGGTCTCAGTATTGAGGAGTATGAAAGCACCATCAGGAATCAGCTGTTAGCGGAAAAGTTTATTACTTCCAGCGATCCGGCTTCCTTTCAGGCTATCGGTCCTGCCAGTGCGGATGAACTTAATACCGAATACCAGCGCCGTGTTTCAGAGTTTGTTGTTTCTGATTCAGTATGGTTTAATCATATTTTTTTCAATGTAAAGGATTTATCACCGGCGGATGCCAGAGCAAAGTATGAAACAGCTCAGGAAGTCCATCGGCGTCTTTTGAATACTTCTGTTACTTTTGCTGAGCTAGTAGCTTCCGAGTCTGAAGATAATGTATCCAAGGGACGCGGAGGCTTGATTGGCCCGGTTATGAAAGGTGATACAGTTGCAGAGCAGCTTTACGGTAATGATTTTATGACAAAATTATTTACAATGAATGTCGGTGATATCAGTGATGTTATGAAATCAAATGTCGGTTATCACATCCTGCAGATAACGGAAAAGAAGGCGGCACAACTTCTTCCCAAAGATGATCCTGAGGTTCGCTCCTATCTTGAGCAGATTCTTTATGCTGCAAAATACCAAAAAACTTTTGATGAGGTAACTCAGAAAACTATTTCCGGTTTACGGGACAGGGCAACTATAAACTACTTCGGGGAATATCGTTAATAACAATGGGTACCCGCAGGCAAGCACGTATCGCTGCTTTTCAGGCATTATATGCATGGGAGGAATCCCGCACTGATTTGGATGAATTACTTAAGTTTGAATGGATAGAAGGGAAACCCGACACGAAAACAATAGTTTTTGCGTCATTGTTAGTCGGCGGAACTGTTGAGAATCTTGAGAGTGTTGATAAGTACATTCGACAGCATTTGAAAAACTGGAGTTTTGAACGGCTTTCCCGTGTCGATCTGGCAATACTGAGAACCAGTGCGTATGCTCTGGTATTCCAAAAAGATATTCCTTCTTCGGTAACTATCGATGAAGCAGTGGAAATTGCAAAAAAATACGGGTCACCCGAATCTTTCCGATTCGTGAACGGTGTTCTTGACGGTATCCGTAAAGCAACTCTATCCTAATATGTATGATAAACGGTAAAGGCGGCCGGTTACTTTCTATACTGGCCGCTGTTCTTATACTGGTAGCCCTCACTGTCAGTATTACGTTGATATTACTTCGTGTTCCTGAAAAGCAGAAATTTGATGATGCGTTATTCTCCGCCAGGATGGCACTTGCTGATGGTAATAAATCACAGATAAGAACTCAGCTCCTCAAAGCTTCCAGGCATGCGGTATCTTCCAATCATTGGCAAAGTATTCTCAAAACCGCATTGGAAGCAATTCCGGGAAATCCAACGGAAGATGACTATAAATTATTTACAGTTCTCGCCGGCCGCAGTGCAAGCGCAATTCCCGGTGGCGGACAATTTTCTGCATATTGGATATGGGGGTTGCTCAAATCCGGAGATGTGGAAAAAGCTAAAAAATATGTGGAACTTGCAGGTGATAACTGGAGATTCCTTACAGCAGAAGTTAATCTTCGAGCCGCTGTAGGCGGCTCGGATGAAGATGTTCAATCTTTTATAGGTCAACTGGAGAGTAAATCGGATCCTGAATTCCTTTCTCAAGCAGCAACTCTTACACAGTCTGCTGAACTCACGTTTGATGCAGCACTCCTTTATATGTTGAATGGAAATCCGAAAAAAGCTTACAGCCTAAGTGAAACCCTTTTGAATGATGAGCGTTTATGGTCTGATGAATCCACCATCAGTCGTAACTCAGTTTATACAGCCCTGGCCATTGTTGCATTTGATAATGGTGATGAAGATATCGCTATAGATTGGCTGGAGAAGGGAATTGTGGATAGTGACAGAAGAAGAACCACAACCTGGGAGTCTCTTCAATTCTCCGGAGATCTTTATTGGGACAGGTATTTACTTCAGGGCAGGGCTACGGATTTAAACGAAGCTGGTAAGAAATGGGGAAAAGCCATTCAGATTATACTCTCAAATCCCCTCGAAATGAAGATAACAGACAGTACGGAAGGAGTGCAGAAAGAAGAACAACAGCCGATTCCCGAAGATATACCAGCTGATAGCTGGAGACTCTGGACAAATCTGGCGGTGCAGCAAGCTGCTTCAGGTAATAAGAGAGAATCCCGGAAAACACTCACCCGGGCTCTTATCCTTTTTCCGTATAATAACGAGGTGAAGGCAGCTTGGGCCCGTAATCAATCTGATGATGAGCCGGCTCTTGCCAGAAGGCTGATAAGAAACTCCCTGCAGAGCAGTCCGGTATTGGGCATTACCCAAATTGACATCGATCCTGAGGCCGTTACTCCCAGGTTGTATGAGGCCAGGTTGTGGGAACTCTTTAATGCGGTTATAGCTGATGATACGGTTCAGGAGGCAGACCGGCGTATTCTCACAACGTTTCTATTAAATTATATGAGTTCCCGGAGGAACTTTTCCTCTGTTGATGTCGCCGTAGACCGGTATTTGAAAGTGTTCCCTGATGAGAAATGGATACTCTCCTGGCGTCTTGCAGCTGATGCCACTCGAGGATTGGCGTTACTCAATCTTGTTCCAGATTCCAGTGATGGAATCAGTCCGTATGATGACTTCCGCGAACTTGCTCTGGGAGAGCATAGTTGGAGAGCCCTCCATGACTCTGCACTTTTTGCAGTAATGGCATCTGAGGAAATAGGGCAAGTACTAAAACGTCATTATCAATCAGAATATGACGGGATTATTCCTGAAGAACAAACTCCTGTTTTGGATGCAGCTTTGCTGGACATTATAAAATCCTACAGAAGTTTCCCCCAATTCAGGGATACGCCTTTAAACGATAGAATCGAGAATCTTGAAAATAAGCGTGAAGATATTCTGAAATCGATATATTACAAAAATCTGGAATCTTCAGGGAATAGAGGGAAAAAAGCCCGTTCGAATGCTTCAGCTGTCCTCAGATTAAAATCAGAATCTTTAATTAAAAATGCCCTGGACGATCTTTCGGGCGTTAATATATCAGCACTGGATCTGAGTGATAAAGACCGGGTTGAATTACTGTATATGCAGGCTGTTCTTTTCAAATATTCCGGCAGACTGGAAGATGCGAAAGAAAAAGCCCGAGAAATATTGGCAATTATCCCTGAACACCCAGGTGCCGGGGAACTATTAAACGAGGTAAAACCGTGATATCTATAAAAAATACCATGCAGCAGGATGGCATTCGCCGTTCAGCGAATCTTCTTTCAGCTGTCTTTTCCCGTATAGGCACACTCATACAACCGGGGATAACCACACTCGAGATTGACAGAGTTGTGGAGGAAACCATTAAATCCGGCGGAGGTATACCTGCTTTTCTCGGGTACGGTGGATTCCCTGCATCGGTTTGTACTTCAGTGAACGACCAGGTGATTCATGGAATTCCCGATGGAAATACGCTGAAAGAAGGGGATATCATCGGTTGTGACATAGGGGTTATTCTGGATGGATATTTCAGTGATTCAGCAAAAACTTATGCCGTCGGTGAAATAGCCTCGGATACACAGCGCCTTCTTGATGCGACAGAGAAATCCTTAAGAGCCGCCATAGACGTCTGCTGGCCCGGCAATCGGGTTAAGGATATCGGAAAAGCAGTTACCGAATCGATAAAGCCCTATGGATATGGTGTTGTTTACAGCTACTGTGGCCATGGAGTAGGCCTGTCCCTGCATGAAGATCCGCAAATACCCAATTACTACCCGTCACGCGGACTGAACCCCAGACTGAAACCGGGTATGGTTATCGCCATTGAACCCATGATTAATGCGGGAACTGCAGATGTTGAGGTTCTGGAAGATGAATGGACTGTAATAACAGCCGACGGTCTCTTGAGTGCTCATTTTGAGCATACCATTCTGATAACCGGAAAATCACCGGAAGTTTTGACCTTCTGGGGGAGTTGATGAAAAATTCATCTCGAAGATCTGTTCTTTTCGGTCTTCTGATAGGAGCTCTTGCCGGTTATGCCCTTTTTGTTACCCTGGCATGGCTGAGGCCTTCATTCATGCCGGTTCAGCAGGTTCTGGCCCAGCAGCCGCAAAGTTCTCCTTTCACCGAAGCCGAAAAGGTTCAGGAGGCCTTCAGGGCCGTCAGTGCAGAAGTTCTTCCCTCTGTAGTAGAGGTTACAGTCAAGTCTGAAGGTGAAGTTACCCAGGCTGGAGATATCGACCAGCCCTGGAATGATTTCTTTCAAAATCCCCAGGATGAAAATGGCAGTCCGAAATACTTTCAAAGCCAGGGTTTGGGAAGCGGAATTATCGTTGAACGCAGGGATAATGACTATTTTGTTATAACAAATGCCCATGTTGTCGGTAATTCCGAGGAAATCTATATCAGACTGAATAGTGGTAGTACCCTGCCTGCGGAACTGGCAGGTAAAGATGAACGAAAAGATCTGGCTCTGTTGCAATTTTCTTCACCCGATAAGGATCTGCCGGTTATTCGTCTTGGTAACTCGGATAAACTCTATGTGGGAGACTGGGTTCTGGCTTTCGGCAGTCCTTTCGGTTACGCCCAGTCAGTCAGCTCAGGGATAGTCAGCGCCCTCGGACGTCAGGATGGTCCCGGGGATAATATCAACGATTTCATCCAAACCGATACTTCCATAAATCAGGGAAACTCCGGTGGAGCTCTGGTAAATATCCGGGGTGAGCTTGTGGGTATCAACACCTTTATTACAACTCCAAACAGCGGAAGCATCGGCCTGGGATTTGCAATTCCAGTAAATAACACTTTTACCAGTATCAGACAACTTATTGATAATGGTGAAGTTCGTTACGGATGGCTGGGCGTGAGCCTCGGCGAGATAGTTGCAGAGTCAGCTGACTCCCTTGGTTATAAAGCGGACGAAGGTGCAATGGTATATCAGGTT
>DEIH01000012.1:8120-10025 GCA_002352375.1 Spirochaeta sp. UBA2779 | reverse complement strand
AAAGGGATGGCCCTGCTCAGTGAGCAGAACACTTATGTTTAAGTTGCTACCGGTTTAATCTTTATTTCCAGTAATAAGAGAATAAGAAGGATAAACAGTGCGACAGGGGACGTCAGGAAACTCATCCTGAGGCTGCTCAAATCACCGATGAATCCCATGATAAAGCTCATCGTACTGAACCCCAAAATTCCCAGGCAGGAGAGAAAGACCATCACCATGGTGGGGTCAGCTCCCAGGCGGCGGACCGTGTAGGTTTGTATCAAGGGCCAGGTTGGTGCTATAAAGAGTCCCATAAATACCATCAGGAAATAAAGGGTAATCAGATTACTCACAAAGTACAGAGTGACAGCCCCGATCAGGGCTATCAAAATAGAGAAGATAAGAATCTTTCTGAGTCCGAATTTTGCTGCCAGCCGGCTTGCCAGAAGACGCCCGGAGGCCATTCCCAGGGCGAAAGAAGCTATCCCCAAACCTCCAGCCCTGGGGAGAGCCCCGTATTCAATTTGAATAAAACTTGCAGTCCAGAAGGTGAAACCGCCTTCGGCACCTCCGGCAAAAAAGAGCGCAATACCGAAAATCCAGAACAGAGGCTGGGAAAGAATCTCCCCGGCGTGGGAAAACTCAGCTCTGGATTCGGGTAGTTTCGCTCTGGATTTTCGTGGGTAAGTGGCTCCAACGATGATACTGATGATACTGAGTATAAGAAAGAGAGTTCTCCAGTCCACACCCCGGGAGAGTGCCTCTCCCATAATCAGGGTTCCCAGTATGATTCCCATGGGCCAGAAGGCATGAAGAAAAACCTGTTTGGAACCATCATCATCCGGATGAATATCTTCCACAAGAGGGGTTTGTAGTGCCTCGATCACAGCCTGGCCTGAAGCTATTATGGTGATAACCAACAGTGCGCTGATGTATCCTGTAATCCTTGTAAAGAGCAGCATCCCGATTCCCAGAACCCAGATTCCCCAACGTAACGGGCGGATTTTACCGAAAGCTGCAGCCAGGGGAATGGAGCCAAGAAGAATTGCAAATTGTATTACGGATCCGACAAGGCTCAATAAACCGGCCTGAGTTAATGAAAAGCCCATTTCTGATGTAATGGCCAGAAGGCTGATGGGAATTATTACAGCGGTGTTGGCATAGGTGAACATTGAAGCACGTGATGCAATGTCCAGTTGTTTTCTTGTGGATTGGTCCATATCAAGTGAATAACACGAATAGGGGAAAAAGAAAAAGACCACTCTCCGGGGAGAGCGGCCTTATATACGAGAATGAAAGGTCTGATACCCCAGGGCAAGCCCTGGGCCCAGAGTTGCCTTTGGCAACTCGTTCCGCCCTAAGGGCGGTGTATCATACCTTGCTTTGCCTGCACTTGATCGGAAATACCCAAGGGTACTTCTCTCTCTTCGTTTGGCAATTAAAGCCGGCGGTAACAGACCGCCGGATTGAAAACTATTTCACCTTGTATAGATACCGGAAGAAGTCCATATCCGTACTCAGTACTTTCTTCTGACCCGGTAGAGTTTCTCTATAGGATTCCAGAGCTTTCCAGAAGCTGTAGAACTCAGGGTCGAGGTTGTAGGCATCGGCATAGATTCTTGCCGCCTGGGCATCTCCATCAGCCCGGGTAATAGCTGCCTGACGGTCGGCTTCTGAAAGCTTGATACTCTTGTCCCTGTTGAGCCGTCCCTGCCATTCGGCCTTCAATCCATTACCATCGGAACGGTATCCGGTGGCCACTTTCTGTCTTTCACTGATCATCCGGTCGTACACCGACTGAGTCAGATCGTCAGAGTATCGGATTTGCCTGATAACAACATCCAGCAGCTCAATTCCATACTCCGGCATAGATTTCTGGGAGCTTGCGATCATTTCGTCAGAGAGCATCTTTCGGCCATACTTAAT
>DEIH01000012.1:0-8019 GCA_002352375.1 Spirochaeta sp. UBA2779 | reverse complement strand
GAAGATAGAATTTTATCTGTTGAGCGGACCGATTCACTCAAGGGATATTTTGAAACAACAGTACGCACCGCAGATTCAATAATATTGTCCAGTCTTGAATAGGCCTGATCCATCACCGTAACCCTCTGATAGAAGGTTTCAAGGTCAACAATCTGCCACCGGGCTGTTGTATCAACCCAGATAAACTGATTTTCACTGGTAGGAACCCGCTGGGGATCTCCGTCCCATGAGAGAATTTTCTTGGAGTAGCGAATCACCTTATCTACAGCGGGCATCTTCAGTTTCAAACCGGCTTCGGTGTGGATTTTGGTAATACGTCCGAAACGGGTAACCACAGCCTGTTCACCTTCGGGAAGAATGAAGAATGGCCGCAGGGCAATCACAATCACAACAATAACGATTAATATGACAAGAGATTTAACGTTTTTAGTCATCTTACTGCCCTCCCTCTGAGCTGAGATTCTTAAGAGGCAGGAAGTTATCAAGACTCTTGTCGATCAGATCGGTATTACTACTGTCGGCAAGTACATCGGAAAGAGTTTCGTAATACAACCGTTCCCGGGTAACCTCAGGTGCACGACGGTATTCCTGGTAGATGGCACTGAAAAGAGCCACTTCCCCTTTTGCTTTATTGATACGGGCCTGCTTGTAACCTTCAGCCTCAGCCAGTTTCTGCTTGGCTTCACCTTCAATACGCGGAATCTCGGCGTAGTAGGACTGTTCACCTTCATTGATGAGACGGTTTCGGTCCTGAATGGCCTTATTCACATCTTCAAATGCGTCCTGAACTTCACCCTTCGGGGGAACAACCTGCTGCATTTTTACCTGGGTGATTTTCACCCCAAGATTGTAAGAGTCCAGTGTTTCCTGAATCATACCTTTGGCTTCATCTTCGATGGAATCACGTTCTGTGCTCATCACATCCAGAATGGCACGGTCTCCAACAAGTTGATTAACTGCGGATTGTGTAACATCTCTGAGGGTTTTATCCCTGTTGTCTTCGGTGCGGGATCCGTAGATTCTTCTATTATCCACGTTGAAAAGCCAGGCTTTGGGGTCGATAATCCTGTATTCGATAATCCATGTAACATCGACGATATTCAAATCTCCGGTGAGCATCTCCGATTCCGAAGACCAGTCATTCTGGTCGTAGGTGGTGGAAACACCGGCCTGAAGTGTTCTGAATCCGAACTGCTTTGCCTGTACAGTCTGAGTAACCTTGGCAACACTGTCGATGCCGAAAGGCATTTTCCAGTTAAGTCCGTTGGTTACTGTGGCGTGGTACTTCCCGAAACGGGTAACAACACCTAATTCATTGGCGTTTACAGTATAGAAGCTGGAAAAAACGGCAATGACGATAATGACGATGATGATAATTCCCATAGAAAGGCCGCCGCTTATTTTGCGTCCACCGAATTTCTGGGGAGTAACGTTCTGGTCTGCCATGAAACCTCCCGGGCACTGATTTCCAGCACCCTAGTGTTTAAAATAAGGGGCTGAAGGAGAAGGGTCAAGTTACAGCTTTGTTAAGGGTTTCTTTTGTCAATTATTTCATGGTTCGAGTATCTGGATGTTGTCTGGCTGTATTTATGGTTTATTTTATAAAAAACACTAATGAAATATTTTTAAATTGACCTTATATATCGTTCCGGGCAGTTATGGCGTTGCTCCTCGTTACAGAAATGACTAATTTGCTAAAAAACAACTTCACATTCCGGCTGGCTGGTTTATACTGATTCCCAGGAGGCTTCTGATGAAACTTATTCCCAAAGATATTCCCACGGAATTTCTTCAGATTCTGCCTGAAGGCATCAAACTGGTTAATCGGCATGGATCTCCCTATCTGGTTATGGATCGGGTAACAGACACAAACGGCAACAGCCTGATGGATGAGTCTGTTCGCATTCATGGTGAACCTTCGATTAAGTTGCACGTGAAAGTGGGTAGTTCTGAAGGTTTAATATTCGTTGACGCCTACTGGGGCAGCCACGCAAAACTTTACAGTTTCATTCCTGACTTTTCAAACGGGAAAACCCTTGAAGCTTTCAGTCCTGCAGATGGTTCAAGTCTGATGGTTCCCTGGAACTGTCCGATTGACGGTTGTGAAGAAAAACATGGTATAGAACTTTCTCTTCCCGGCGGTCTGAATACCATTATTGTCTGTGGAAAACTGGGCTGCCCGGGGCATCACATCAATGTAGCCAGGGTGGCGGATGGTGTAAGTGAGTCTTTGAGTAACATCAATTTTTTCGGTGAGGGTGAAGATGAACTTTTTTCAGCAATATAAAGATATATCCGGGAGGCACAAGTGAGTGGAAACCGTGTTGAAGTAAATCAGGATCTCTGCAAAGCCTGCAGGGTGTGTGTTGAGACATGCCCCCAACACTGTCTGGAGCTGGGGAGTACTATCAATGCCATGGGATATCAAGCTGTTCGATTTGATTCAGTTAACTGTACGGCATGCGGAATGTGTTTCTATGTCTGTCCGGAGCCTGGAGCCCTGACAGTGTTTAAGGGGACCGATTCATGAGAAAAGTTCTTATAAAAGGTAATGATGCCATAGTCCGGGGGGCCCTTCTTGGAGGAGCTACTCATTTTTTCGGTTATCCGATTACTCCGGCCAGTGAAATAGCTCAAGGGGCTGCCAACCTGTTTACCCGGTCCGGGAGAACCTTTCTCCAGGCGGAGAGCGAAACAAGTGCGATAAACATGATTTACGGGGCGGCTTCTGCAGGTGGAAGGATAATGACCGCATCCTCAGGGCCGGGGGTAGCTCTGATGCTCGAAGGCTTAAGCTATCTTGCCGGGGCGGAATTGCCTTCGGTGATTGTTGATGTCCAAAGGGCAGGCCCGGGTCTGGGAAACATCTGGCCGGAGCAGTCGGATTACAACATGTGCTGTAAGGGCGGGGGACATGGTTCGTTTCATAACATCGTTCTGGCCCCTTACTCAGGCCAGGAAATGACGGATTTTGCCTACCGGGCATTTGACATTGCAGATGCCTACAGAATGACTGTTATCATTCTCACTGATGCTTATGTGGGGCAGATGATGGAACCGGTGGGATTTCCTTCTGCTGTCCGTCATGGAGCCAGAAAGAGCTGGGCGGTATACGGGGACGAATCCAGCCGGCAGAATCTGATTACTTCTATTGTGATGAATCAGAGCGGTATGTCGGAACTCAACATCATGCTGCAGGAAAAGTATGCAAGGGCAGCCAGAGATTTAACCGATTGGGATGAAATTGAAACCGAAGATGCTGAATTCCTTCTGGTTGCGTTCGGGATAACGGCCCGGGTGGCTTCCACTGCAGTAACTCACCTTCGGGAGAATGGGTTGAAAGTCGGGTTGCTCCGGCCGATAACCCTGTTTCCATTTCCCTCTGAACGCATTGCCGAGCTTGCCGGGCAGGTGAAACTGATTGCTGTGGCGGAATTGAACAACGGGATGATGGCTCAGGATGTGGAACTGGCGGTTAGGGGCGGCTGTGATGTACGGAAATACAACTGGTATGGCGGTATGGTTCCCAGTGCTGAGGAACTGGCAAGCAGGGTAAGGGAGGACTTCAATGGTTAAACATGCCAAGCCCAAGGGTTTTTACGATACTTTTGAGAGAAAAAGCAGCCAGGGGGGACCGGAGTCTGAAACTACCCATTACTGTCCGGGATGCGGGCATGGAACTGTTCATAAACTGATTGCTGAAGCTATTGAAGATTTCGGGATTAAAGACAGGACAGTTTTGCTTTCCCCGGTGGGATGTTCGGTTTTTGCCTATTATTACTTTGACACGGGAAATATTCAGTGTTCCCACGGCCGGGCTCCTGCAGTGGGAACCGGGGTGGCACGGTCTCTGGATGATGCGGTTGTGATTTCTTATCAGGGGGATGGAGATTTAGCCGGTATCGGTACGGCGGAAATTGTTCATGCGGCAAACCGGGGAGAGAATATGGCCGTGTTCTTTGTGAACAATGCCATCTACGGTATGACCGGAGGTCAATTAGCACCAACAACCCTGCTTGGTCAGGAAACAACCACTACACCTTTAGGGCGCCTTGCCGACCGGGAGGGCGGCCCCATTCATATGTCTGAGATGCTGGATGCTCTGGATGGTCCGGCCTTTATTGAACGTACGAGTCTCAGTAATGCTGCCGGGGTGATGAAAACCCGGAAAGCAGTCCGTAAAGCCCTTACAAATCAAGTGGAACGCCGGGGCTTCAGTTTTGTTGAAATACTCTCTCCCTGCCCGGTAGGGTGGAAACTTACCCCCACTCAATCCAGAAACTGGATAAAAGACACCATGGAGACTATTTTCCAGNNTTAAGCGGTTCCGGGACCGGGAGGAGGGTACCAGAGGCACCGGACGGATGCCGTTGATAGATGATGAGGAGCTGAAAGCGCTGTTGGGTTCCAATCATGGAGAAGAGGCCCGAAAAGGTGAAAATCTTGAAACCGAATGCCGGGTGAAGATTGCCGGATTCGGAGGGCAGGGTGTGATGTCTGCCGGCGTGCTTTTAGCCAACACGGCCATAGGGGAGGGTCTGGAGGCCACATGGCTTCCCTCCTACGGGCCGGAGATGAGAGGCGGAACGGCCAATGCCAGTATTGTAATCTCAGATGAACCGGTGGGTTCTCCGGTGGTGGACCGTCCTACGGCTCTTCTGGCCATGAACGGTCCTTCCCTGGATACCCTTGAGGATACTGTTATTACCGGGGGGCTGATAGTTGTAAACAGTTCTCTGATAAACCGTAAAGTAAAGCGGGACGATGTAAAAGTTGTGTATGCCCCGGTGAGTGACATGGCCGCAGAGGCGGGATTTCTCAAAGGGGCCAATGTTGTGATGCTTTCCCTCTATTTACTGGAGAAAGGAGTACCGGGGATTCAAACTCTGAAATCGGTTATTCCCAAATCCATTAAAAAGAAAGAGCTTGTGGAGGTGAATCTGAAGCTGGTGAAAGCTGCCGAGGAGTTCCATGCTTCCTGATACAAAGAGAATCCTTGTAATCAATCCTGGTTCCACCTCCACCAAGGTGGCTCTCTTTAGCAGCCTTGAGAAGTTTGCCGAAACAACCACATCTCACAGTAACAGGGATATGCGTGCCTTTGAAACTCTACTTGATCAGCTTTTTTTCAGAGAGGCGGTAATTCGTCGTTTCTTAAGGGAGCAGGGCTGGAAAATTGAGAATCTTGATGCGGTAGCCGGTAGGGGGGGGATGCTGCATCCCCTGGATGGCGGTATCTACGAAGTCGGTCCCGACATGCTGGACGATCTCCGGAGCAGCCGACATGGGGCCCACGCCAGTAATCTGGGGGCCCCGCTGGCCCGGGAAATTGCTGACAGGGCGGATTGTCCGGCCTATATCGTTGATCCAGTAGCGGTGGATGAACTTGATGAACCGGCCCGGCTTTCCGGACATCCGGAGCTGCCCAGAATCAGCGTTTTTCACGCCCTGAATCAGCGCAGTGTGGCCCGGATGGTAGCCGATCGTATCGGGAAGTCTTACGATGATTCCCGGTTTATTGTGGCCCATATGGGTGGAGGCATCTCCATTGGTGCCCACAAAAACGGCCGGGTGGTTGATGTGAATAACGCACTGGATGGAGATGGTCCTTTTACACCTGAGCGCGCGGGGACACTGCCCACGGGTCAGGTGGTATCCCTATGTTTCAAATCCGGAAAGTCTGAAGCAGAGATACGGAAGATGATTAAAGGCAGCGGCGGGGTTGTCGCCTACAGCGGAACCAACGATATCAGGGAACTGGTGAATCAGATGGATGCCCCTCATGGGACCGGCGGAGCCTTTCGGGCTCAGCCTTCGGTTGTTTTTGAAGCTTTATGCAGGCAGATAGCTCAGGGAATCTGCGCCCATGGTGCTACTCTTGAAGGGAAAGTGGATGCTGTTATACTCACCGGAGGCATGGCTTATTCAGAATTGGTGGTGGACAGACTGAAAACCATGTGCGGCTGGATGGCCCCGATTGAGATTGTTCCCGGAGAAAGGGAAATGGAAGCTCTCGCAGAAGGTGCATATCGGGTCCTTCGGGGAGAAGAGCCCCTAAAGAAGTATTCTAAATGATGAATAAGAAACTAAATTTTGATACTATTACCTCTTTTGCACATGTCAACAGCGGATCTCGGGCTGTTGCAGTAGCAGGGGCCGATGATGTTGCGGTTCTTGGAGCGGTAGCTGCCGGTCTGGCTGCGGGTGTCGATTTTTCCCTTGTGGGAAACAAGGACAGAGTACTTCAAATCGCCGAAGAACATGGGCTGGATTTCGGAGATGCAGTGCTTGTGGATTCTCAAGATTCTGATGAAGCGGAAATCTGTCGTATCGCAGCGGGTTTATGCGCTGAAGGTAAAGCCGGTGTTCTGATGAAAGGCCTGGTGGGAACGGCTTCTTTTACAAGGGCCATCCTGGATAAGGAAATCGGACTGACCGAAAAAGGATCTCTTCTCAGCCACATCGGCTTTTTTGCCGGAATAGGAAATAGAAAGGCTTTCCTGATAACAGACGCTGCTATCAATATAATACCGGATGTCGAGGCCAAAAAAAGGATACTCAGCAATGTAATCGGTGCCGCCAGGGCTTTGGGCATCAGAGAACCGAAAATAGCCCTTTTGGCACCGGTGGAAAAAATATCCCCTAAAATTCAAAGTACGGTTGATGCGGCAGAGCTGAAAACCTGGCTGAACAGTGGTGCTCTGGGAACGGTAGTGGCAGACGGACCATTTGCTCTGGATGTTGCTGCATCCCGGGAAGCGGCTGCAATAAAAGGTTTAAACAGCCCTGTGGCCGGAGATGCGGATATTTATTTTTTACCTAACCTGGATGCTGGAAATGTACTCTACAAATCTCTGACAGTTTTTTCCGGTGTTTCATCGGCGGGGATACTCTCAGGTGCAAAGGTTCCGGTTGTACTAACGAGCCGCTCTGATACTGAAGAAGTGAAAATTGCTTCCCTGGGACTGGCTCTGCAGATTGCATCATCAAAAGTATGATCCCATTCATTACCGACCACCCCTCGCTGCAGGCTGATACGATCGGGTAATCCTGTAGAGTTCCAGCTTGTGAGACAGAAAGTCGCTGAATGCCAGATACTGGCCGTCTGGACTGATATCCAGGCCTGTCGGCTGATCCTGCCCCCAGATCCAACTTTCAACCTCTCCTGAAATCAGGTTAATCACGAATATTTTTCCGAACTCATATCCCTTATGAAGGTAACCGGTATCGGGATTATTCGGTCCCCTGCAGGAGACGAACAGCCGGCTGCCGTCGGGAGATATGGCACAGGTATTCGGCTTATCGCCTACCTCCCACCATCCGAGCCACATTCCATCTGCAGAGAGTCGATAAACTCTCCGGGCGGCCATCGCTGTGATGTAGTACTCTTCCCGAAATCTGTCATACACGATATGCCTCATGGCGGTTATTCGGCCGGGGGAGGCATCGTATGTCGTGTAAAGTTCACCGGATTCTATATCGATACGGTCTACACCGGAACTTGAGAATATAGCTGCCAGAAGATCTTTCCCGTCTGGTGAGAATGCCAGGCCCCTGGGTATTCCGCTTGTTTTGAAATCTCGTATCTCACGTCTGGATTCTGTATCGATTTCAACAATAGTCTCAGAATCCCAGCAGGATACATACACCCGCTTTTCGTTCTCTGTGGCCAGAAGTACTTTCGGCCACACTCCGCTTACCTCGATTCCTCCCAGATATTCCCCGGTATTTATATCGAAAATGTGAATGATATTGCGGGTCATCTGGGAAATCCAGATTTCCTTTCGTCCGGTGAGTATCAGAGTTTCCACAAAACTGGAATCCCTGCGGTATTCTTGTGGAACCTGGAACGTGCGGATTTGAGACAACGGGTTCAGATTGAATTGACTCAGGGCTGTGAAGTCTCCCAGGTTGGCAATAAATAGTGACTTACCATCCGGGGCAAAGCGGACGCTCTTAGGTTGGTAGCCGGTGGAAATCTCTCCTACCCGAATCAGGGGGCCGGAACGGCGTTCAAGT
>DEIH01000063.1 GCA_002352375.1 Spirochaeta sp. UBA2779 | reverse complement strand
GGAAAAACGCTTTGAACAGGTGGACAAACGTTTTGAGCGGATGGACAAACGTTTCAACGGGATGTTTGCCCTGATTTCCGGACTTTTTGTTACCCTGATCGGCGGATTTATTACAGTTATCGTCAAACTGATGTAAGCCTGCCTCACCCCCTGTTCTCTTAAGGCCCTTTAAGTTAGTGTTGCGCCATGCATAGAGACACCTTTAATGAAAAGCTTAGAAATGTTGCCATTATCGCTCATGTAGACCACGGGAAAACAACTCTTGTCGATGCCCTTTTTCAGCAGGCCGGTGTTTTCCGGGAGGGACAGAAGGGTACAGTGCGTCTGATGGACAGTATGGATCTTGAGCGTGAGCGTGGAATCACAATTGCAGCCAAGAATTGTGCCATACACTGGAAGGGTGTAAAAATCAACATTCTGGATACTCCGGGACATGCCGATTTCGGTGGTGAAGTGGAAAGAGCCCTCTCCATGGTGGACGGTGTTGTTCTACTGGTTGACGCCTCGGAAGGCCCGCTGCCTCAGACCCGTTTTGTTCTGGATAAGGCCCTCAGAGCCGGTCTTCATGTGGTTCTCGTTATCAATAAAATCGACCGCTCGGATGCCCGCCCACTGGCAGTTCTCAATGATATTCACGATCTTCTCATCGACCTGGATGCCCAGGAGGAACAGTTGGATTGTCCTATCCTCTTTGCAGACGGCCGATCGGGGGTAGCCAAGAAGAACCTGGAAGAGGAGTCGGATAACCTCCATGTTCTGCTGGATACAATTGTTGATGAAATACCCCCCCCTTCCTTCAAAAAATCAGAGCCCTTTCAGATGCTGGTATCCGATCTTTCCTATTCGGATTTTCTGGGACGGCTGGCGGTGGGTAAGGTAATTCACGGTTCGGTGAAAAGCCGGGAGGCCCTGGTCTGTCTGGGAGAAGGCGGAGTGAAAACCAACCTCAATGTTACTCGTCTTCAGGCTTATGACGGCCCTTCTCTCAAAGAAACAGACCTGGCTTCTCCTGGGGATATTGTTGTTCTCTCAGGGGTTGATAACGTCCATATCGGGGATACTATCTGCAGTAAAGTTGCCCCTAAGGCCCTGCCGCGAATTGCCGTTGATGAGCCAACCGTATCCATGGTGTTCACTCCGAACACCTCTCCCCTGCTTGGAAGAGAGGGAAAAATTGTCCAGTCGAGTAAAATCCGTGAACGCCTTATAAAGGAAACCTTGCTCAATGTTTCCATGCAGGTGGAGGATATTCCCGGAAAAGCCGGATTCCTGGTGAAAGGCCGGGGAGAGTTCCAAATGGTGATACTCCTGGAAACCATGCGGCGTGAGGGGTTTGAGCTGAACGTCGGGCGGCCGAAGGTGATTTTCAAAAAAGACGGCGATAAGGTAATAGAGCCCATTGAGCATCTCTATGTGGAATGTGATGATAACTTCACCGGTGTGGTTACCGAGAAACTTTCAAAGCGTAAAGGCCGAATGATTAACTATGAGAGTCATGATGGAAACAGGGCCAGGCTGGAATTCAGTATTCCTTCCCGTGGGCTTATCGGTTATCGGGATGAGTTTCTTACAGATACCCGGGGAACAGGGATTATCAACTCGTCTCTTGATGGATATGAGGAGTTCCGGGGTGATTTTCCCAGCAGGTTTACCGGTTCTCTGGTGGCCGATAGAACCGGAGAATGTGTTCCTTACGCTCTATTCAACCTTGAGCCCCGGGGGCTGATGTTTGTTAACCCGGGAGATCCGGTGTACGAAGGCATGATTGTCGGGGAACATAATCGTGACAACGATTTGAATGTGAATACCTGTAAAACCAAAAAGCTTACCAATATGCGAGCCTCTGGGAAAGATGATGCTGTGATTCTAACCCCGGTGATGCCCATGACTCTGGAACGGGCCATTCAGTTCATCCGGGATGATGAAATGGTGGAAGTTACACCGAAATCGATACGCATGAGAAAGGTAATTCTTCCGGCTATCAACCGCAAGGCCGATCTCAGACGTACAACATAGGTGGAAGAACCGGCACCCCGGCTTTCTTTCAAGGATAAGTTCGGTTCATCTCATATTGAACACTACTCGCTTTTTTTACTCTCGATGCTGCTCTTCGGTCTGGCCGCCGGGCTGTTTCGAGGTGTACAGGATAATTATCTGGCCTGGATTGGAATCGGTAAGGCCGGCAGAGGAGTGGTGGAGTTCTTCCGGGAGCTTCCCGGTTTGCTGCTTTTTCTTCTTCTGGCTCCGTTTTACCGTATGGCCGAGAGGAACCTCATCCGTATTGCTTTATCGATATCTGTCCTTGGTGTTCTCGGCATTATTTTTCTGGGAACCAGCGCTGTTCCCACGGTACTGTTTCTTACTATCTGGAGTACCGGCGAGCATCTGATTATGCCGGTGCGTCGGTCTTACGCCATCCACTCGGCGGATCCGGGAAAAGAGGGGCGGGCTCTGGGATTTCTCAAAGGGGTGGAAAATGCCGGTCAGGTTCTTGGCCTGGCTATGGTATCACTGATATTTCTTCTACCAAAGGTACTGCAGGATCGGGAAAACTGCGGGCGTCTGGGTTTTGTGATTATCCTTTCTATTACGGCTCTGATCGTGTTTTTTGCCGTTATCGCATCAATGGGCATGAGCCGCTCATCGGGCAGTCTGGAGAGAAAACGGCTATATATCCGGCGAAAGTTCACCCGGTACTACGGACTTGAAATGTTTTACGGGGCCCGGAAACAGGTTTCGTTTACCTTCGGTCCTTACCTCCTCATTCTGAGATATGGAGTGCAGACCGAGTATCTGGCCACACTTCTGGGTATCAGCGCGTTAATCAACATCATTTTCAATCCAGTAACCGGCAGGA
>DEIH01000123.1:13604-18512 GCA_002352375.1 Spirochaeta sp. UBA2779 | reverse complement strand
ATTATGCGCCTGATGGAACGTTACAACCTGATTGATTGTCTGCTGCCCAATATCCCTCTTTCCATCCGGGAGGACACCTTCTTAAGCCTGGGGCAGCTGGATGAGAAGTTGATTTCCAGAGATTTGAGCCGGGGTGTCATGATTTACCATCTATGCGGAAAAGCCCTTGAGTCCAGGGGTGTGTTTGAAGGTTCTGGAAAGACGGGCCCGGTTTATCCGGATATTCTCCGCACGATGAAAGACCTTATAAAACCTCTTGTGCAGCCGAATCGGGATGTTGAGGAAGCCGTGCGAATGATGTTCAAGGAGCATGGCCTGAAGATTCCCAGGAAGCGGCCCCGGAATTACGAGAGTTCGGATTCTCCGGTTCAGCGACGGAGACACCGCCGGCGGAAGCCTTCTGAAGCACCAAAAAAAAGTGAATAGAAGCGAAAAGAATAATTCCCGGCCCCGTGACAGAGGTCACTTAAAATAAAGAAGGTTTGATTTGAAAGATATCACAGTAATCGGAACCGGTTATGTCGGTCTGGTAGCCGCTATCGGCTTATCGGACTTTGGAAACAGGGTTGTGGGGGCCGATATAAACCCGGAAAAAATTGCCCGGCTCAAAGAGGGTGAATCTCCTATTTTCGAGCAGGGAATTGAGGACTATCTGAAACGGAATCTGGAATCAGGCAGGCTTTCCTTCACAACGGATGTCGCCCTTGCCGTAAGGGGATCGGATGTTGTGTTCCTTGCCGTAGGTACACCCCCGAAAAAAGACGGCTCGGCGGATCTGTCCTACCTTGAGTCTGCGGTGGATACCATCGCCGACAATACAAAAAATTACACGGTAATTGTAACCAAATCCACGGTGCCGGTGGGAACCAACAGGGCTTTGGATGAACGTATTCGTTCCCGAAACCCGGATGCGGATATCGATGTTGTTTCCAACCCGGAGTTTCTCAGAGAGGGCCGGGCGGTGCAGGACTTTTTCCACCCCGACCGTACGGTTATCGGAACTGATTCTCCCCGGGCAAAAGAGGTGCTGAAAAGCGTGTATCGGGCCCTGAACCTGATTTCCGTACCCTTCATCTGGTGCAGCCTGGAGACAGCGGAACTGATAAAATACGCCTCCAACGCTTTTCTTGCCACCAAGATTACCTTCATCAATCAGATGGCGAATCTGGCGGATGCAGTGGGTGCGGATATCCATCAGGTGGCGAAAACCATGGGGATGGATGGGCGGATCAGCAGTAAATTCCTTCACCCCGGGCCGGGTTACGGGGGCAGCTGTTTCCCCAAGGACACCATGGCGGTGGTGAGTACCGGGGATGATTTCGGGGTGGATATGACTCTGATTAAATCGGTGATTGCCGCCAACGAAGAGCAGAAAAAACATGTTGTTAAGGTTTTAAAGGAAATGATGGGGGAACTTTCCGGCCGCACTGTGGCGGTTCTCGGTTTGTCTTTCAAGTCGGAAACAGATGATGTAAGGGATTCCCCTTCGTTGACTGTGGTTGCAGAACTTTTAAAGGCTGGTGCGGCAGTTCGGGCACACGATCCCAAGGGTGCGGATAATTTCCGGATGTTATTACCCGAAACCGAATGTTTTTCCGGCAGTTATCAGGCCCTTGAGGGCGCGGATGCTCTGGTGATAATGACGGAATGGAACGAGTACAAAGCTCTGGATATGGAGCTTGCCGCAGAAAAGATGAGGGGGCGGGTTATTCTGGATGCCCGGAATTTACTTGACCCCGAACTGGCCCGGGAAAATGGTTTTACCTACCGCGGGATTGGACGGGGAGTCTGAGGAGTTTGTTATGAAAGATATCGCCTGGAATCTGAGCAGTGTTTATCCCTCTTCTGAATCCGATACCTACAGGGCGGACAAGAATGAACTGGTATCCCTTTCCGCTTCGGTCCTGAGCCTTTTAAAACAGGCGGAATCAGGTGAACTTAAGGCTTCAGACTGGCTTACCGGAGTTCTTGAGAGTTTGAATCGTCTTTTAGACCTTTCGGAAAATCTGGGTTCCTATGTTTACGCTGCCTGGTCGATGGATACCTCTAACCAGGCGGCTCAGGGGGAGATGGACGATCTGGAAGAGCGCAGCCTGGCACTTAAAGACGTTCTGGTGAGGTTCCGCTCCCTGCTGCCGGGTTTAAAGAATGAATCCCTGCCGGACTACAGGTTCTGGCTGGATGAGCAGGTATTTCTCTCTAAGAGGCAGATGTCTCCGGAAGAAGAGGCTCTGGCTGCGGATCTTCAGCGATGCGGGGGAGATGCCTGGGACCGTCTGCATTCCAGACTCTCATCATCCTTAAGCCGGCCCTGGGACGATAGTGAAAAGACGGTTACCCAGCTGCGTTCCCTGGCATACGATGCGGACCGAAAGGTTCGAAAACGTGCCTGGGAAGAGGAAACTGCTGCCTGGAAGGGCGCCGAAGTTTCTTTCGCGGCGGCCCTGAACGGGGTAAAAGGCACCACGGTTACTTTGAATACCCGCCGGGGCTGGGGCAGCACTCTGGAGAAATCTCTGGTACAGAACCGTCTCTCCCGAACGGCCCTTGATGCCATGCTCGGGGTAATGACTGAATCCCTGCCCCTGTTCCGCAGGTATTTCCGGGCCAAGGCAAAGATGCTGGGTCTCCCCAGACTGGCCTGGTACGACCTTTTTGCCCCTATTATCTCCGGTGATTCAAATTCTGCCGGGGAAATCTGGAGCTGGGAACGGGTGAGCAGCTTTATCCCCGAGATGTTTGATACCCTTTCGGTTGAAATGGGGAATTTTGCCCGACGGGCCTTTTCAGAAGGCTGGATTGACGCTTCGCCCCGGAACGGGAAAGTCGGTGGAGCTTACTGCACCCACCTTCCCCTGGCAGGTAATGGAGGGGAAAGCCGCATCCTGTGCAACTTCGACGGCAGCTTTGATTCGGTGTCCACTGTGGCCCACGAACTGGGACATGCCTGGCACGGTGAGGTGATGAAAAATCTCCCGGGCATCAACCGGGAATACCCGATGACCCTGGCGGAAACCGCCAGTATCTTTTCCGAAACCCTTGTTTTCAGGGCGGCACTGGACCGCTCCGCCGAATCTTCAAAACCGGGAATTATTGATACCTACCTTGTAGGCGCCTCTCAGGTGATTGTGGATATTTTAAGCCGATTTCACTTCGAATCGGCTCTTATGCGCTGCCGGCCCGATGGGGAGCTGAGTCCCTCAGAGCTTCGAGAGATGATGCTGGATGCCCAGAATAGAACCTACGGTGATACTTTGGAGGAAGGTAAGCGCCATGAGTGGATGTGGGCTGTCAAGGGTCACTATTATTCCCCGGATCTGGCTTTTTACAATTTCCCCTACGCTTTCGGGCAGCTTTTTGCCCTGGGTCTCTACACCCAGTTCCGTAAAGAGGGTGGGGATTTTGCACCTCGCTACAGGGAGCTGTTACGCCTTACAGGCTCAGCGGATGCGGTGAGTGTCGGTAAATCCGCAGGATTCAACATCGAATCTCCGGACTTCTGGTATTCGGGTATATCCACGATTAAGGGTTTCATCGAAGAGTTTGAGAGATTCTAAAATATCGGATGTTTAATCGGGGGATGAATCCTCGGGTTTACTCAGGTGATCTGTTGTTTCAACATCCGGGGTTTCATGATTGCTGGAAATCCATTTTTTATCCCGTTTGGCCACCTCGGCAACTACCAGATTGAATTCGGCAATCATAATGCCGGTAAACTTCTCGATGCGGTCTACCACATAGTCTTGCAGCTCGAGGAGGTTGTCTGTCAGACGATGACCGAAGGGTATCTCCACTTCCGCTCTCATGTGGTACACACCGTGGGAGGGCTTGATTTTTACCTTTTTAACCAGCAGCTCTCCGTCGAACTCATCAACACAGTGGGCAATCATCTGTCCCAGGGCATGTTCGCTGATAGTTACTTTACCCTTGTCTCCCCCATGGAAGGAGGGCTGTACCACCGATTTTTCGTAAACTTTATGCTTACCGCCCTTTTTAAAGCTGAAACCCCGGCTTTTATGAATAAGAACCTTGATGGAATCGGCCAGAAGATGCGGGTAGTCCCGCTCCACTTCGATGGAGGGAACCGGTATAACGTGTTTCCCTTCGTCGTTGCGTGACTTCTGAGCTTTTTCTATATCTTCTTCTGAGCTTATCTCTTCAATAAGTATCACCTTGGCCGGCGGGGGCAATCCCAGGCGCTCAGCTGAGCGGGCCACCATGCGTTCGGAGGTTCCCAGTATGAGTATTTTTCTTATTTTTCGGGATTTGATGGCTTTTACCACCTCGTGGCGGTGGAGGGGGTCGTCAAAAAGGGCTGTACGGACGGCGCTCATGTATATCCGTTCGCGTTTGGCGGATTTTCCGGCAACGATGCTGTTGCCCTGAATGAGAAGACCGTCGTCGATGATGTACTCGATGTTGTAGTTTTCCGCCACGAGTTTGGCTCTGAAACTTTTACCGGTACCGCTCTTACCCACCAGGGCGTAAACTTTTGTGCCGCCTACCAGCTGACGGAGGCGGTCTTTTACCCCTGCCCGACGGCGAGCGGTACTTTCATCTTTCCCCATTTAAGCCTCTTTTCATTGAAGGTAGGTTTTCTCCAGCCTGAGGTCAAGACATCATAAAAAAAGTACTTTGCTTGACATTGTAATCACCCTCACAGAAAATGGTGCACGTGTCTGAATCTGTGCCTTTTTCCAAAATCTGGAAACGCTATCGAAAAATCGCTTTGTATTTTTTTTTAGCGTTATCGATTCCTGTTATTCTATTCTCCGGACACCTCAAATCTGAATCCCTGTATTGGCCCGGCTGGTATCTCCTCAAACTTTCTCCAGGAACTGATTTAAGCCGGGTGGATAAGAATTTTCAAAATACAGGTTTAAGCGGTTTTTTAACTGCTGACAACAC
>DEIH01000123.1:0-13550 GCA_002352375.1 Spirochaeta sp. UBA2779 | reverse complement strand
GGCGATCCCAGGCGCGATCCCTACATTAGCCGGCTTCACGAGCTTTTCGAATCCGGGGATTCCCCGCTGGTTTATCTGCCGGATAACCGTTCTCTCAGGTTTTACAGGAAGCTGTTATCCGGAATTGACAATTTTCAAGACTGGAAGCTCCTGGACGATCGAGGCTTTTTTCCAGGGGGGGTTCTCCCCGGACTGATTTTTATACTTACTGCATTCTTTATCACCTTTGCCTCTGGAACAGGAGACAGGAGTTTTTCGCCGGCACGACTGGCCGCTATTCTGCCGCTGGTTGTTTTTATTTTCAGAGCGTCTGCCGGGTCGGCAATGGTATTTCCACTTCTTCTTGTTTTTTTCCTCTCACCGGGGAATCACCGCCGGAGGGGGCTGCTCTTTCGACAGTTTTATTCCATTGCCGTCCATATCGGTTTTATTTCGGCTGTAGTTTCAGTTTTTTTTCTCTCAGGCAGAGTGGACTACCTGCCTTTTATTCTGGCAGTACTGGTATCAGAACTTGTGTACTTTATACCCGGGATGTCAGGTAAAACAGGTAAATCAGTTAAACATGATAAACCCGAAAAATCCGGACGTACCAAAAAAATATCTTTTCTACGAAAAAACAATGATCATCAGCTTTTTGAACCTCTCTCCCTGATGCAGCCGGTTAAAAATAGTTCTGTTTTTTCATCTACAGCGGTTTTTTCACTGCTTACATTAATTATTATCACCGGGACGTTTTTTCTACCGTTCTTTTACACCGGGAATACCGGGGCTGTTTCTCCTACGCCGATTCCCTACGCCCGGCAGGCGGAGCAGGGTTTTGACAGTCTGAGTGCCCTTTTGAGTCTGTCCGATAAACAGTCAGCTTCCAACCTTCCGGATGTCTTAATGCTGCTCAGCTCAACTGCTTTTCAGGAGGGGTTTCTTTACGGGAGAGAATACCGTCTGCCCATGCCAGGTGATTCACTGAAAATCCGCAGCTATAAGGAAGACGGAAATAGGATTAACACGTCTGATGATACAGTGAAAACCTATGATGAATCCTGGTTTGATACGGTACTCAATCGGGAATTAAGCCGGGGGGCCGGTCTTTTATTTGCCTCTTTAGGCGGCCCTTCACCGGTATTAACAATTTCCAGTCTGCCGGGGATTGATGAAACCCGCCCAAATCGAATACAAATAACTCTGTACAGTTTTGCCGCACTGGTAATGCTGATGCTGACGCTTTTTCCGATCCGTACAGATAAACGGGAACGGAGTATCTACAAGCCGATATTGACAGTTCGCAGGAGGGCTCAGGCCGCATGAAAAAATTCCGTAGTTTTGCCAGAGGCGGTATTCATCCGCCGGGTAATAAGGGCTACACCTCTGATAAACCCATTCGTAATGCTCCCTTGCCCGCCACTGCAGTGGTTCCTTTCTCACAGCACATCGGAGCACCATCCAAACCTCTTGTTGCTCCGGGAGACCACGTTGAAGAAGCGCAGATGATCGGTGAACCGGCTGGGTTTATTTCTGCATCGGTACATTCTCCCATTCCGGGAGTGGTTAAAGAGATTACCAGTATTTATCTTCCCAGCGGCATGAAAACCGAGGCTGCGGTTATAGAACTGGACGGAGAGTTTTCCCGGCTGGGCAAAACTCATGAAGACAGGGACTGGGTATCCATGGAAAATACCGAGATTCTTGAAATTCTTAAAAATCACGGTGTTGTAGGCCAGGGGGGAGCAACATTTCCATCCCATGTAAAATTTTCAGTACCCAAAGGCAGAACCTGTGAAGTCTTTCTGGTGAACGCTGCCGAATGTGAACCCTATCTTTCAGCCGATCACCGGGTGATGCTGGAGAACACAGAGGATATTATTGAGGGCATCAGGATAATCAGGAAACTTCTGAGCCCCAAACGGGTTATCATCGGAATTGAAGCGAACAAACCCGATGCCATCGAAGTTCTCAAGGCCGCAGGGGAACCAGAAGGTATTGAAATTATGCCTCTGAAGGTTAAATACCCCCAGGGAGCTGAAAAAAACCTCATAGAAGCAACCATCGGCCGGGAGGTTCCCTCAGGAAAACTTCCCATCGAAGTGGGGGTAATCAACGCCAATGTGGGTACCCTTGTATCTGTTTGTGAAGCCCTTCGGGATGATAAACCTGTGATTGAAAGGGTTGTTACCATCTCAGGCGGAGCCATTGCTCATCCGGCTAACATCCGTGTAAGGGTAGGCAGTTCCATCCGCGATCTTATCGAGGAATGCGGTGGGCTGACTGAAGAACCGGCCAAGTTTATCAGCGGCGGTCCTATGATGGGTTTTACTTTCAGCAATCTGGATTCGCCGGTAATAAAGGGTACCAGCGGTATTCTGGCATTAACAGATAAAGAGGTGAAGCATTTTGCCCCTACTGCATGTCTTTCCTGCGGTCGTTGTATCGAATCCTGCCCAATGGGTTTATCACCAACAACCATTTTTAAGAATATTGAACATGAGAGACTGGATGAGGCCACGGCATACGGACTTGATGATTGCGTGCTCTGCGGATCTTGCGCCTACGCATGTCCGGCTCATATTCCCCTGGTTTCTGCATTCAAAGCCGCCCGGGGCCGTAAAAGGCGGCTCTCGGTGAGGAATAAAGGATAATTGATGGATCGTCTACCTCTGATTTCCACTTCGCCCCAGATTCATGCACCAGGCTCCACCCGGAAGGTTATGTTGTGGGTTCTTGCCGCACTTACACCGGCTGGAATCTGGAGTGTAGTACTCTTCGGCCTGCATGCCGCTATTGTGATTGCTGCATCTGTTGCCGCTTCGGTTCTTACTGAAGGGCTGTTGAATCTGGCCTTTAAACGGAATAACACATTGGACGATCTCAGCGCTGTTGTTACCGGTGTTCTGATCGGCTTCAATATGCCCCCGGAGATACCCGTATTTATCCCTGTGGTGGCGGCGGTTTTTGCCATTTCAGTGGTGAAATGGAGCTTTGGCGGCCTGGGTGCAAACTGGATGAATCCGGCATTAGCCGGGCGTGTGTTTGTTTTTTTCTCCTGGGGAACCGACATGACAAGCTGGACACTCCCGGGTATCGGCGGTGTGGATGCAGTAAGCGGACCCACCCCCCTGGGCAGCCTTAAAGTGGCCATGTCCAGTCTTTCCCCTGGAATAGACGGGCCGATGAGGCTTCTGGAATCCGCGGGAATTCCTACCACCTACACCGATATGTTCCTCGGTAAAATGGCCGGATCTTTAGGTGAGATGTCGGCTCTTCTGTTGCTCATCGGTGCTCTGGTATTGATAATTATCAAAGTTGTCGACTGGGAAATTCCCCTAACTTATCTGGGGAGTTTCGCCCTGTTTATGTGGGCTTTTGACGGTTTGCAGTATGGCGGCGGACTGTTTTCAGGGGATGTGCTCTTCCATCTTTTTGCCGGGGGATTGATGCTGGGAGCCCTGTTCATGGCAACAGATATGGTAACCTCCCCCCTTACCCGGAAAGGACGTATAGTTTTCGGAATCGGCTGCGGTTTTCTCACCTTTGTTATCAGGCGATATGGAAACCTTCCAGAAGGGGTGAGCCTGGCTATTATCTTTATGAACATACTGGTTCCCCTGATTAACCGCTTTACAAAGACGAAACGTTACGGGGTTTCTTCATGAACGAGATGGCAAACAAAGCCCTGAGACTGGGTATTATCGGGGCGGTAGCCGCGCTGCTGCTCTCGGTGGTAAACAATTTTGCTGAACCAGTTATTGCCCAGCGTAAAGCAGACGAGTTGAACAAGGCTCTCACAGTACTGGCCTCAGGCGAAAGTCCCGGAGAAGCCGAGAGCCATCCTGCCGGGGGTGTAAAAAAAAGATGGTCCATTGACGGTAATAAGGGTTGGATTCTTGAACTTGAAGGCTCGGGTTATGGAGGACCGCTGACGGTGGTTGCCTCGTACAATACCGATGGGTCTATTATCCTGGCCAGGCTGATGGACAACAGCGAAACTGTGGGATTCGGCAAGAAAGCTGAAAACCCCGATTATATGAAAATCTTTATCGGAACCGGCGGTGAAAAACCTGTACCCCGGAACAAAAATGATCTGGGCAGTGATGTAGATACAGTTTCCGGTGCAACAATCACCTTTACAGGCATTACCGAAGCATTGAGAGACGGTTCCAACCTGGTTAAAGAATGGGAGGGCCGATGATGAAAAATCTGTTTAAAGGTATACTCAGGGAAAATCCGATATTTGTACTTGCCCTGGGGCTCTGCCCTTCTTTGGCTGTTTCCACTTCGGTAAACAACGCTCTGGGAATGAGCGCTGCAACCTTTATTGTACTTCTGGGGTCGAATGTCGTTATCAGTCTTCTGCGTAAGCAGATTCCGGAGGATATTCATATTCCGGCGTACATCGTTATCATCGCCTCCTTTGTTACACTGGTTGATATCGTAATGCAGGCTTATTTCCCGGCTCTTTCCAAATCTCTGGGAATCTTCATTCCCCTGATAGTTGTAAACTGTATTATTCTGGGCCGTGCTGAAGCCTTTGCCAGTAAAAATACCGTAGGGGCCTCGGCTGTGGATGCCATCGCCATGGGAATCGGTTTTGCCGTGGGACTCATCTCCATAGCCCTTGTTCGGGAGATTCTCGGGGCCGGAACCATCACAATTTTTCCCGACGGGGGCGTTATCCGTATTCCTGGACTGGTGGATAAACCGGCACTGGTATTTGCCTTCCCCGCAGGAGCGCTGATTGTGGTGGGATTTCTGCAGGCCTTTTTCCGTTGGCTCGGTGAGGTGACAAACAAATGACATACATTGGAATAATTATTACATACGTTTTTATCAGCAACCTGGTGCTTTCCCAGTTTCTGGGACTATGCCCATTTATCGGGGTGTCCAAGAATACAGAAAGTGCCGTTGGTATGGGTTTTGCTGTTACCTTTGTGATGAGCCTTGCGGCCCTGATTACCTGGGCCCTGCAGCACTTCATTCTTATACCGCTGAATATTGTTTTTCTTCAGACGGTTACCTTTATTCTGGTTATCGCCACTCTGGTACAGCTGGTAGAAATGGCGGTACGTAAATATTCTCCCCCTCTTTATCAGGCTCTGGGCATATATCTCCCTCTGATTACCACAAACTGCGGTGTTATGGGTATCGCTCTTATAAGTGTGAACAAGAGTTACGGACCCATGGAAAGCTTTATCGCCGGATTATCCGCAGGGGCCGGTTTTCTGATGGCTCTTTTATTCATGTCCGGGATTCGGGAACGTCTGGATACGGAGAAAGTCCCGAAGTTTCTTCAGGGTACACCTATTGCGTTTATCTCCGGCGGGTTGATGGCCCTGGCTTTTATGGCCTTCGACCATGCGCTGCTGACGAATCTTATCGGAGGCTGATGCGATGGAAGGTATCGTACGAATTATCGCCGCATTTTTATCAACAACCGTTTTTGCTGCTCTTCTCGGATTGGGTCTGGCAATTGCCTCCCGGAAACTGAAAGTGGAAAAAGATGAAAAGGTGGAATCCCTTAATAATCTGCTTCCGGGATTGAACTGCGGGGCCTGCGGTTACGCAGGCTGTGAAGGTTATGCCGAAGCATTGGCCTCGGAGGAAGATAGTGATATTTCACGATGCGGTCCAGGCGGAGCTGAAACCCGCTCAAACCTGAGCGCTCTCCTCGGTCTGGAAGCCGATGAGTCTGCCGTTCGTATGGTTGCCAGACTGGCCTGCCTTGGAACGGATGAAGCGGCGGTTAAAGAGTTTCAATATGTTGGATATGCCGATTGTGAGTCTGCTCATATGCAGTTTGACGGCGATAAAGGCTGTAAATATGGCTGCCTGGGGCTTGGTTCTTGTGTGAAATCCTGCCCGGTAAACGCTATCGACTATACTGGAGACGGACTTGTTGTTGTCGATCCTGATAAATGTATCGGCTGTGAAATCTGTGTGGCTGTCTGTCCCACTGGTGTAATGAAGATGATTCCGGCGGATGCTGACTGGTTTGTTTCCTGTAATTCCAACGATAAAGCCAAGATAACAAAAAGCTTGTGTACAGCCGGTTGTATCGGATGCCGCATCTGTGAGCGGAAATTTCCTGATGCCGGGTATGTTGTTACGGACAATCTCTCTGTCCTGGGTTATACTGGGGTAAGGGGAGAAGGCCGGGCTGCAGCAGCCGCTGCCTGCCCTCCGAAATGTATCATACAAATAGACAAGGTGAAGGAAGATTAGGGCTGTCAGGCAGCGCTCGTAATGTGGGCGGCTGTACCGCCACCCGGAATGCATGAGCAAAGTAAAGCTGATTTTCGGGACCAGTAACACGGTTCCCTCCGGAGAAACCGAAATCCTCTTTGAAGATGTCTACCAGAAGGCGTTTAAACCGTTTTTAACAACGATCTATAACCATCCCGAAATTCGTCCTACTTTATTCTATGCCGGGCCCCTGCTTGAATGGCTGGAAAAAAAACACCCTGAATTTCATACTGTTCTCGGTGAAATGATGTCCAGAAAAAATATCGAGATGCTCGGCGGCGGTTTTTGGGATCCCATGCTGCCCCTTGTTCCCGCTCCGGACAGGGTGGGGCAGACTGAGGTGATGACCACCTACTTGCGTAAAAAGTTCGGCAAACGCTCTCGAGGCAGCTGGATAACCGGTCAGGTGTGGGAAGCTCACCTGGCTTCATCCTTGAGAGCCAGCGGTATGGATTATGTTTTTTTAAGTGAAAGGGCATTTCCTTCTGTTCCCTCATTCAAGCCCGAATCTCCTGTTATCGCCGAGGATCAGGGTAAAACAGTCGTTATCTTTCCTGTTATGGATTCTCTTACCGAACGCTTCCTTAAAGTCCCACCGGAACACATCCTGGAGAGTCTGAGGACTCTGGAACCTACTGAAGATAAAGAAGTGGTCGTGTCCCTGATTATTGATGGAAGAAATCTCGGTGGAGAGGGGAATCACAGTGTCTGTTATGAGGAAAAATGGCTGGAGCGGTTTTTTGAGGCCGTACACCGTTCCCGGGACTGGCTGGAATGCGTCCATCCCGGCCGGTACATTAGAAATTCCAATTTTTCCAGAGAAAAAATGTACGTCCCTGGACCGACTTATGCATCGCTGATGCGCTGGTCGCGCCTTGATAATCCCGGAAGTGCCGATAAAAGCAGCAGCCGGCCCAGTCCTTTTTACCGTGAGTTTCTTACCAAATACCGTGAAAGCGGTCTGCTCTATGCCAAAATGATGCACATCGAGGTACTAACCAATCAGCTTCGGGGAGACAAATACCGTAAAAGAAATGCCAAAGAAGAGCTCTGGCGCGGGCAGGAGCATTACGCTTACTGGCATGGGCCCACCGGAGGAATCTACAGCAGCAGACTGCGGCACGCCGCCTATTCAGCTTTGATAGAGGCGGAAAAGGCCACCCGGGAACGAGGCATTTTCAAATCGGCTTTGAGTTCGGTTGATTTTGATATGGATGGGCAGAAAGAATTTCTTTACAGCGGGCTGAACTTCAATGCCTATGTGCATCCGGTGGGCGGGGCCCTTTTTGAGCTGGATTATCTCCCCGTTTCCAGAAATTATCTGGCAACTCTTTCCCGCTACCCCGAGGAATACCATCCTCCCGCCACCCGTGAGCAGGGTTACGACAAGTATCCCAGGCATGCCTTCCTCGATCACATCCTTCATCCTGATGACGGTCCTGAAAGTTTTGAGCGCAATTCCTATCGGAGCCGAAGTCCTTTTCCGGGTAAGCGTTATGAGACTCTGGAATTTGTCAGAGACCAGCCCCGGGTAACCTTAAGGTGCCGGGGACCGGTGAACGGCAGTGGTGAAGTTCTGGAAATAAAGAAAACATACCGGTTCAGGCGTAACAACCTTGAAGTTGATTATCTTCTCACAAATCTCACACCTAGAACCTTGAGCCTTCCCTGGGGAACTGAAATAAACCTGGCCCTCTCGGATGATGAGGATAAACGGTCAATTTCAATCAATACAGAAGAATCCAAAGACAATGGGACAGATCGCCGGGGAAGGGACCGTGATGTTGAATCATGGACTCTTCTGGATACCGAAAGGGATGTGATGATGCTTTTTAACCTTTCTGAACCTGCAGAATTGTGGAGCTTCCCTGTCTTCGCGGATTACAGGGTGGGTAGAGAGCTTCGGCGTAAATATCAGTCCAGTTTCTTTATGCCCTGCTGGAATGTGGAACTGCCGCCTCTTGGAACTCATTCCTACAAAATAAGCCTGCGTATCGGACGTTTGAAAAGCCGCTGAAACGTAGATTGTTTTCAGGAAACCGGTGTCAGATCTCTGTATATTCTAATCATCCACCGGCGGGATTCTTTATAGTAATAATTTGACGAAACCAGAAAGGAGAGAAAAGCCCCCTCCAGATTATGCTGAAAATACCGGCATTCTCCTTTGTAGAATAGTATCCTGGCTTTCATATCTTTTGGCAGATTTTCTGTAGTGGAAAGCTCAAGCAGTTCAGCTTCTGCCGCCGGCCAGTCACTCCGGTCAAAGCTTCCATCAAGAATACCTTTTAATACCAATTGGGATTTATCACCTGTATCTGAGTAATCGGCTTTAAGAATTTCTTTTTCAGCAGACACCCATAGCTCGCCGATTTCAGGACTCAGGATTCTGCCTAATGCCATGGCAGCATCATCACTCAATGAAGTTTTTTCAGGGAAACCTCTTCCTTCCAGAAAGGGAATTGGTGCGGGTCTGATAGAAGGTTGAGGGCTTTGCGGTTCCTCCGGGTTGGATATGGCGGTATTTATTTGAATCTCGTCCTTCGACTTGAATGTAACCGGAATACCAAGAGTATTTCTCCAGGGGACGATAAGATTTATCGTTCTTTTGTTTTTGATGCTGATAACAGCATACCACCAGGAATTGTCCACATCAGGATAATCGGTAAAAACCCGTATTCCCGGTGCAATATGGGCCACCAGATCTGTACGGCTGAGATTCTCAGCTGTTATCGGCTGAGAGTATCGGCGAATTTCAAAAACCATATCATTTGTGTCTGCAGGATCCCTCCAGGTTAGAACAACACTGCCGCCGTTCACTTCGGCATTAAAATGGGAAACAAACGGGAATTGAAGACTAATACCTGCTGCCTGAGAACTCAAGGTATGAGGAATGAGGATGAACAGTACCAGGCAGAAAGGTTTAAATCTCATCAACAGTATTATCGGCGAATCGGCCCTTTAACGAGAGGCTTCATAAGTGTAGGATAAATTAATGGGCAAGCGTAAATTACCGATTGATGTCTACAAATCCGTCTCCTCTGAAGGTTTTCTGAAAGTTACTTCAGAAAATGATGATAAAAGCAGTGCAGGAAAGAAAACTGACCCAGGCAGTAAAGCCGCCAGTCTCCTTCTCCTTCTGGGGACTGACGAAGCTGCCAAAGTTATGGCCCGGCTTAATCCCCGGGAAGCTGAAGATCTTGCCCGGCAGATTGCCGATACCCGGCGGGTGGATGCCGTTGAGGCCGGGAAACTTCTGGAGGAGTTCGGCGACCGTTTTGGAAATCTGGAAGTACGCCGAGCCCGGGGTGGGGTGGATGCCGCCCGGGAAATCCTCAATGCAGCCTTCGGAACTGAGAAAGCAGCTCAAATTGTGGCAAAGGCCGTCCCCGAGTCTTCCTCAAAACCCTTTGCCTTTCTCAACGACCTTGATTTTAATCAGATAACCAACCTTCTCCGTAAGGAGAATTCCGTAACCCTCTCTCTTGTTATGTCCTATCTCGATCCTGCACATGCCTCCCGGCTGTTAGAATCCCTGCCGGATGAGGAACGCGGAGCAATCGTTCTGAGGATGGCCAGGACCGAAAAGGTATCCCGGGAGGTTATTTCAACCGTTGAAACCACCCTCCAGGAAAAACTCAGATTTATCGCTAAGGACGACAGTGAAGAGATGGACGGTCGTTCTGCCCTGGCCGATATTCTTCGTTTTATGGATCTTTCAGATGAACGCCGGCTTCTTGGAAACCTCGAAGTTACCGACCCATCATTGGCTGAACAGGTAAAAGAAAAGCTTTACACCATGGACAGTGTTCTTCATCTGAGGGATATAGACCTGCAGAACATACTTCGTCAGATGGAGGAAAGGGATATTGCTCTTCTGCTCAAAGGTCAGACCGAAGAAATCCGCGATCGTATTAAAGAATCCTTAAGCTCCCGCCGCCGTCTTATGGTGGCCGATGAAGGGGATATTATGGGACTGGTTCCCCGGAGTGATGCAGATGCCGCTGTCAGAGACTTTCTGGAGAAAATACGCGCCGGGGAAGAGGCTGGAACCTACATTATCATCCGTGAAGAGGCTGATTTGATTTAATTCATTAAGTCTTGAACAACCCCACTGAACATCGATAGGATACGCAAATGACTGCCAATGAACTGCGACATAAATACATAGATTTTTTTACTTCCAGGGGCCACGCAGAGATTTCCGGGAAATCTCTGATTCCAGAGAACGATCCGACGGTGCTTTTTACAACTGCCGGAATGCACCCTCTGGTTCCTTATCTGCTGGGACAGGACCATCCCGCCGGTGCCAGACTGGTTGATGTTCAGAAATGTATCAGAACCGGTGATATCGAAGCTGTGGGAGACTCTTCCCACCTCACATTTTTTGAAATGATGGGAAATTGGTCGCTTCGGGACTATTTCAAGAAAGAAGCTCTCAGCTGGAGTTATGAGTTTCTTACCAGCAGGGAATACCTGGGACTGGATAAAAACCGCCTCTCGGTAACAGTTTTCGAAGGAGATGAGGATGCTCCCTTCGATCAGGAATCCTACGATACCTGGGTATCCCTGGGGATTCCCGAAGAGCGGATTTACAAACTTCCCAAAGAGGATAACTGGTGGGGCCCTGCCGGTTTAACCGGTCCCTGCGGTCCTGATTCAGAGATGTTCTACGACACCGGGATTGATGCATGCGGATCTGACTGTCGTCCTGGCTGTTCCTGCGGCAAGTATTTTGAAATCTGGAACGACGTCTTCATGCAGTACGACAAACAGGCCGACGGTACCTACAAACCTATGGCCAGGCCTTGTGTGGATACCGGTATGGGTGTAGAACGCACCATCACCATGCTTTTAGGTGAGAAGAATGTTTATGAAACTGACCTTTTCGCCGATATCATTAAAACTATCGAAAACATATCAAGCAGAAAATATACAGAAAATGAAGACACCATACAGTCTTTCCGTGTGATAGCCGACCATGTGAAAACCGCAACCATGATTCTCGGAGATGAGAACAGCATTAAACCTTCAAACCTTGGTCAGGGTTACATCCTGCGCCGACTGATTCGCCGGGCGGTACGCCATGGGCTGAAACTGGGTATTGAAATTGACTTTCTCGGACGTATCGCCGATTCGGTAATCGGGATTTACAAAGGGGTTTTTGATGAGCTTAAAGACCGCCGGGATGTGATTATCAGTGAGCTGGCCCTGGAAGAGACTCAATTCCGCAAGACTCTGGAGCATGGGCACAAAGAATTCGACAAGCTGCTTCCCAATCTCCAACGCAACCCGAAAAAGATAATTCCCGGACGGGTGGCTTTCCGCCTTTATGACACTTACGGATTTCCGGTGGAACTCACCGAGGAACTGGCTGCAGAAAACGGCATGACTGTAGACCGATCAGGTTTTGATGAGGCTTTTAAGAAGCATCAGGAAACATCGAAAAAAGGCGCCGATAAGACATTCAAGGGCGGCCTGGCTGATGATTCGGTGATGTCCACCCGCTACCACACTGCCACCCATCTGCTGCACGAAGCACTCCGCCTTACCCTGGGCGACCACGTGGCCCAGAAAGGTTCAAACATCACCGCCGAGCGCCTGCGCTTCGACTTTGTTCATCCCCAGCCTATGACTGCTGAAGAAAAAGAGGCCGTTGAAAAACTGGTAAATAAGAAAATAGCTGCAAATCTTCCGGTAAGCCTGAAAACCATGACCCTCCAGGAAGCCCGGGACATGAACGCCAGGGCTCTCTTTGAGGGAAAGTACGATGAGCAGGTGAAGGTTTACAGCATCGGGGATTTTTCTACGGAGGTTTGCGGCGGCCCCCATGTAGATTCTATAGGAGAACTTGGAACGTTTAAAATTGCCAAGGAACAATCCAGCTCCCGGGGTGTTCGGCGTATTCGCGGGGTGTTAACCGGCGAGGATTAAGATTTTAAAGTCTGAGCGTACTCATTAATCAGTGTGCTGCTCAGGCCCAGTCTCCTGTAATCTTCCAGAATCTCAATGGCTTTACTGCGTTTTGCCAGTTTTTCGTAGCATACGGCGGTTTCCATGTAGATTCGAGCGTTTTTAGGTTCCTTCGGTATTAATTCTTTGAGCAATACCAGGGCTTCCTCGTAGTTCCCCTTCTTTTTTGCAATAAGCGCCAAACCAAGCTCTGCGTACAGATCGTAATCAATATCCAGAGCTTTACGATAGTATTTTTCAGCATCGTCCAGTTGTTCCAGATTTCTGCAGGCATCACCGGCTCGGGTAAGGATTACTTTATTATCAGGATCTTTTCCCAATATCTGATTCCAGCATTCCAGAGACTTTTCCGACTGGTTTAAGCCCCGGAAACAGTCGGCCAGTCCATAAAAAGCATAAAAATTTCCCGCTTGAATGGCCAGGGCTCTTTTAAAATAGGGTATACCATCCGTGAATAATTTCAGCTTTCTGTAACAGTTCCCGATGGACGTGAGTACCCGTATGTCAATTCGGTCTCCTATCAGATCTTCCATTTTTTTCCAGTATTTCAGGGCCTCTTGGTATTCTTTGAAATCGTAATACAAATGAGCCAGGCCGATCAGCGCATAGGAATTGGTGCTGTTCATTTCAAGAACATGAAGGTAGATTTTCTTAGACTCGGAGAATTTTCGCACCTTTCGATAGGCATCGGCCACCCGGGTGAGTACCGTAATATTTGTATCGTCGTTTTTGAGGTATTCTTCCCAGATTTCTATGGCCCGGTTGAACTGACCCATGGCTTTATAGCAATCTGCTAATCCGAACAGAGCATAATTGTTTCCCGGATGGAATTTAAGGCACTCCCGGTAATACTCTCCGGCTTTGTTAAAGTGACTCTCTTTGCGGTGTGCATCCCCTAGACCAACCAGAGCGTAGTTATTATCCGGCTGCACAGGAATAATCTTTTCAAAGTTTTCTATGGCCCGGTGGGTTAACCCCTCTTTAAGGAGCTGATAGCCCTGCTTTGAGAGTTCTGATATCTCAGATTGCTGTTCCGGGGTGAGATTACTCATCTTTCATCCATTCCCGAATTACACTGGCCATTCGCTCAATCAGGAAATCCATCCTACTTTGTGAAGGTGCGAGGCTGTAAAGTCTGTAGGCCTCCCAGAACTCGGCCTTTTTGTAATGGTAATCTCCCGCCCGGATAATACCGTCGGAGTACCCCAGTGTAAGAAATATTTTCTTTGCTGTGGTGATATTCCCCTCGTTGAAGAGCTGGTTGGCCTTTCTGATAAGGGCGGCCTTCCGGGATGATTCAACTTCGGTTCTTGCCGGGGCTGTTACTTTTAAAAAACCTTCCCGGG
>DEIH01000270.1:31121-41111 GCA_002352375.1 Spirochaeta sp. UBA2779 | reverse complement strand
CCCTACAGATACTCATGCCTCTATTAGTCAGGAAGCTGCCCTTGCAGGCAAACATATATTCTGTGAGAAACCTCTTAACCAGGATCCGGATGTCATCAGGAAAACTCTGGAAGTGGTGAAAAAGGCAGGAGTTGTTTTCCAGATCGGCTTCAATCGCCGATTCGACCATAATTTCCAGGCCCTGCATCAGGCCGTTGTCGATGGGACTGTAGGGGATGTTCACCTGCTGCGTATTACATCCCGGGATCCCGAGCCGCCACCAGTGGAATATGTGCGAGTATCCGGCGGACTTTTTATGGACATGGCTATTCATGACTTTGACATGGCCCGTTATCTGACGGGCAGCGAAGTTGTGAAGGTTCATGCGGCTGGAGCGGTTCTTGTTGACCCCGCAATCGGCAGGGAAGGGGACATTGATACCGCCATTACAACACTCTGGTTCGAAAACGGAGCATTGGGTGTTATTGATAATTCACGAAAAGCGACTTATGGATACGATCAGCGGGCCGAAGTCTTCGGAAGCAAGGGTGCAGCACAAAGTGCCAACGATACACCTTCTACAGTTCGTATCAGTGATTCGGACAGGGTAGGCTCCGAGAAACCTCTGTATTTCTTTCTCGAACGTTATGCTGAATCATTTGCAGAAGAACTCAGAGATTTCATCAAGGCGATAAGGGATGGTGCTGATGTGCCGGGTGAGAAAGCTGCACTCAATTCGGTTTTAATTGCCCTGGCAGCTAAAAAATCTCTGGAAACAGGCCTGCCGGTTGATGTGGAACAAACCTGAGAATATGGAATACCTGAAGAACTGCTCTCGGGATGTGATGGTGATGGGACGGGCCAATGTCGATATGTATGTTGCCAATCCCGGCGAATCCCTTGAGACATCCAAGTTCTTCGAGAAATCTGTTGGCGGCAGCGCTGCAAATATCGCCGTAGGTTTGGCACGTCTGGGGCGTAAAGTTGACTTTCTCGGCCTCGTTTCCGAGGATCAGTTCGGGCGCTATGTAGAGCATTTCCTGAAAGACAATGGGATTGGAACTGAGTTTCTCAACCGTGACGATTCCGGATCTCTCACCAGTCTGGCCTTTGCCGAACGCCAGGAAGTTGACAGCCAGGTTTTGTTTTACCGTAATGGTACTTCAGACCTGAAGATCGATGTTGCCGACATTCCGGTACATGAATTTTTAAATACGGCAGTTCTTGTTGTCACTGGTACCGGACTCTCTGCATCTCCTTCCAGAGAAGCAACACTTTACGCTATGGAAACAGCTGCCGCCGCTGGTACAAAAGTTGTTCTGGATCTTGACTGGAGGGTCTCAGCCTGGGATTCGGCCAGGACAGCGGGACTTGTTTACCGAATGGCCGCGGAGAAATCAGATATCATTCTGGGAACCCGGGATGAATTTGAAATATTGCTCAACTCGATGCCATCTCCGGATGTAATGAGTGATAGGGAAATGGCAGATTACTTTCTCTCCGGACAGTCGGAACTGGTAATTGTTAAACGCAGCTCTAATGGTTCCAGTGCCTACGCAAAAGACGATGCCACCTGGAAGGCGGGAATCTATCCCGTCGATGTTAAAAAAAACTACGGTGCCGGCGATGCGTTTGCCGCCGCCTTGATACATGGTCTTTTAACTGGAATTGAACCTGACGAGGCCATGAGATGGGGTGCCGGGGCGGCGGGAATTGTTGTTTCCGATACAGCCTGTGCGGCATCATCACCTACGATGTCCGAACTTGAGACATTTATCGAATCTATAGAGGAGAAGTTCTAATGCCCGCACACATCAAGCCTTTTGATAATAAAAATAAAGCGATCGTCGATCGGGACGATGCACTTGTACCCCGTACCTATATGAACGTCGTACGTTTGAAGGATGGCGAAAAGTATATATCGGATGTTCCGGGTTATGAGACGGTGATTGTTCCGATGGAAGGATCCTGCGACATCACGATCGGTGAAGATGTCTATCTCGGTGTCGGGAAACGGGAGGTTCTTTTCGACGACAAACCTGATGGGGTCTATGTACCCTCGGGAAGCAAGGCCTCAATTATTGGTATCGGCAGCGGTGTGAATCTTGTCGTTGCCGGCGGCCGGACAGACAAACAGCTCAAGGCATTTCGGGTAACTCCCGGAGAAGTGGATAAAGTGCAGTACGGAAGTGACGATACCAAAACCCACCGGAAGATCTACCACATTCTAGGTCCCAAACAGGCCGGGAAATCCGATCGTCTTCTGGTCAGTGAACTGTTTACTGTCGGTGCCGGTGGGTGGTCCGGATTCCCGCCGCACAAACACGATGAGGACAGGGAAGGTGAGTCAGCTTTTGAGGAAGTTTATTATTTCCGTTTCGATCCGGCTCACGGATTCGGTGCTCAGTTTGCATATGTCCATGAAGACGATTTCGGGCCGGTCCATCATATCAAGGATGGAAGTACCATCGTTCTGGATAAAGGATATCACCCCGTTGTAGCCGCTCCGGGGTACAGAATGTACTACTTTACTATCCTTGTTGGTAAATCAACCCGTACACTTCTTCAGAGTTTTGAAAAAAAACATGCCTATCAACTGGAAACTATTCCGGGAATCGGAGACATGATTAAGAAGTTCAAGGATTCATGAGGGTTTCACTCAAAGAAATACTTCCTGATGCTGTCGGCAGGAATCGGGTTATCTGTGGCTTTAACATCTTCGGTTATGAAGATGCTGTTGCTGTCATCGAAGCCGCGGAAGAAAAAAAGGCACCGATTCTGCTCATGGTGAATCGTGCCATGATAGATTTCATGCCGCCGGAATTGTGCGGTCCCATGCTTTCGGGAATGACTGAACGAAGTACAACCAGGATTGCCGTGCATCTCGACCACGCCAGGGATCTGGATATTCTTGAGCGTGCACTGAAATCAGATTTTACTTCGGTAATGTATGATGGTTCCAAAAAATCCCTGAGGGAAAATATCAGGTTGACTGTTCAAGCCCGGAAATTGGCCGATCTTTATGGTGCCTCTCTGGAAGGTGAAGTGGGTACAGTCCCATACAGCGATCTCGGCGAAACCAAAGTAGAAATGACAGAAGCCGCGGAAGCTGAAGAATTCGTTAGAAAAACCGGAGTGGATGTATTGGCGGTTTCCGTTGGTAATATCCATCGCCTCATCAGCCCGAAAGCAAGGATAGACTTTAATCGCCTGGGTGAAATTGAGGAGGCCATACCGGTTCCTTTGGTTATTCATGGTGTTTCCGGATTGCCTGAGTCAGATATTCGTCGTTTGCTTTCCACAGGAGTGGCAAAATTCAATATTGGTACACGATTGAGAACGGCATTCGGTAAACGTTTACAGAATGAACTTCGTGATAACCCTGCACAATTTGATCGGCTTCAAATAATGAAATCGGTGATACCGGCCATTAAAGATGCCGCATTGAATATATT
This sequence comes from Spirochaeta sp. UBA2779, assembly GCA_002352375.1. GTDB lineage: Bacteria > Spirochaetota > Spirochaetia > DSM-2461 > DSM-2461 > UBA2779. The sequence continues at coordinate 37,677 of DEIH01000270.1, read as the reverse complement.
AAGTATTTCAGGCTGGTAGTTTATGGGAATATATTGATTAAGTAATAATCTTTGTATGATATTCCAACTTTTGCTTGACAGATAAAAAATGGAGGATAATAATGTTGGTAAACGTTTACGAATCAAGGAGGCCGGAACAATGGGTTCAGTAAAAATCGGAATTGTAGGACTGGGCCGTCTTGGTAAGCGGCATGCGCAGAATCTTCGGTATAAAGTGGTTGGATCCGATCTGACTGCAGCATGTTCAATTGTGCCCGAAGAACTCGCCTGGGCTGAAAAGGAACTTGGTATCTCAGAAACTTACACAGATTATGATGAGATGCTGGCTAAGGCCGATCTGGATGCGGTTTTTCTTGTCACCTCTTCTTCCATGCATTCTGCTCAGTCTATCAAGGCTCTGGAAAAAGGGCTCCATGTTTTCACAGAGAAACCCATGGGAGTCAATCTAGAAGAATGCAGGAATGTGGAAGCTGTAGTTTCCCGGCATAATAAACAGGTTTTCTTTGTCGGCTTTGTTCGGCGCTTTGATCCAAGTTATGCCTATGCAAAAAAACTGATTGACGATGGTGTTATCGGGGAGCCGTTTCTGGTTCGATCACAAACTGTCGATCTGGATGAATATGCAGAGTTTCAGGTGGATTTTGTGCCGTCTTCCGGAGGTATTTTTCTGGATTGTAATGTTCATGATATCGATCTGGCCCGGTGGTACCTGGGCTCAGAGGTGAAAACCGTCTATTCCAAAGGCGGCAGTTACGTTCACAAGGCATTCGATGAAGTTGATGATGCGGACAATACAGTGGTTCTTGCCACCTTTGAAGACGGAAAGATGGCTGTTATCGCTGCGAGCCGGACAGCTTTCCACGGACATGACACACATACGGAGATTACCGGATCCAAGGGAATTCTGAAGATCGGAATAACCCCTGCAAAAAGCCGTGTGGAAATCCTGGATGGCCATGGAGCCCGGCAGGAATGCGTCAAAGACTTTTATGAACGTTTTCAGGAAGGGTTCCTGAATGAAGCACAGGAGTTCATTGACTGTATTATCGAGGAGCGCCGGCCCATAGTTTCGGCACTGGATGGAACAAAAGCTACTGAAGTAGGCTTTGCCATGACTGATTCCTTCAAGCAGAAGAAGGAAATAGTGCTCGGGTAATTGTAATCTTAACGAACCGATTTCATCGGTTCGAATAGATAAGCGGCTTGCTTAAAGCCGTAAACCAATATATATCCCAAAGGGGGGATAAAAATGAAAAGAATCGTTTCGTTATTGATCGTGCTTCTGGTCTTCAGTGCCAGCTTTGGTCTCTGGGCCAATGGTGCAGATGAAGGTGCAAAGCAGCTGCACATCGGTGTCGCCGCGGCTAACTTTGATGACAAGTGGATGTCCTACATGCATGACGGATTCAGGGCAGCTGCTGAAAAAGCCGGTGTCAAGATGACAATGGTTGACGGCAAGAACGATCCCGCTGTTCAGCAAGGCCAGATTGAAACCTTTGTAACTCAGGGTGTCGATGCTATCGTTATCGTTCCTGTTCAAGTCAGTTCCATTGGTCCCATCATGGCTGAAGTGGAAAAAGCCGGTATTCCTCTGGTTGCAGTGAACCGATTCCCGGAAGAGCCTTATTTCAGCCAGCTGGCAACCTATGTCGGCTCTGATGAACTCTTTGCCGGTACCAAGCAGGCGGAGAAGATCGCCGAACTGCTCGATGGTAAAGGTGATGTTGTTATTATTCACGGCCAGTTTGGTCATCCCGCAGAGATGGGCCGGACCCAGGGTAACAAAGATGTTTTTGCGAAGTATCCCGATATAAACATAGTCCGGGAAGACACCTCAGAATGGCAGCGTGCTAAAGCTCTTGAGCTGATGGAGAACTGGATTCAGACAGGTATCCACATTGATGCCGTTCTAGCCAACAATGATGAGAGCGCAATTGGTGCGGCTATGGCACTTGAGCAGGTCGGCCTGTTGGATCAGGTACTGATCGCCGGTGTCGATGCTACACCCGATGCTCTTCATCTTATGAAAGAGGGCAAGCTCGACGTCACTGTGTTCCAGGATGCGTATGGCCAGGGAGCTGGCGGAATCGAAGCGGCTATCAAAGCGGCTAATGGAGAAGATTTACCGCCAGTATGGGACATCCCTTACGAAGTTGTTACTCCCGATGTCGCTGATAAGTATTTGGCGAAGTATGGTGAATAGAGCTTTGCTCTAAATTGTGAACGACTAGTAATTCGGCGCCTATATGGCGCCGAATTTATTTAATTCCAACCAAAAGGAGCAGAGGAATGGCAGAAGAATACCTCCTTGAGATGGAACACATCCGAAAAGAATTTCCGGGGGTTCTGGCCCTCAGCGATGTGACTCTCAAGGTTAAAGCTGGTACTGTGCATGCCCTGATGGGAGAAAATGGAGCGGGAAAGTCCACTTTGATGAAGTGTCTTCTCGGAATCTATCGCCCTGATGACGGTATTATACGGTTCGATGAAGTCATCTACGAAGAAATGGATATCCATAGCAGTCTGAACCTGGGTATTTCCATGATCCATCAGGAGCTCTCACCGATCCCGTACATGACTGTGGCTGAGAACATCTTTCTTGGCCGGGAACCGATTCGTGGGAAGATCGGCTGGGTTAATTCCAAAAAGCAGACTGAGATGACTCTGGAGCTTTTTAAAGGCCTCGGAATCGACATCGATCCCGACATGAAGATGGTGGATCTCAGTATTGCCAATATGCAGATGGTGGAGATTGCCACGGCTATTTCGTACAACTCGAAACTGATTATCATGGATGAGCCCACCTCAGCAATTACCGAAAAGGAAGTGGCTCATCTGTTCCGGATGATCAACAACCTCCGGGAAAAGGGTGTGGCTGTTATTTACATCACCCATAAGATGGACGAAGTTTTTCAGATTGCAGACGAAGTAACCGTTCTGAGGGATGGAGCCTTTGTCGATACCAAACTTGCCTCAGAAATCGATAAGAACGGACTCATCTCCATGATGGTAGGTAGAGAACTAACCAATTTTTTCCCAAAATTGGATGTCGAGATTGGTGAAGTGAAGATGGAAGTTCGAAACCTCACTCTTAAAGGCAAGTTTGAGAATGTCTCATTCGAAGTACGCAGGGGTGAAATACTGGGTATAGCCGGTCTGATGGGATCCGGAAGGACTGAAGTGATTGAGAGTATATTCGGTGTATACCCCCCCGATTCAGGGGAAATTCTGGTGGACGGTAAGCCGGTAAAGATTGATCAGCCCATGGACGCAATCGAAATTGGTATGGGTTTGCTCACCGAGGATCGCAAACTTTCAGGATTGTTCCTGCCATTGTCGGTTATGGACAATATGGTGTATTCCAGCATCGGCAACTTCATGAACAAAATTGGTCTGAATTTCAAAAGGATGAAAGTTGAGTGCGAGAAGCAGCGTAAGGCTCTTTCACTGAAGACTCCAAGCTTGGCCCAGAGGGTAGTTAATTTGAGTGGCGGCAATCAACAGAAGGTTTTAATTGCCCGTTGGCTTTTAACCGAGCCGGATATCCTTTTCCTTGACGAACCCACCCGGGGTATCGACGTAGGTGCTAAATCGGAGATACATAAGTTGACAAGTAAACTTGCTGAACTCGGTAAGGCGATCGTTATGGTCTCCTCAGAGATGCCTGAGGTTCTCGGAATGAGTGATCGTATTGTCGTTATGCATGAAGGTAAAAAGGCCGGGGAACTCTCGCGAAAAGACGCAACGCAGGAGCGTATTCTGCAACTAGCTGCCGGTGAGGCACTAACACTTTAACGGAGGTAGATAGTATGAGTGATACAAGCGTACCCGACACAAAAACGGGAAAGAGTTTCAAATTAAAGGCATTCGTCAATAAATATGGTATTCTTTTAATCTTTATAGGGATATGTATTCTTCTGTCTGTTCTTACAATCAGCAACGGTACTTCTGTTTTTCTGAAGTTCCGGAACATTGTCAATGTGCTGAGACAGTCGTCGGTGATCGGCATTATCGCCATGGGAGTCACTTTCGTTATTATTACCGGAGGTATCGACCTTTCTTCAGGTTCTTTGGTGGCTATGATCGGAGTTCTCTCCGCTATGCTGGCAAGGAACGTGTTGCACCTCCCGATGATCATACCGGTTATCGCGGCAATGCTGCTGGGTATATTGGCTGGTTCTATCAATGGTGCGCTTCATGCGAAATTCAAGATACCACCCTTCATTGCCACCCTCGGAATGATGACCATTGCCCGGGGTGTCGCATTTCTTGTAACCAATGGACGGCCTGTGGACAATCTGACACCTTCCTTTCAGCAACTCGGTCAGGGAACAATCCTGGATTTTGGACAGAACTTTTTTATCCCGGTCCCGGTACTTGTTTTTCTGGTTGTGATCCTGGTCTCCAATTTTCTTTTATCCAATACCCGATTCGGTAAATTCACCTATGCTCTTGGTGGGAATGAACAGGCTGCTTATATTTGCGGCGTCAATGTCGACCGGCATAAAATCCTGGTTTATGGATATGCGGGTCTTCTGAGCGGTATTGCCGCTGTGGTACTCACATCGAGGATCAGTGCCGGCCAACCCAGTGCCGGTAACATGTATGAGTTGGATGCCATCGCCAGTGCGGTTATCGGAGGTACCAGTCTCCAGGGCGGTATCGGCACGATTGGTGGTACGGTTGTCGGTACACTCATCATCGCGGTGATGAACAATGGTCTGGACCTGATGGGTGTCTCGTCATACTGGCAACAGATTCTTAAGGGTCTTATTATCCTTATTGCGGTTATTATCGACACGATGAGGCATCAGGTATCAAGGTAGTCCGCTGCCCGGGATATTTTTATGGGTGAGTTTGCCGATTCACGGGGAATCAGTCCCGTCGGCAACCTCGCCTTTTTTATGGGTTATAAAGGTGCGAAGGAGATTACAGTTTTCGGAAGTTTGGCCGGAATTAGGAGAGAACATTCATGAAACAGAACAACTTGCCATTTGCCGGGCGCAACTACATCGTAACCGGGAGTACTCAGGGTCTTGGGAGAGAAATTGCGCTGGATCTGGCGGTACAGGGAGCCGAAGGAATCCTGATTTGCGGTAGAAACAGCGGAAATGGAGACAAGGTAAGCTCAGAAATCGAATCCATCGGCTGCAGATGCCGTTTTGTCAAAGCCGATCTCCAGTTCGAGGATGACTGCCGCCGAGTTGTTTCTGAAGCTGTAATTTCTTTCGGCATGATTCATGGTCTGGTAAATGTTGCAGGAATCACCGACCGCAGCAGTATTGAAGATGCTACGGTTGAACATTGGAACCTCTTGATGAATGTAAATGCCAGAGCTCCCTTTCTCCTGATACAGGATACAGTGCGCCATATGAAAGAGAAAGGAATCCGCGGCAGCATCGTCAATATCATCAGCAACCAGGCTCATGGAGGATCCCCCAATCTGATGGTCTATTCGGCTTCCAAAGGGACTTTGGCCACACTGACAAAAAACGTCGCCCATGCTCTCAGATCGGATCGAATCCGCGTTAACGGCATTCTTATCGGATGGATGAATACCCCCAATGAACACCGGATTCAGATTGCATCCGGGAAACCTGAGAACTGGCTTGAGGACGCTGAAAAATCTCAACCCTTCAAGCGGCTCCTGGAACCCGAAGACGTCTCCGGTTTCGTGTCGTACCTGCTCAGTGACATATCAGAAATGATGACCGGTTCGTTGGTCGATTTCAACCAGAATGTCATCGGTGGAATGGATTAGGAGTGGAACTCGAAATATGACTGATGTGAGATTCGATCCCTACTTGGATACGATGACATCCAGGGAACGTGTTCTGGAGGCTTTCGATCATAAAGAACCCGACCGTGTACCTGTGTATTTGACAATTACACCCGAACTCGCCGAATCCCTTGCCGCTTCTCTCGACATCGAAAAATATACCTTAGCTGATTCCCCGCTGTCCCAGAACCGGGTGTCATTTCATGAAATACTTACCCGTTGCGGCAACGATGTCGTGGGAATCGGGGCCTGTGCTCCCTCGGATTCACCGACACGGAATCTGGGTGGAAACCTGTATGCCGACGAATGGAACATAACCTATAAGAAGGTTGGTTATTACGTCGAACAGGTGGAATATCCTCTTGCCGAAGCGTGTACCGTAGCCGGAGTTCGAGATTTTCCCTATCCGGATCCCGAGGCTCCCGGCCGTTTCAATCTCGCCTACCGAATAATGGACGATTACGCTGAAGACTACGCCATCTGCGGCGATCTCGAATGCACGATATTCGAAGGGGCCTGGCACATGATCGGTCTGGAGAAATTTCTTATCGGTCTTACCATGGAAGAAGATTACATCTTCGAACTCATGGATCAGATTCAGGATTACAGCATCGGCGTCGGCAAGCGTCTGGCCGCCATGGGTGCGGATTTCATATGGCTGGGTGATGATATGGGCACTCAACGGGGTATGCTGATATCACCCCACATGTGGAGGACTCATTTCAAAGAACGTCTGCGGACCGTAATAACCGAAATCCGATCTGTGAATCCCGAGTT
>DEIH01000270.1:0-31016 GCA_002352375.1 Spirochaeta sp. UBA2779 | reverse complement strand
GATGTGCAGGATATCCTTCCCTTCGGGTCAATGGAGGATGTCGAAAAGGAAGTGCGCCGGGTGATTCAAACCGCCGGTCCGGGCGGCGGTCTGCTTATGGCTGGAGCGCATAATTTTCAACCGGATGTATCTGTGGAAAAACTTCTTCGAGTGTATGAAATTGTGAAAACCGAAGGACGTTATCCGTTATACCAACCTTCGCTTTCAGGGAAATCCTCCAAAAGCGGCTGAGAGTGGCCGAGATTTACCCTTTTAACGGATGCGCCTGGTAAAATGAGTCGAATCGCTACAAGTTCTCCTCTGCCAGAGCTGCCAGTCCTGAAGCGGTCAAGCCGTTTTCCTTCATCAGGAATGCATGATCACCGAGTTTCTGGAACTTGTCGCCCAGGCTGGCGAACACCTGTTTCGGTGTACCGGAAAAACCAGCTTTGTACTCTGCAACCGCACCACCCAGGCCGCCGATTGGACTGTGTTCTTCAATCGTTACAATCAGCTTGTTCTCGGAGAAAACCTTATCCAGCATCACCGTATCCAGGGGCTTCACCGTATGCATGTCGATTACTCGGACCGAAATCCCTTTGGTCTGAAGGATCTCAGCAGCGGCGACTGCTTCACCAAGAAGGGCTCCGTTTGATATGAATGCGACTTCGCTTCCTTTCCGATATTCGATAGCTTTTCCGATCTGAAAATCAAAATCTTCGGGATACATAATCGGAAAGCCGGGACCGCCGGTCAGGCGCATATATATGGGTCCGTCATATTCTGCCGCTGCGTACAGTGCTTTGTGAACCTGTAGAGGGTCGGAAGGGGACACAATTGTGAAATTCGGGATTGCTCTCACTACTGCAATGTCGTCCATAGCGTAATGGGTATTTCCCAGCGGCCCGAAACGCACTCCTGCTTCAATACCAACCACTGTTGCGTTCAGATTCATATAACCTAAAGCGACGCGCATTTGTTCAGCAGGCCGCATGGGAACGATAGCTGCCAGACCAACGGCAAATGGCCGGATCCCTTCAACAGCCAGACCAGCTGTGAAATCGATCATATTCTGTTCTGCGATACCGACGTCATAAAATCTGTCCGGGTAGGCTTCCTTGAAACCGGTTAAACGTGCTGTGGGTGTCAGATCGGCGGTTACGGTAACCATTTCGGGATAATCAGCCCCCAGCATTACCAAGGTTTCTCCTAGTACTGTACGATGGCCGAGTTTAGACCATTCCTGCAGTCTCTCTATTGGTACTTTTCTCATTTTCTTCTCCTGTTTACGCATTTTCCAGTTCTGAGACGGCTTGTTCGTAATCTTCTTTATTTAACGGCCGGGCATGCCAGCTGATACTGTCTTCCATGAAGGAAACCCCTTTACCTTTCGTGGTGTTGGCAATAATCACATGGGGCTTCCCGCTTTGAGAATTTTTCATTTTTTCCAGGGCCTTAAGAATACTGGCGGTATCATTTCCTTCTTTCACAATCAGGACTTCCCAGCCAACGGCTTTCCAGAGGGCTTCGAGATCCACATCCATGATGTCTTTTGTCTTGCCGGCCAACTGAACCCCGTTGCGGTCAACTATGGCAATCAGGTTGTCCAGTTTGCTTTTAGCCCCGTTCATGGCCGCTTCCCAGATAATGCCTTCATTGCATTCCCCGTCACCAACTAGGCAATAGACCTTATGTTTCTCTTTTTTTATCTTTGCAGCTTTTGCCATACCGCCGGCAATAGCAAACCCGTTTCCCAGGCTTCCCGATGATATCTCTATCCCATACCTCATGTTCCTGCTGGGGTGGCCGGACAGAAAGCTGCCGTCACCCTTGAATGTGTACATTTGGTCTTTTGTGATGTATCCGGTTTCCACAAGTGCTGCATAGTAGGAAAGGCAGGCATGGCCTTTACTCTGAATGAAGCGATCCCTCTCTGTCATTGTCGGCTCCAAGGGATTATGATTCATTACCTTGAAAAACAGGCTGGCTACAATTTCGATGCTTGAAAGAGCCGGCCCGAAATGGGCACCTCGACCCCCTGCGGCATATCCCATTTCAATCACATGGCGGCGCATAACAGCCGCTTCCCTTTCTATCGACTCGATGGTAATTTTCTTATCCATTTATCGTTCCTCCTGTATTTTGTAGAGATGACCGCTGAACTGCCCAGCTGGAATCAAATCAGACTGAAATCTGGCTAGATTAACCATTTTATTTATATCAATATCCAGTTCATATCCCATTTCTGTCAGCATGAATGCCAAATCCTCTGTTGCCAGATTTCCTGAGGCCCCGGGCGCAAAAGGGCACCCGCCCAGGCCGCCGAGGGTGGATTGGACTTTATCGACACCACACTCGATAGCTGACAGTGTATTTACCATTCCCATATTGCGGGTGTCGTGAATATGAATCTGCAAGTCCAGAGAGGGATACTCATTTTTAACGGCATTGATGGTTTTACGAACTTGAGCCGGGTTGGCGATACCGATGGTATCACAGAGATTGACTGTTCGGATTCCGCCATCGACATATGGTTTAAGAAAAGGCAGAACGTCCTCCTCGGTCTTTTTTCCCTCAAAGGGACAGCCGAATGTTGTGGCCAAATCCAGACAGATATCCATTTGCGGGTATGATTCCTGAATTCTTTTCAATTCTGTAAATGATTCCTCATGTGACCTCCTGATATTAGCCTGATTATGGCTTTCACTCAGCGATACAACATAGGAGACCCATTTGATACCCGAGTTCCTGGCTGCTTCAGCACCGCGAAGATTCGGGACCAATGCAAAGAAATCAGCTTCAGGATGCTTATCGATGCAGATTGAAGTCAGTTCCATGGCATCTTTCATCTGGGGTACCGCTTTCGGGCTGACAAAAGAAGTAATCTGCAGATGCTTCACTCCTGCAGTCAGTAGACCGTCAATAATCTGAATTTTAGTCTCCAGCGGGATGTATTCTCTTACGTTCTGGAAACCGTCACGGGGCCCGACTTCAAACAGTTCTATTCTTTTCATGATTGCTGCTCCAACATAGATCCATCTTCTTTGAGTCTTCGATACCACGTAAAAGCTTCTTCAGGCAGTTGTGGATGATGACCACCGCATTTTTTTCGTGCGATTTGCAGGTAGTCTGACAATGGCTCCCGATAGGCTTTACTAGCGCACTGAGCGATTATGATATCTGCACGTTCTCCATCATCCAGCCCTCGAAGATCGGCCACTCCGTGTTCGGTTATGACAACATCGACATCATGTTCACCGATATCCAAATGGGAAACCATGGGGACAATGTTTGAAATAACACCGCCTTTTGCCTCGGAAGGTATCAAAACAACTGACAGACCGGCATTCTGGGCGAAGTTCGCCCCGCCTCCGATACCGTTTACAACTCGGCTGCCGGCGATATGGCTGGAGTTCACATTACCGTAGATGTCAATTTCAATACCGGTATTCAGAGCGATCAATCCCAGACGACCGATAACTTCAGCATTGTTGGTGATGTCGCCATTTCTTATCACCAGATAATCCTGTAGATTCGGTGTATTTTTGAGGATTTGCTCCACTCTCTCGCTCATACCAAGTCCACCTGTAGATAGAGCTGTTGCTTTTCCGGAAACCAGAAGTTCCATAACAGGCTTTGTAATACCTCCGCAAAAAAATTGCAGGTTGTGGAAATTGGAATGCTGGAACGCCTCTGCAATGGAATCAGCGATACTGCCGAATCCGGTCTGAATGGGCGGGAGTGCCCCGCTGGATTTTTGAAACTCCAGCTCCAGGAAGTTGAGCAGATGAGCGGCTATGTTCTCAGTTACCGCAGTACCCGAAGGCTGTATCCCCATTCGTTCCGGGATTTCAGTTTCGACGATATATCGGATTTTTTTTAAATCTACCTGGATTCCCGGCTTCCCGATTCTCTGACTGGTGTGAACTAAAGGGATCGGCCGTGTATCGGGAGCTGCTGCCGGAATATAGATGTCATGCAGGTTGCGAAGTTTCTCCGGCTGCGCTGTGTTAACCTCGACAATGATTTCATCAGCAGCATCCATCAGATAATGCGTCATACCGATGGAACTGCTGGGGATCAGATCCCCGTTTTCATCAAATCCCAGTGCTTCGACGACTGCGACATCGATCTTTCCGAAACTGCCGTTTCTAAGCAGCCGGGGCATCTTGCTCATCTGTTGCTCGACATACCGCAACGACCCATTATTGGCTTGAGCCGCCAGGGTTCGGCTGGCACACATCGGCGCTCGTCTGCCGATTATCTGCTCTGCTCCCAGGGTTTCATCCAGCCATGGTACATTGGCGCCGGTGACCAGATTGATTGTCAGGTTTTCACCATTTCGTTTTCGTTCGGTAAGAATCTCAACAACGGCTTTCGGATAACCCGCCATTGCATATCCACTCATTGCAACCGTCATACCGTCTTGTATTGAAGCGGCCGCCTGTTCAGCAGTTGAAATGCGTTTTTTCAGGATGTTGATTCCGATTCTGTCCTTCAAGGTTCTATTACCTCCGGGGTGTGAAACCGGAAAACAGTTCTTCATCGGTTGGTTTGAAGCTGGGAATCTCACGGATAACCCAGGTGTTATTCAGGTAATGCTTAAGTGCTATATTTTCCGATAGGCCATTACCGCCCCATGTACCGCAGCCCAGGGAGTGGGCAAACGGCATCCCGCTTGTCCAGCTGCCGCCATTTGTTGCCGCCTGAGCCTGATTGACAACTACACGCGTGGTATAGGTTTCCAATGCCAGTTTTTCAATATTTTCCGGTGTCGCAGAGAAGATTCCGCATGAATGTCCCGAACCTGAGTACGCGTGGTTCTCATTGGTGATACGGATTGCATCTTCAATGCTTTGGCTTTTGTAGATTGTTGTTACAAGGCTCATTTTTTCACCGCTGAAAGGTGACGCTTCTCCGGTTTTATCTTCTTCAACAAGCAACAGGCAGGTTCCCTCAGGAACATCGAGTCCGGCCAGTTTGGCTATATTGCTCACAGGTGATGCCACAATATCCCGATTGATTACATGGTTGGCCGGCCAATCAGGCCAAATTGCTTTCTTGAGTTTCTCTTTCTCTTCCGTTTTGAGCAAATGAGCACCGATTTTTTTAAATTCGGTTATCATATCCATATATACCGATTCGTGAATAACCACGCTGTTATCACAGGAACATCCTGCGGCAAGGTCGAATGTCTTACTGGCTTTGATTTTGGTTGCTGCATCGGTTAGATCGGCGGTTTTATCCACGACAATAATTGCGTTTCCCGCTCCAACCCCAAATGCAGGTGTTCCCGAACTATGGGCAGCGCGGACCATAGGTTGTCCTCCGGTTGCAATCACGAGATCACATTGTTTCATCAGCTCATTGGTTCTCTCAACTGAAGGATCCTCGATTGTCAGAAACAGATCTTCAGGAGCGTCATATTTTTTCATTACAGAACGAAGGAGGTTCGTTGCTTTCAAAGTTGTGAGCTTACCCCTGGGATGGGGTGAAAAAATAATCGCGTCCCGGGCTTTTACCACAAAAATAGCTTGAGTTACAGGATGCATTTCCGCCTGTGTGCTTGGTACTAATGAGCCTATGACGCCGACGGGTTTGGAAATTCGTGCAAGTCCGCGTTCAGGGATTTCTTCGGCTATACCTACTGTTTTAACGTTCTTGACATCATAAAAAATTCCTCGGCATTTACCGCTGACTTTGGCAATTTTTGAAGAGACATCACCTAATCGGCATTCATTGTACGAGAATTCAGCCAATTCTTTCACAAGTTCATCATTCGCTGCAATTTCCCATGTAATTGCCGCGGCGAGCTCATCTACTTTCTGTTGTGAGAACCCTTCTGCTTCTTTTTGCGCTTTTCGTGCTCTACTGATCAATTCCGCGATATAAACTGTTGTATCCGAATCATTCCGGCTCATAGCTACCCTCCGATTGGTTTCTTTTCAGTTAATAGATATAATTGATTTCATTCTATAGCTTATGATCGAAACTGTAAAGTTTCGATTGAGTTTCGTTTAGTAGACAAATATCAATTCTTGATGTTATATTTGTTTTGAACTGATATTTCGATACCAGATTACGATTTGAAGGTTAAAACAATGTCTGAAAGCCGAATTGATGAAATTAAAGAACTTCTGATACAGCAGAAGAAAGTGTATGTTAACGATCTGAGTGCACGTTTAAATATCAGCAAAGTGTCGATAAGAAAGTATTTATCCAGGATTGAAACTCAGGGCTTTGCTATTCGTTTTTACGGAGGGGCTTCACTGGTTGAGGCTTCTTCGTTTGAAAACGGAATCGAAGGCGTCTATTCAGATCCTCTCAGGGTCTCGCTGGCACATCAGGCGCGTAAACATATTGCCGATGGCGACTCCATTTTCATCGGGTCCGGCCGTTGTTGCTGTGTGCTAGCCCGGGAATTGACCGGCTTACAGGATCTGACAGTTGTTACCAACAACATAACCGCTCTTCCTGAATTGATAAAAAATGCAACCCGGGTTTACCTGATCGGCGGGGAGGTAACGAGTACCGATAATCAGACTCTGTTTTCGAGTTGGGAATCCCCTCAGACTCAGTTGGGTAGTATCTTCGTTAATAAGGCATTCACCAGCATCTCCGGTTTAGATCTGAAAGCCGGTTTGACTGTAGACTCCATTATTACGACATATATCTATAAAAAGATCCCTTCCATGGCCCATCGCTGGTATCTTATTGCAGATTCAACGAAATTTGATAAGATTTCTATTTATCAGGTTGCCGAGCTCAGCCAGATTCACACTCTTATTACCGATAAGATTCCTCAACATTATGCTGAACGCCTTGCCATGTTGAATGTTGAAGTTGTTCAGTATTAGTATTGGAGTATTTTACTTACCGGCACTCCTCCTTCCTCATCTCCTCAATAACTCCAGATGCCGCCCGATATGGGCCTCTAATGCACTCCAGTACTCCTTTATTGAGTGTCTGAGCCGTGTGAAGAACAGGTCTTTCAGGTCGGTATCCTTGAATAACTCGCCATAGGAGACATGAAGAACCTGCCGGTCGGTTGTGTTTCTGAAAACATCAGGAAGCTCACCATCTGACAGGGTTGAAATGTCTGTTGCAATTTCAGGATCCGGAGTGATGTGGTAATAATTTCGGGCAGTCGAAAAAACTTCATAGGCTCTTCTAAAAATGTTCCTGAAAAAAGTCGGATCCACACGGGACAATGTCTCCAGAGCGACCAGCCAGTTCGTCCCTGAGGTTTTCAGGTGATAGGCTCCCTGAACAAGCCGGCCGATAATCGGATATACCGAGAACTTGTCGCTGGACGAATGGATGGATATTTTATAACCCAGATCTCCGGCGATGGCTGCATGGCGTTGGAAAGACGATGCAAACTCATCGGTGTTGCCGATATAGTCGATTCCTTTCTGGAACTCACCGACAAAGCGGGGGGCCAGTGAGGAAAAAGCGACTCCCCGTTCCTGTAGTTCCATTGCCACAAAGTAATGAGCCTCCGGGCTGGTGGGGAGGATGGTTTCGTCAATAGAAATTTCAAAATCGAACTCTTTTTTTACAGTCCAACAGGCCTGGTAAAGTTTGACGGCGTGATCCAGAGCTCTATTGTAGCTTAGGGCGATCCGCTGCAGTAATTGCTCCTCATAGAACAGTTCTGTACTGGATGACAGTTTGATTGTGCCCCTGTAACGAGCTTCAATCGAATCCCTCAGCACTGAATCGAGTTTGCTGTATTCTTTGCTCACGGTCTGGATATCTGTATCCATGAATTTGAAAGACAGGTAATCCGAGAGGTCGGCTGTAATCATGGTACAGCCCTGCTTCAAAGCTGAAATCACCGAATCTACGTCTTTCAGATGATCGCCATCGGCTGCCCAGTCTCCTTCATATCCGGTGTTGAACACCGCCCAGGTAGCGGCATCTATCACATTCCGATATGTTCGGCCCATAAGGTCCAGCTCCCGCAGGGACTGCTGAGCAAGAACAGGAACAACTGTACCGTCCTGAAACAAAGGAATATGCCCTGGTGAAGCGATGCCCAGACGGTCCCCGACGCCGAAAGAGCTCCGACTACGGCCGATACAGGATGGTGATGTAAACGGAAAAGCATGTCGCAGTGCGGTCGCATTTTCTCCATTCTGCAGGCAAATGAGCAGACGGGAACCGTCCTTCTCCCTCAGAAATCCGCTGAACTCATCGAAGAGTGTATTACGGGCTCCTGCCGGATGTCGTATGAGAAGATAGTCCCCTTCCTGCCCCCGGAGGGAGAGAAAAACAAGGCTGCCTGACATCCTGCGGGACAGAGGGTAAACCTTAAAACGACCCTGAGCCGCGAAAGTATCAGCCTCAGATGAAGACATTATCATCTTCCAGAGCTGCTGATCGTCTGACCGGATTAATTCTTCATACTCCACAGCTGCAGCTTCCTGTTTCAAAGATTAATCACTTTGCCTTCTTTTACGGCTTCATCGGCTCTAATAGCCCATTCCACGGCTTTATAGCCATCGGTAAAGTTTACTCTCGGCTCACTTTTATTTTTCAAACATTCCACAAAACCCTGCATCTCAGCGAGATAGGTTTCCTGCCAGTATTCATAAAACCATTTGCTGCAGTTCTGATTCACTCCGGATTCATCGGAGTATACGTTTCGGGTATTAAATGAATAATCTCCAATACGGATGGAACCCTTCGTTCCAAAAATCTCCATTGGAGCATGGTATCCGTAGGCGCTATTCCGGCTGGCGGTGAGTATCACCATCACCCCGTTCCTGAATTTCATCATGATTGAGGTGTTATCCATATCGTTGCAGGCTTTCAGACCTTTATAGGCATAAACTCCCCCGACGCCGTAAATGGTTTCAGCCTCAGAACCGGTGAACCAGCGGGCAGTATCGTAATCATGGGTCATCATATCGGCGATGAAGCCACCGCTGGTGGGAGAAAACTTAACGATGAATTCCTCGATACCCGCCTGGTCTCTGGATTCAATACGGATCAGAATCGGTTTCCCGATGAACCCTTCGTCCACTTTCTGTTTTGCTTCCATCAGGTTTTTGTCGAAGCGGTGATTGTAACCCACCTGCAGAGTAAGACCATCGGCTCCTTCCACCACGGATTTGATTTCGTCGATTTCATCTTGAGATAGACCGATGGGTTTCTCCGTATAGATGTTTTTTACACCGGCCTTGACGGCTTCGCAGATAATTTTCCGGTGAGTCTGGGAGTTTGTAGCGATGACGATTCCGTTGAGTTCTTTGTTTGCAAATAAATCCCTGTAGTCGCTTGTAACCATGGAGGGTGAGAACATGGTTCTGGCTGTTTCCAGTTCCTTCTCAACTACACTGCACACGGCTGTCAGTTCGGTGTCAGGAATATTGCTGTGGATATTTTTTGCATGTTCCAGGCCCAGTCGCCCTAAACCGATGATTCCAAGTTTTGTTATTTTCATAAATTGATCCTAAAAAAACGGCCGCCCTTGGAGGAATGGGCGACCGACGAGACTAATCGAAGTTCAGCATCACCTTGAGGGCTTCGTTTTTCTTATGAATAGCGACGTCCATGGCTTCATGCAGATCCTTGAAATTAAAATGATGTGTATTGAGGGCCGCAAAATCAAACTTGTCATAGATTCGGTCCATAAAACGGATGGTCCTCTGGCCGAAATCTTTAGTACCACCAGAACCTCGAATGTTCATTGTATGCCAGATTGTTTTGCCGATTTCGACGGGTACCTTGCGTCCGATTGAGTGACCGATTAATCCGACCCTGCCGCTGTGGGCGGCAATATCGAACAGTGAGGCAATGGCCGTGTCGTTACCCGAGCACTCTACACAGACATCACCTCCATGGCCGTTTGTCAGATCCATAATCTTTTCTAAGAAATTGCCTTCCGACGGATCAACAACGACATCTGCGCCGTATTTCATCGCTGTATCCCGGCGGATATTTAAAGGATCAACAACGATGGTTTTTGCTCCGGATGTGGCCGCAACCATTGTTGCGGACAGGCCTACGGGGCCGCCTCCCAGGATGATGGCAATATCGGATGCATCAATATGTCCGCCGTTGCCCCAGATTCCGAAATAGCCGATGGAGAAAGTTTCCACCCATGCTCCGTCGGCATACGTCCAATGATCGGGAATCTTATGGACATACTGTTCCTCGACAACCATGTACTCGCCGAATGCTCCGGGAGAGTCGGGACGGAAGCCGATTTCCCGCATGTTCTCGCAGGCTGAAGGCATACGTCCGTCTTTACATGTGGGACAGACGCCGCAAGCCATTACACAGTCCCCGGTAACCTTGTTTCCGACTTTGAAGTTCCTGGCGGCATCGGCGCCGACTTCGACGATTTCTCCACCCCATTCATGCCCTGGAGTATAAGGTCCCAGGTCGTATCGGCCTTCTGCTGATTCACCTTCGTAACATTCCACGTCGGATCCGCAGATTCCGGTGGCTCCTGTTTTTACAAGTACCTGATCAGGTTTGATTTTCGGCACTTCAACTTCTTCAACTCTGAGGTCTTTTGGACCATGCAGGAATGCAACCTTTGCTTTCATTGTATTTCTCCTAAGATTTTTTTCATGTTTTTAAGGCCCAGACGGGCCGCTTCGGTTGGTTCGGGATCCGGGCGATGTTCTCCGGAGAGGTATCCTGAGTAGCCGGTTTCAGTCAACGCAGTCAGTATTGAATGGAAATCGAGATGACCTGCGCCAGGATACAATCTGTTCGAGTCAGCATAATGGAAATGGAATATGCGGTCGCCGGCATTGCGGATGCTTTCTTCTATGGACGGCTCTTCAATATTCATATGGAACGTATCCAGCAGCATCCCGAGGTTTTTCCCACCGACTTTTTCAATGAACTCAAGGCCGCCTTCTACTGCATTCAGTAATGAAGTTTCGTACCGGTTTATGGGCTCAAAAGCTATTCGGACACCACTGTCAGCCGCAACTTGACAACATCTGCTGAAACCGGTGAACATCCACTCTTCCGCATCTTCCGGTTTAACCTCAGGTTGGACTATGCCCCTGAGTAATCCAACTACAATTACCGCACCTGCCTTCTGTGCCAGCGGCACGTGAGTGATAAGACGTTCAATGGCCTTCTCCCGGATTTCGGAATTCGGATCTGTAAATGACAGCCCTTCCTCTCCCCAGGCCAGTCCCGTCCCGATGGCAGGAATTTCCATACCGGCGGACTTCACTGTTTGGATGATGCCGTCCTGATCAATGGTATCAGGATCTCTGACTATCAGCTCAACTCCGTCGAAACCGAGTCTTTTTATAGCCGTAACATTCTCGGCGAAATCGCCTTTGAACGGATAGGCGCTGAACTGAACCGGTTCTGGTGAAAGGCAGGTGCAGAATTTCATGAGTCAGCCTTTATGGAACGGACCCATGTGAGGAAGCTCATATACAGATTTCCAACCTTCGCTCCAGGGCTCTTTAAGGAAGGGGGCCAGATCTTCATCGCTCCGTAAAGAAACCTTTTCAGGCAGCTTTCCGGGAGGGAAGGCATCGAGAATATCATTCACTACCAGGTTCAGGTACTCACAGATGGCAGCGATAGGTCGCTTAGCTTTCTCCGGTGTGGCCTTGCTGGGGCTTCCGACAACACCCTCCGGGGTGGCAAAACGTTCGATGGCTATATGCCCTTCACCTTCAGACCAGCGATGGGGTCTGCGGTAAGGATCCACTGAGAGGTCGAAATGTCCTTCGGGGAGGAATGCTTCGCCTTGTGCATCCCGGACATACTTCATATTAATCATGTCCTTGAACATCAGCAGTCCGACAGCGGTTTCGGCTTCATCGGCATGAATGAAATTGGTGGTGAGGGAATCCTCGCGGTTCACCGGCATGAAAAACTCCCGAACAGCCCTGTGCCAGTCGATTACCTGAACGACAGCAGGAAGCTGGAATCGTTTCATGAACTCTTGAATAGCATCGACAAGAGTCCAGAGATGGCCATGATTGTTTACAAGTACAATTTTGCGATAGCCGTCATTCCAGAGGCCCAGCATTGTGTAGATGAGCATCTCACGGACGGTTTCCGGAGGTATAATCATCGTACCCGGCATTCCCATATGGTGGTAGGGATGACCACCGTAGTTGATGGGTGTGAAGGCAATGTTGACTTCACGGCCATCTTTGGCTGTCTTTCGGCGGACCGCTTCGATAATCTGAGTTACCATAAATGTATCCAGGCCGGTGTTTGCATGATCCCCATGGTTTTCTGTACACCCGACAGGAACAAGAACCACGTCATTCTTACGCCGTTTCTCGATTGCTTCCATCCGGGGTGTATTCTGGATATAGCAGCCGGCTTTACCCAATTCTGAATCAGAGGGAACATCATACTCTTTGAGAATCTTCTCGATTTCACTCATTGGTGCATCGAAGATTCTTTTTTTCATTCTGCCGACGTTGTTGTCCTCAAAAATGATATGAGGATAATTGGTGGTCAGCCATTTCTTTTCAGTTGCTTCCATACTGTTATCTCCTTGTTGGAAACGTTTACGAATATTCCAGCAGCACTAACTGCCAGTGTCAGACACTATGACACTCGTATAGTAACACAGCCTTGCGTGCTGTCAAGTATTAATGTATGATGATTTGAAGGTTTTTACGGTTTTGCATTGGCGATAACCTGATAGATCTTCTATATACTTTAAATCCAGGAACTTATGGATATTCAGCCCGTCAAACAGAAGACTGTCGTTTACCAGGTTGTGAAACAGCTCAAAGACCTAATCGTTTCAGGGGCTTTGAAGCCAAATGATAAATTCCCCAGTGAATTGAAACTTGCGGAGATGTTTGGGGTTGGCCGATCCACGATACGGGAAGTGATGAAGATTTTCCAATATATAGGTATTGTGGAAGTCCATAATCCTAAAGGAACCTTTCTGAGCGACAGCTCCAATATATCATCTGAATCTCTTGAATGGGCCATGATACTCGGAGAGAAGGATATTTCCGAAGTTATAGAATTGCGGATGGTGATGGAGACTCAAGGCTTATGGTACCTTCTGGATTATCATCGAAATGATACGGAACTCCGTGAGAAAACAGTCCGTGGTCTGGATAACGAAATCAGCAATCTGAAAAAAGCAATTATATCAGGATCAATTGAACAGCGGCTTGATGCAGATTATGTTTTTCATGGACTTGTCATCCAGGTATGTGAAAACAGAATTTTCCAAAATCTCTATCATACAATGAAAGAATTCATGAAGATGGAGATTAACTTCGCCCAGAAAGATGTTAATACACTCTCTGAGATTCCTACCCACCATGAAGAACTTCTAGCTTCAATTGTGGATGGAAACTTCCATGATGCCTGTGAGCTCTTCAGGCATCACATCCGGAATATCGATCAGCTGCTGGAGAGTAAATTGAAATCTGATCCGCAAAGCTGAACGAATTGAATACCGGTATCCCAGTGCATTGACCTTGGTTTCCCCATATGTTAGTAAACGTTTACGAGGAGTGAAAAAATGATATCAACATTGCATGGTCAGGTTACCTTGTTCTCCAATATTCTTTCTGACGTCCGGGTAGCCAAAGAGGCCGGTTACAAGGCCCTGGAGGTTCATACCGATAAATTAAATCGGTTTCTGGATGCTGGACGCACAGCGCAGGAACTCCGTCAGACTATGAATAATTTTAACATACAGGCAGCTGCCATAGATATAATCGGCGGCATTGAAGTTACAGGCAACAGTGGTCGGAAGAAGCTTTTCGCCGAGACTGAACGGCTCTGCCATGTTGCCCGGATAATCGGCGCACCGACTGTACAGGTGAACGCATTTTCCCTCCTGGATGGCCTCGGGAGTGAGAGGAATATTGAAATTACCGCTATCAATCTAAAGGAGATTGCGGATATAGGCAAATCCTTCGGAATAAGGTTTCAGATTGAAGGAGCAGCCTGGACGCCCATCCATACTCTGGATGATTGTCTGAGACTGATCGAGGTGACAGGTCGGGATAATGTGGGTCTTGTTATTGACTTCTGGCATTTCTGGGCGAGCCGAGGGGCTGAACCGGAAGACATCGCCAAACTTGATGCCGGACTGATTTACGGTGTTCATGTGAGCGATGGTTATCGTCCGGGAATCGGAGAACAATGGGTTGATGAAACCGAACTGAGGGGTGTGTTGCCCGGTGATGGAGATATCCCGGTTCAGGAGTGGATGGACGCAGTTAAGGCAACCGGTTTTGATGGTTTTGTTTCCGGAGAGTTCCTCAATCCCATTCTGTGGGAAAGGGATCATGTCGAAGTGGCGACAGCTATGCGTATCGCCATGGAACGTTTCTTCTAATAACCAATTACCGGTATTCGGGATCGAACCATTGCAGCGGATCCTTGTTTGTTCGGACTAACCGGTTCATTGATATAAGCTTCTGCATGTGGTTAACTGGAATTTCGAAATCAAAGAAATCGTTATTTTCAGCAATACGTTTTGGATTGGAAGACTTGGGTACAGGATAGACACCAATCTGCCACAGGTACCGCAGGGCAAGCTGAGCAGGTGTTTTATCCAGTTTTTCGGCGATTTCAATCAGCGTCTTATCCCTGAGCAGCCCGGTTCCGGCGGAGAGCGGGCTGTAGGCTTGTACGGCGATGTTATGTTTACGGCAATAATCCAGGAGCATGAAATCGTTATACCAGAGATGGCATTCAATCTGATTGATCATCGGTTTGATACGGCATTTATGAAGTAATATATCCAGCTGACTCATCATAAAATTCGAGACACCGATAACCTGAACGCGTTTTTCATCATACAGTCGTTCCAATGCCTTCCATGTCTCTAGAAAGCTATAAACCGGGCCCGGCCAGTGGATCAGAAAGATATCGATGGACCCCAGTCTCTTCTCGCTCTTTTCGAATGCCCTGAGTGCAGAGTTGAATCCATGTGCGTTGTTCCACAATTTGGAAGTAATGAATACCTGATTTCGCTGGATACCGCTATTTGTAATTCCCCGACGAATCAAGTCTTCATTTTCGTAGCATGCCGCTGTATCAATTCCTCCATAACCGGAAGTTATTGCTGCCTTGATAGCCATTGAAGCCTGTATCGGAGTTCTGATATTCCAGGTTCCCAGAAACGTCGGGGGAATGTTTCGGCCATCCGGTAAGATGATTAAGGGCTTCGGTTTTTCCATTTTTTCCTCCTATTTCCTAAAACCGGAAATATTTGTCCATTGCCAGTATTGATGCCCCTTTCAGGGTATCAACAGAATTACGATTGTTGAAAATTAATGGTACTTTCCGCTTTATTCTGGGCAGTGATAACCCTTCAACAAGATTGATTATTCCGGTTTCCAGGTATTCACATCCGGAAGAGTAGTCGCCTTCGATTACGATAATTTCCGGATCAAAAAACAAGATAATGTGTGAAATCACCATAACAAAATGTTTAATAATATTATCCAGGGGTTCTCTTATAATCCGGTCTCCGGAGTCAGCGGCTTTGAACGCATCGTTCAGTGTCATCGGTTGTTTCTTTTCCTTGGATATCCGGTCCAGGAATGTCTGTATCGAAATGAGTGCCTCAAAGCAACCCGTGCTTCCACAAGCACATAGAACCTTGCTTTCCGAATCAAGGCACAGGTGTCCGATTTCACCGGAGAGTGAATTCCGACCCGCAAATATCTTACCGTCAATAAGTATTCCAGCCGTAACACCATGCCAGCCTGCATCAATGAGAACTACGGAATCATATCCTTTAGCCAAACCCTTATGGTTTTCACCATATGCCTTTATTCTGATCCAGCTATCAACGTAAATCGGGCAGGTAAGACCCAATCCTATCTCCAGCTTCTCTTTCAGGTTGTTATAGGTTCCCCAGGATGGGAAATAGGTTGAGTGGATACAGATTCCAGTTTCGGAATCCACGCCTCCATGAACAGCGACCATACAAGACAGGTAGGAATCGACACGTTTTGCCGGCAGTAATTTGTGTTTTTCTAGCAGCTCCCGCATTTTCACGATGATGCTTGAAAATCCAGAGTTCCTGCTGATTGCAATTTCATCCCTTATGACACTGTTAATTGATAGATCCGAGAGCTGAAATACAACACTTTCATACTTGATATGAAACGTTAGTATCATCTGGTTCAGGGAGTTTAATCTGAACAGTGTCGGTTTTTTCCCCCCCTCGTCTGTGGACTCTCCCTTGCCCGATTCCATAATGATACATTTCTTCAGTAATTCGTTATTTATCTTCATCACAGTTGTACGGCTTAATTTCACATGTTCTGCGATAAATCCGGTCGATAAGGAACCCTCAGTTCTATAAAGATCCAGAATGAGTCTACGATTTTGCGATCTGATATTCCGGGGTCTTTTTCCGCCACTGTGCTCATTCATAGAATTATCGTACTTGGGCTGTCAGATTGCAGTCAATCATATATTCATGTCATTCTGAAATTTGGTTATGTAACATTGTTGACAAACTTATGATACATGATAACCTTGTTCAGATATGGAGGAAATCCAATATGACTCAACCGAACTTTTCATTAAATAGAATTATACATCCGGATCAGTCTCTATCTGATTTTATTCAATTTGCCGCAGATTGCTCTGCTTCGGGTGTGGAAATTCGTAATGATCTTGCCGATTCATCGCTCCTGGGTGGAGAGTCCCCGGACAGCATCAGAGAAAAAAGTAGTGAGTGCGGTATCGAGATTGTCACTGTAAATGCGCTGCAGCGCTTTAATGATCCGAATCTTTTTGAAAAAAAGATTCCGGAGTTGACTGCATTGATGGAAGCTGCCATGTCAGTTGGCTGCCGCAGAATCGTACTTTGTCCGGTTAATGATCCCGAGGATAAACGAACTGCCGATATGCAGCAGAGGGATCTGGTGTCGGCGTTGAATAGGTATTCAGAGTTATTTGAAAAATATGAAATGATTGGTCTTGTTGAACCCCTCGGTTTTGATATCTGCAGTGTCAGGTATAAGAGGCAGGCCGTTGATGCCATATCAGAAACACAACTTTCAAGATTCTACCAGGTTGTTCACGATACTTTTCACCATTACCTGAGCGGGGAGAAGGAATCCTTCCCCCGGGAGACCGGTCTTGTACATGCCTCAGGAGTGCATGCGGGGAAGATGATTTGTGACATCACAGATGATGATCGTGTTTTGGTTGATGATAATGATATCATGGACAACAAGGGTCAAATCGCCGGCCTTTATGAATCGGGGTTTAATGGGCTTTTTTCATTTGAGCCTTTTTCACCAAAAATTCAGAAATTGTCAAACGAAGAGATGAAAGTCCAAGTAGCTCAAAGTATGGATTTTCTTTTCAGTTAAGGTCTAATACCAACAACACAGTATGATTCCTGGAAATTATTAAATATTTGAGTGTTGAAGAGCCCGGTTCTTAAAAATGTTATTACTGCCTGAAAAGTATCACGACTCCCTGTTGAAAAAAATGTTTTCACAAGTGGTATTATTGAAAATATTATTTCTCTAAAAGGGTGGTTTGTTTTGAGCTTGAAAGCTGTGTTTCTTGATTTTGGCGGTACCATCGATCATTATCCACAGATTAGGGAAGACGGTCTGACGGCTGCAGGGAAGATTATGTCTTTGCTGAATGATAAAGGAATTGAAGTAGCGGATAAGTATTCAGTCTCTGAGTTCATTGATCAGCTTCTCAGACGCTTTGCCGTTTATAAAACCTGGAAAAAGGAAACTCTGATAGAACTTCCAACCCAGCGGGTCTGGAAAGAATACATCCTTTTTGACGAACCGCAGAAAGATAATCTTGATGCTGAAACTGCTGAAGAAATAACGTTTCTGGTGGAAACCGGGAGGTACACCCGCTATGTCCGGCCGGAGATGAGGGAAGTGATGGAGGAGCTTATTAAAACGAACTTGGATTTCGGAATTATCAGCAATGTTGTAAGCCTTACTCAGGTTCCCAGGAATCTTGTGGATTATGGCCTTGAAAGCTACTTCTCAAAAATAATCCTGTCTTCAGGATTCGGAAAAGTGAAACCGGCCCCAGGTATCCTTCACCATGCAGCAGAATCTTTCGGGCATCTGCCGGAAGAATGTATCTATGTCGGGAATTGTCTCTCAAAGGATATTTTCGGGGCTAAAAATGCCGGGTATAAAGCTGCAGTGCAGATTGAATATATGGATGACTCGGATGATATAACCGATAAAGGTGTGGAGCCCGACTATAACATCAAATCGATGAGAGAACTCCCGGATATCATCAATTCTTATATATGATATCACGTAATTATATATTGATTTTATATACATAACTGCTGGTTGAGAATAGTATTATCGACCAAGGAAATAGTTAGAATATGAGTGATAGCACCTCTAATAAATCCAAAACCCGTATAAACAATTTACTCCCAGATTTTCTGGGAGGATTTACTGGAGCTGTGGCCGTTCTTCCCCAGACAATTGGTTTAAGTGTTCTGTTGTTTACTTCCTTTGGTATGGACGCTTCAGTCGGTGCTATGGCCGGCCTTCTAGGAGCTGTAATCCTGCTCCTTTCATCAGGAATCGCTGGAGCTACAATCGGTATGATCAGTGCTCCTAACGGTCCTGTTACCATTCTGCTAACCGGCCTGGTTGTTAAACTGATGCCCGACTTTTCATCAGGCGAGATACTGATAATTATCGGTGCGGTTCTCCTCTTTACCGGTATTTTCGAAATACTTTTCGGATTTTTAAAAGGCGGGGATCTGATAAAGTTGATTCCCTACCCGGTAGTTGTAAGCATGATTACTGCTATCGGAATACTGATGATAAAATCCCAGATTAAACAGATTGCGCCGACAGTTTCTTTTGAAAACTGGACTACTTTTATTCCTGTAGCAGTTGCCGCATTAACAATAGTTACAATCTTTGTTTCCAAAAAATTATTTCCGCGTTTACCTTCAATCCTTATGGGTCTGCTATCTGGAATAATCGTTTATCTGCTCTTTACTTTCTTTATTTCTAATCCCGACCCGGACTGGGTAATCGGCAGACTTCCTTCTCTGGATTTCGAGCAGATCCTTCACAGATTTGATGGTGTCCGCCCTGCATCTCTTCCCTGGGAGTTGATATTATCATCAGCTCTTGCACTGACGGTACTGGTTATGATTGATTGCCTGCTGACGGCCCTGGTAGCCGATACACAGACGTCAATGCGCCATGATGCCAGAAAGGAACTGATCGCCCAGGGAACTGCCCAGATGATAATCGGTTTTATCGGCGGTGTGGGCGGTGGAGGTACGAAAGGTTCCACCCTTGCCAATACCATGGCTGGAGGCCGGCGCTGGAGCCCGGTTTTCGCTGCAATAATAATTCTTTTTTTAGCATTCTTCGGTAAAGGCGCCGGAGCATTTCTGCCTCTTTCGGCCTTATCCGGAGTTATTATTTATATCGGTCTGAAAATGATCAATTGGAATATCCTGCTCTGGTTTAAAGATAAGTACACCAGGATTGATGCGGTAAATGCCGTATTGGTAATTGTTGCAACAATTTTCCTGGATGTAACCAAAGCGGTAGCTCTGGGTATGTTTTTTGCTGTTCTCACTTTCCTTCGGAAAGAAATCAAACGATCTCTGATTCGACGGCAGACAAATATCACCGAATATCCTTCCCTTCAGAAGCGCAGTAAAGGGCAGAGAATGATTCTTGAGGGTAACTGTGATAAAGCTCTGATGATTGAGCTTCAGGGTGATTTGTTCTTTGCAACAGCGGATCAGATTTATCAGAGTGTTATCAGTCAGATGGATGGACGTCTCGTGATTATCCTGCACTTCAGAAGGGTTCTTTCCATTGATATGAGCGGTATGGTGTTACTCCTGCAACTGGTTGAGATTGCCAGGAAAAGTGGAACGGAAATTGTATTTATACACCTGCATAAACGGCTAGGATTCGGAAAGAAGATAAAAAAGGCATTCGCCCTGATAGAAAATACTCATGAGCCCTCCATTAAAGTGTTTCATTCAACGGCCCGGGCCCTGGAGTATGCCGAAGATATCATTTTAAAAAGTGAGTATAAGGATAAGGATTATAGAATTGCATTTCCCAGAGATTTTGAGGAAAACGACCTTTGTGAAGGGATGAAAGAAGTTGACATTGTTTTATTGAAAAAAATCGCAATAAAAAAAGAGTACTCGAACAGAGATGTTATTATCCCCAAAGGGGAAAAGAGCAGCTCATTATACCTGGTAACCTGCGGTATGGTGGAACAGCGAATTTATAATGGTAAAGTAACTTATAAAATTCTGGCGAAATATACACCCCGAACATATTTTGGGAAGCTGACTTTTTTAAACCCGGGACCGATATCGGCTACCTTTGTCGCCTTGGGAAAAACTACAGTCTATAAGATTCGGAGAATTGATATTGAAGAGATCTCTGAACGAGGTGGAGAAAAATTTCTCACGGATATTCTTTTCTCAATAGGAAGAAACCTCTCAAAAGAATCGGTTCGGATGATATCTGAGATTCAGAGACTGGAAGCTTTGTAAGTTTACCTGGACAGAAAAATTATATTTCACAAATAGTTAGATTTTAAAAAAATATTTCGATCTTTTTCGGCAGGCTATAACTTGATATCGGGGTAAAAGAAAGGACTCGTACTAAAATATCTTTCTCCTTGAAACATATATAAAAAGCCTGAGGATTCCCGTCGCTAACCTATTTCTGGTAAAATTACCCCCTGTATTCTCTCTGTATTTTTGAATTTTCAATTTTAAAAATGATGATTTTTCATTTAAGTTATTTCTGAAAGGGATATATACGTAATGAGTATTTTTAAAGCAAATGATATTCGAGGACTGTACCCTCAGGATTGGGATAAAGATATGGCCGAGAGTATTGGATATGTTTTGCCGGATATCATGCCGGGACAACATATTGTTATAGGCCGGGATGGCAGAGACTCATCTGTTGAAATATTGCATTATCTTTCTAAAGGTCTGAATAACCGGGGTGTAAATATAATTGATATCGGAGTAGTTGACACACCTGCAGTCTATTTTGCAGTTGGGTATTATGGATATGACGGTGCTGTTATGATAACAGCATCACATAATCCGGTTGGTTACAACGGACTTAAATTTACTGGTAAGAATGCTGTACCGATTAATTCTGAAAATGGTTTTGATGTATTGGAATCAAAACTGAAATCAGTTGTAAAATATCAAATAAAAAAACATGGTAAAATATTAAAAAAAGATATAACGCATGAATATATCAATTATCTTAATGGTTTTAAACCGAAATCAAGCAGGTTAAAAACTGTTTACGACTGTTCCAATGGTTCAATTGCAAACACCATTCATTATGTACTTAAAGATACAAAAAATAATTCGATTCTGATAAATGACAGTGTTAAGGGTAATTTCCCCAATCATGGACCTAATCCGACTCTGACTGAGAACCTGCATCAACTGAAAGAGAAAATCAAAAAAGAGCGGGCTGATATCGGGTTCTGTTTTGATGGAGACGGAGATAGGGTTGTCGTCGTTAACTTGGACGGTGAAGTTGTATCACCTGATTTGATTACGGCACTATTAGGCCTGTACTATTTCAGGCTTCATCCTGAAGATCGCCAAGGTGATATGAAAGTCCTGGTTGATATCAGGTCATCCAAAGCTGTTGTTGAGTTTCTTGAAGAACTTGGAGCTGAAGTTATCAGTTGCCCAGTCGGTCATTCTAAAATTAAGAAACAGATGAGATCTGTAGATGCTGTATTTGCAGGTGAACTGACAGGTCACTATTACTTCCGGGAGAATTACTATTCTGATTCAGCTTGGATTTCAGTGTTTCGGATTCTTGAAGTTTTATCTGAATTAGATATTACACTTGATGATTTACAATCCAGAATGTCGGTGTATTCTCATTCCGGAGAATTGAATTTTTCTGTTACAGATTCTCGTAAAGCAATAGAAACTATTACAGAAAAATATTTTGATGCAGTTATTTCCAATCTGGATGGATATCGCTTTGATTATCCTGATTGGTGGTTCATCGTACGTGAATCCGGAACTGAGCCATTATTACGACTCGTAGTTGAAGCCGCAAACAAAGTTATGCTTAAAGAGAAAGTAGATAAAATTAAAGAAATTATAATGAAATACAGCCTTTAAAATGAAACAGGGAAAAGAATGAAAATAATATAGTCGGTGCATGGATGACAGATATTGATGATGCGCTTGTATTTTCCAGAGAAATGACGAATGAAAGTGAAATAAATCTATTGGCAGATTTTATTAGTGTGCTGAAAAAGCACCATATACTTTGAGCCCCGATGAGCGGGGTTGCATACCTTTTTGGTAAAGGATTTATTGACGGATTGAAGCCAATCCGAAGCTGGTTGATTCGGGGGGGGCAAGGCGGCCTAATTGATCGTGAAGTGGATTCTGCTCATCGGGAAATAAAGCCATGGTCTGAAGTATGGCCTTCTTAGGTCTCACTTCAAAACGTCGGCCATAATTCTATCCCATCCCACAGGAGGGAAAAACTGAAGATGCGGTTCTTTGGGAACGCCTCTCCTGCCGTAAAAAGATGTAAGTATTAGCTTTTGTCGTACTTATGCTGGTCCTCTACAGGAAAAACTCTGGTATCATGGCATGTTGTTAACTCTGAGAACCTTGATATTCCTTTGAAAATGATACTTTAAATACTGGCAGTGATATGTAACGCTGGACCCCAGGAAACAGGGCAGAAGCATTCCTGGAAATCTTCTTTGCTGTAAGCCCTCTTTCCTATCTTGTCGTAAAGGGATTCTGAAATTATGATAACTGTAATTATTGCTTAGAATGCGGGAAGGGTTGTGGATATGAAATCCCGCATTCTTTTATCCTTTGTTCTCCAAGTCCTTCTATTTATTTCGGTAATATCCTTACATTCTCTCAGAAAAACCCCGGGAATCTACAAGAGGCATCACTGCCAACAATAGCACTAACCCGATTTTCACATTCATTAACATGCCTCTTTCAGTTTCTTACTATTATGAACCAAACGTTTTACGTGTCAAAATAATGTAACAAAATCAGCGATTTATTTAATCTAGATTAATTATCGTAATGTCTACAGCTCTTTTTCTCTCTGCATGGTTTCCCGGACAAAATCGGCAGTTTCCCGGAAATGATGTTTGATAGCACCGGCTGCAGTTTCCGAGTTGCCGGATTTGATTGCACTTAGAAGACGAAGATGGTTGTCGGCCTGCCTGGGAAAGGCGTCAACCGAGAGATGAGCTTTCTTGATTTCTTCATAGAGGAAGGATTTCAGAGTTTCATAAAGAGAATTGACAATACTGTTCCCGACTTCTTCCAGTATCATTTTATGAAAGTTATAATCCAACCTTACCAGGGAACTGCGATCTTCGGCCTTTTCGGCCTTTCGCATTTTTTCAATGTTGTTTTCCAGTTTTTTCATCAGCTTTTTGTGGGTATCCGGGTTATCTCCGATTTGCCGGGCCAGTGCCATAAAACACCAGAGTTCCAGAGCACCCCGGAACTCTATAAGTTCGAACAGTTCATCATCCCCCAGAAGGATAGACCAGGTGAGGGCTTCACTGGAGATGTTGTTTCTGTCACAGACAAAGGTTCCCCTGGCGGTTCTTGATTCGAGAACTCCCAGATAGTTGAATATTTTGATGGCCTCCCTGACTGAGGATCGTCCGATTCCAAAGCGGTCGGCCAATTCCTGCTCTGTGGGAATTTTGTCCCCGCTTTTATACTTACCTGTAGCAATCAGGTCCCTGATTTTTTCCATTACCTGGCCCACTACTGTTTGTTGACGAATTCTGTCGGGCATCAGGGATCTCCTTTCATTGTATTACAATCATACAATAGAATAATTTACTGTACAATCAGGATTTTGATGTGTCGGACTCTTTACAAAGTATTCCTGTCCTTTTATCATAATGTCAGACAATACGACAAGGAGTTCGCTTGAAATGGATACTAAGCTGAAAATCATGGCGGATACGACGGATACGGATTATTGGAATGATTCCTGTTCTATTCAGGAGTTGGAGAGTTCTGTTCCTAATGGTGCAGTCGGGGCAACGACAAACCCGGTAATTGTTTTTAACGTACTGAAGAACGAACTGCATCTCTGGAAAGACCGGATTATCGAAATTGCAGCACAAAACCCGATAGCTGATGAAGATGAGGTGGCCTGGCAGCTTATCGAGGAAATGGCCGCAAAAGGGGCTGAAATCCTGAAACCCGTTTTTGAAAAGGAAAAGGGTCTCAAAGGGCGAATATCCATACAGACCAATGCCAAGTACTACAGAAATGCCAAGGCTATGGCTGAGCAGGCCGCCGAATTCGACAAGCTTGCAGATAATATTCAGGTGAAAATCCCCGCAACCGAAGCAGGGGTGAGAGCCATGGAGGAAGCCACTTATCGGGGAGTGAATATCAACGCCACAGTGAGTTTTACTGTTCCTCAGGCAATCGCTGTTGCCGAAGCCGTTGAACGGGGGCTCTCCCGCCGGGAAAAAGAGGGTAAAGACACCAGTTCTATGACACCTGTTTGTACAATCATGATCGGCCGGGTGGATGATTGGTTGAAAATTGTTGCCAACAATAAAAACATCCTGGTGAATCCAGCTTATCTGGAACTGGCCGGGGTTGCCGTAATGAAAAATGCCGCAAAGATTTTCAAAGAGAGGGGATACCGAACCCGGGTGCTGGGTGCAGCCTATCGGAATTACAATCACGTTGCAGAGCTTATCGGCGGCAATGTTATTCATACGATTCCATATAAATGGCAGGTCCGTTACAACGGTTCTGATATGCCCATCAGGGAAACCACAACGATAACCCCGGACCCGGAAATGATTAAGGTTCTGAAAGAAAAATTCGAAGATTTTGTGAAAGCCTATGAGCCTGATGGAATGAAACCTGAAGAGTTTGATATGTTTGGTCCCACTCGCCGGACTCTACGTCAGTTTATCGGTGGGTATGAGTCGCTTCTGGCCATTATCCGGGATCTGATGATTCCGAATCCTGATATTGAGTAGACGGAACTTTTCAAAGTTATGGTTTCTCCCCCGGCTGGAGCCGGGGGTCAACAAAGAAGTTTTTATTCTGCTTATTCCTGTACCCGTCGGTGAAAACCTGTGGAGATACAGCCATAATTTTCTTGAATCTCCTTGAGAATGTGAAGGGGCTGTCGTAACCCAGCTCCAAAGCAACTCGTTTAACACTCATCCCATCACGAATCAGCATTCCTGCAGCATGATTCATTCTGAGTCCGGTTATCAGTTTGTAAGGAGTCTGGGTATCGAATTTTCTGAAAAGCCTGCACAGGTATGAGATGTCAATATTTGCCTCATCAGCAGCAGCTTGAACGCTCGTAATATCAATATAGCGGTTTTCTATGATTTTTCTGCATCGCATGTAGGTCTCGTAAGCAGGAGATTCATGGATACTTTCCTCGGTGGATGTTTCAGATATTTTCAGCAAAAGGATTTCAAAGAGCTTTGAGCTGATTTCGTTACTGTCCTTTGTGTGCAGTCTGCCGTATTCCGTTATTTCTTCAAATGTTCTTTTCAGGGACTCAAGGGAGTGGCTGTAGAGAACCTTTTTCAACAAGAGATGCTTGAATATGGTGAAGGATTCCTGTACCTGATTCCCCGGAAGAACGTCTATAAAGAACTTCTCCATGGGTTCACCCCTGTCTGCTGAAATTTGATGGGGAATTCCCGGGCCGTATAAATAAACTGAACCAGGGAGCAGGTTGAATCTTCGGTTGTTAAGATAGAGAGTGCCCCTGCCGGAGCTCACCAGTTCAAGGGCCCAGTAATTGAAGTTATTCCTCAACACTTTGTATCCCGGTATGCATATCTCCATTCCGCCGGAGACTATCCGGTAATTTCCTGAACCGGATTCCAATGCATCAGGGTTGAAAAAACGCCTGGCCATACGAATCTGGTTGGAGAAATATCCGGGCTCGAGGAGGCGCTCCTGGTCAATAATTGCCATGCTATGTCCATGATTTGCCATACACAATTATTTGTCCAGAGTATAAACTTCCAATACATGAAATACATTCTGAGTATCGATCTGGGCACAACCAGTATGAAAGCCGTCTTATTTGACGGAAACCTGTCGGCAGTTTCCAGGGCTAAAGTGGATTATTCTACGGATTATCCGGCTCCGGGCTGGGCCGAGCAGGATGTGAACCAGTGGTGGAATGCCTTAAAAACAGCTGTGGGAATATTGCTGAACAATCCCTCTTCTCCGAACCCGGCAGAGATTGCCGTCATTGCCATTGATGGGATGACTCCGACTGTGGTTCCTGTAGACAGGGATGGGAATGCCCTGCGGAAAGCCATTATCTGGATGGACCGCCGCTCTGAGGCCGAATGCCGGATGATAGGCGATGCCCTCGGTGAAGATTTGTTCAACATCAGCGGCAATCACAACGATCCCTCCAATTTCTCACCGAAAATGAGGTGGGTGAAGGAGAATGAACCTGATATTTACCATCAGACTGAGAAGTTTCTTTTTGCCAATGCCTATCTGGTTCACCGGCTCACCGGTGAGTTCTCCATGGATGAAACTCAATGCGGACTGAGCCAGCTCTGTGATACCCTGAAAGGGGATTGGAATGACACCCTGATTCAGGGAAGCGGACTGGACAGGGCAAAGCTGCCTCCCATTTATAGAAGTACGGATATTGTGGGCCGTATTACCAGGGGCGCCGCCGACCAACTGGGATTATCAACACAGACGGGGGTTATTGCCGGAGCTATGGACAATGTTGCCGCAGGTCTCGGAGCCGGCATCCTGGGGGATGGGGATCTTTATATCTCAGCGGGAACTGCAACGAACGTGTCCCTGTGTACCGTCGAACCCCGTTTCCATAAATCCTTTCACATCTATCATCATATTGTTCCAGGAAGGTGGATACACACAGCTGGAGTTGATTACGGCGGTGCTGGATATAAATGGTTTGCCAAACTTATTGGTGAGAAGGACTATGCCTCTCTGGATAACCGGGCTGATGTGGTGAAACCGGGAAATAGACCATTGATTTTCCTCCCCTACATGGTGGGGCAGCGGGCACCTCTATGGAACAGCCATACCCGGGGTGTCCTCTTCGGTATGGATCCATCGATGAGTGACGGGGAACTGGCCCGTGCTTTCATGGAGGGTAATGCTTACGGGATCCGCAGGATATTGGAACTTACCCGGGAGCTGGGGACTTTTCCTTCAAAAGGCAAGCTAACCGGAGGCTGCTCGGAAAGCCGGGTGTACTCCCAGATATTTGCAGATGTTCTGGGAGTGGACATATTGAGAGTTGGAGAAATGGATACGGCTCCTCTGGGGATGGCCATGGCCGGGGCCCGGGCAGCGGGTTTTTTTGATGACTTTGAATCGATAACCGAAATGTTCTCCTCCAGAGGGGGAGCCCGGGGTATTCACACTCCGGAAGAGAATAAATCTGAGTTCTACAATGCCGGATACAAATTGTTTGATACTTTGTATCATCAGCTGGAGCCGGCTTTTCACGAGTTAAGTGCGTTAAGTTCGCAGGAGGAATTAAAGTGAAAGCTGTATTACGTCGGGGACCGAAAAAGGTTTCTGTAGTTGAAAGGGATATGCCTGAGCCCGGAGGTGGTGAAGTTGTTGTTAAAGTTGCCTATACAGGCATCTGCGGTTCTGATACCCACCGGTTCATTGAAGATAATTCCAAGTGGGACAAGCTGGTTCTCGGGCATGAGTTTTCCGGGACTATCCACAGTATCGGAGCTGATGTTTCTGATCTGGCTCCCGGAGATAAAGTGACCGCCGCTCCTCTGGTTCCCTGCCATGAATGCGAATTCTGTGCCCGGGGGGAGTTCTCCCTCTGTGAGGGCTATACTTTCGTCGGATCCCGGATCGACGGGAGTTTCGCCGAGTATGTGAAGGTTCCCGCATCAAATATCGTTCTTCTCGGTGTTGGCTTCCCTCTGGAAAAGGGCGCCTTTATCGAACCGGTTACCGTCTGTCTGCACCCCATACTCAGGCTTGGTAATCTGTTGGGGAAGACTGTCGCGGTAACCGGTCTTGGAGCCATCGGGCTTCTGGCGGTTCAGATATTCAAGGCTATGGGGGCAAAGAACATCATTGCCAGCGACATCGTAGCTGAGAAGCTCAGTTTGGCTTTGGAAATGGGGGCCACACGGGCGGTAAATGTTGCGGTTGAAAGCCTGGAAGATGTCCTGAACAGTATGAAGGGCGCTGATGTGGTGTTTGAATCCTCAGGGTCCAACCCTGCCAAAATCAGTGCCGTGAAAATAGCAAAAGGAAGGGGAACTGTTCTTCTAGTGGGTACTTCCCCCAGAGATATCACCTTTGAAGCCTCTTTATTTGAACGCATTACACGAAAGGAGCTGAATATTGTTGGTTCATGGATGAACTATTCGGCACCCTGGCCTGGTTCCGAATGGGAAACAGCGGTCTGGATGATTAAAGAGGGTCTGATAAATACCGACCCCCTCACCACCCATCGTTATGGTATAGAGGATTTTCAGAAGGGCCTGGATGTGATATTCGGCGGGAAAGAGCTCTTTATTAAAATTATCGTAACACCTTCTCAGGAGATTTCATGACCGCAGTAGAAACGTTTATCGAAATAATCAAGGCTAATAAATCAGGAAGTCACAGAGGCATCTATTCAGTTTGCTCCGCTCATGAGGGTGTTATCCGAGCCTCTATGAAACAAGCCCTGGAGGACGGTTCTATTCTTCTGGTGGAGTCCACCTCCAACCAGGTAGATCAGTTCGGCGGATATACCGGAATGAAGCCGGTTGATTTTGTTGAATATCTCAACCGGGTTGCCGGTGATACAGGGTTTCCAACAGACCGGCTTCTTCTCGGGGGAGACCATCTCGGCCCGAACAGCTGGCAGCATCTGAATGCCCGGGAGGCAATGGAGAACAGCCATGAGCTGATTAAACAGTATGTAAGTGCCGGTTATCAGAAGATTCATCTGGATGCCAGTATGTTTCTCTCTGATGACAAAGGGGACAGAACGAAGCCCCTGGCTGATGAGATTGTAGCCAGGAGGGCCGCAGCTCTATGCTCTACAGCTGAAAAAACATGGAAAGCCATGGATAACGGTTCTCCGGCCCCGGTTTATATTATCGGGACTGAAGTGCCGATTCCAGGCGGAGCGAAAGAGCAGGAGGATGGCCTTGAGCTAACCCCGGCTTCGGATGCCGGGCAGACTGTGGAAATTACCAGGAATGCATTTCTGAAAGAAGGCCTTTCTGATGCCTGGGAAAGGGTTTGCGGTCTTGTGGTTCAGCCGGGGGTAGAGTTCGGGGACGATCAGGTATTTGACTTCGACACCGAGAAGGCCTACGAGTTGAGCCATGCTCTGGACGACATCCCGAACCTGGTATTTGAAGCTCATTCCACCGACTATCAGACTCTTTCTGCACTGTCGTCCATGGCCGAAAAACACTTCTGTATTCAGAAAGTCGGGCCCTGGCTCACCTTCGCCTGGAGGGAGGCTTTGTTTGCTCTGGCTTCCATTGAGGCAGAAATGGTGGCACCGGATAAGACTTCAGGACTGAAACAGGTTATGGAAGAAGTGATGATTGAAAACCCGAAGTACTGGCTCAAGTACTATCCCGGCAGTGACAGTGAACAGCTTATTAAACGTAAATACAGTTATTCCGATCGCAGCCGCTATTATTGGCCGGATAAGAAGTTGATTACCGCAGTAACTCGACTCTTTTCCAATATACGGAATCAGGTTCCCCCGGCAACACTTTTAAGTCAATTTATGCCCAATCAATACCAGGCCTGGCGGCAGGGTGTACTGGATCTTGATCCTCAAAACCTGGCGGAGTTTCATGTCAGAGAAGTTTTGAATGTTTATGCTACCGCCTGCCGGAGTAAAGGAAATTAGTATGAGTTATGCAGTAACTGGAAAATTTGAAATAGCGGCAGATTCTGTAAATCCGCGGAAAGTTCCCTTTCGGACAACTCGGAATGGCCGTAAAATCCCGGTAATAGGGCTCGGTACCTTCGGTTCGGACCGTTTTTCAGCAGAAGAAATATCTGATGCAGTTATCGGTGCTGCCGAAGTCGGTTACCGTCACTTTGACTGTGCCAGTGTTTATGGGAATGAAAAGCAGATCGGGGCTGCTTTCAAAGTTATTCTTGACGGCGGAATCACCAGAGAAGAACTTCATATCACTTCCAAGGTGTGGAACGATATGCATCATGATGTGGTGAGTTCGTGCAAGCAGTCTCTTCACGATCTGGGTTTGGACTATCTCGATTTGTACCTTGTGCACTGGCCCTTTCCCAACTTCCATCCCCCTGGATGTGATGTTGATTCCCGTTCTCCTGATGCAAAACCGTATATTCATAAAGAGTTCATGAAAACCTGGGCTCAGATGGAGGAGCTTGTAACTCTTGGACTGGTAAAAGAAATCGGCACATCCAACGTTACCATACCCAAACTCAATCTGATTATGCGGGATGCCATAATTAAACCGGCGGTGAATGAAATGGAGCTTCATCCTCACTTCCAGCAGCAGGAACTTTTTAATTTTGTACTTTCAAAAAATATAGTCCCCATCGGTTTCTCTCCTATCGGATCGCCAAAAAGGCCAGACCGGGATAAAACAGAAACAGATACTGTCGATATTGAAGATCCTGTTATTATTGCTCCGGCGGAACGGCTTGGTGTCCATCCCGCGGTTGTTTGCGTGAAATGGGCAGCGCAAAGAGGTCAGATTGCCATTCCCTTTTCCATACATCGAAAAAACTATCTGAGTAATCTCAAATCTGTAACAGAAAATCCGCTGACTGAGGAGGAGATGACGGGAATTGCCGGGGTGGATAAGAATTGCCGCCTGATAAAGGGGCAGGTGTTTCTCTGGAAAGAGAATCAGACTTGGGAAGACCTCTGGGATTTGAGCGGAAAAATTACTGCACCGTAGATAAAAAATGTATGTAATCCCGGGGATTTGCCGAAAATGTAATCGGGTTGTGAGAGCTTATCAGTTTTAACTTCATAACGCTGGTATATTATTAG
>DEIH01000094.1 GCA_002352375.1 Spirochaeta sp. UBA2779 | reverse complement strand
TTTATATATTACTTATATAGTATTATATTTATGTTTATCTATTTTGTCAACTATTATAGAAAAAACAAAGAACTTGACAGAATTGCCCTATGAAAAGTAAGTTTACAAAATTGATAAACTATTCGTAAATGAGGGTTGGTTCTTGAAAATTTCGTCAAAAAGTAAATACGGAACCAGAGCCGTATTGGAAATTGCTCTGAATCAAAATAGCAAACTTTTAACAAGGAAACAGATAAGCCGGAATCAGGAGATACCCTCATCGTACCTGGTTAACATACTGATCAGTTTGAAGGCCAAAGGTATTATTCGAACGATCCGTGGGCCGCATGGTGGATATGAACTGGCCAGGGAACCAGTAGACATAACAGTTTTTGACATAGTAGAGGTTCTCGACGGCCCATTTGAACTGTCAGCAAACCTGAATGATGAAAAAAACTTCAGCAAAAGCAGTACTAGTGTCAGTATGGGCGTTTGGACGAGGGTAGAGAAAGCACAGGGGGATGTATTAAAAGGAATTACAATCAACGATCTGGTTCAAGAAACGCGGAACCTCTACAGCCCTGATTTTTCAATATAAAGATATTAAGAAGCCATCAATTTATATTGATGTTGTTTTGGGGTTACTTCACTAAATTGTCACTACGCGGCCTTATGTGATATCGAATTCAACGCCTTCATCCATGCAGACAGCCTGTATTGCCTGACGGGCACTCATAGCAGCTTGAGGAACACCGCCCCCGGGCATCACCCAATGTCCGGCCAGATAGAGATTTTCGATTCCGGGTATGGTTTTACCGAGCATCATGGGAGTCTCAGGGACGGCACCCCAGGCGATCAAAGAGCCTTCCTGATTGCCGGTATATCGGTGGAAAGTATCGGGAGTGGCGACATCCACCATATCAACAGTTGATTCGAAACCCGGAAAATACCGGCCGACAGCTTCCAGTATCAGTAGTGAGACCCGTTTCTTTTCGGCCTTGTAGGTCTCCGGATTTTCAGACTTCAACCTGTGCCAGTAATCGTATGTGGAAGGAAAGACCGCCTTTACCAGGGTTTTTCCTTCGGGAGCGAGACCCGGGGCAAAATTGTATATATGGATAAGCAGAAACTCGTGTTCCATCTCGCTTTCGACGAATCTTATTGCCGGTTTCAACTCCAGCTGCAGGCCGCAGGCGGGCGAGGTATAGTCAGAAAAATCATAACTTGATCCGAAACAGAGGTGAACCAGCGGTGGAGTAATCGGGTATTGTTTCCCTTTTAAATAATCAATTCCCAGTTGAGCCCTGATAGACTCAGGTGATGCCGCAGCATGGATGATGTAGTCAGCCTCAATTTTCTCTCCGCTCTCAAGCTCGATTCCGACAGCTTGGGAGTTTTCAACAATAACTTTTTGAATACCGGCACCATATCTGATAACGCCTCCATTACTGAGCAGTTCTTTCTCAAGAATCTCAGCGAATCCTCTGGAATTTCCTTTAGGAAAACCTGCCAGACCGCGCCGCAGCCAATCGAGGATGAGAAGAATATAGAGCATATTGTAATCCGGGTACCAGAGGCGGACGAAGGCCTCGCGCAGTTCGTGAGATTTAAATGCCGAGGCAAACTTACTGATAGATGTGTTCTTCCATTTAATAAGCGGGTATATATATTTCCATGACCTGCCAACAGCCTTCAACATGTTTTTACCCCCTTTCAGAAGATCAACAGGCGGTTCGAAGCCTCTGAGACTGATAACGGCTTTAATAAACTTCCTTATCTGTTTTCGGTCCTCCGGAAATCGGGAACCCAGGTCTTTCTCCAGTTTGTCGAGGTTTCCTGTCAGATTGACATATTGGCCGTCGGCAAATTGAAAATGAAAGAAATCTTCGTGGTAAACAAAATCCTTCTGTGGATCCAGAACATCGAATACTCCCAGTTCATTCCAGATATCATGGAAGGACGATCCCCGGCCGGATCCCATGATGAAGTGAACACAACCGTCGATCGTATATCCTTTGCGACTCCAGGCGGTGCAGAGACCTCCAGGTATCGTGTGTTTTTCCAAAACGAGGGTCTCAAACCCAACCTTTCTGCCGTAGATTCCCGCTGTAATGCCGGCGATACCACCGCCGATAATAATTGCTTTTTTCATTTGAAGTCCTCTCCGAATTTAATGAACAGTATGGCCGGATATCCTCATCGAACTCCAGATCTGAACATAAAGATGCGGCTCTTGTATTCTTCGGGGTCTCTCCATAAGAAATGTGCCCGGGTAAACCATGCATATGCAAAAGTAAACAATCCGATTGTTTCTACAATCAATACCGGTTTTACTTTATCTTTGAAATCATCGGACGCAATAAAGACAAAAAAAGCCAGAGCAATAATACAAACTACCAGGATTAAACCAGTAATGATATAAACCCGATTGATCCGTTCAAGATAGGTATTCAGCTCCTTGCCGAAAAAATTTCTTCGGAACAACCACAGGGAAAAAACAGCAAACATTCCAAATAACAGTCCGGCACAGATGTAGTGAAGGATCTGAATGATTCGAACCGCATGATTACAGGGAAGCAGCGCCACACCCAGTGAGAAGATAAATCCTGAATTGGCAAACCAGTTCTCTTTGTTGTCTTTTCCTCTATAGGAAAGCAGAAAAAAACCAAGGACAAAAAGAATGCCTACCAGTACGTCACGGAAATCCGAGTAATATGAAGCGCTGATTGAATTTGATACCTTAACCCAGCCGCCCTGTATTAATTGGCCGATAATAACAATCAGAGGCAGGGTGATTCCCAGAATGCCGATAAACATTCTCAGAATGTGATATGAGATGATCTGATTGTTTCGTTCTTCAATTTTTGTCATACAACCCTCCTGCAAATTTTAAAATCTCAGCCTGGCTTAAGTATAGAAGATATCCATTTCACATCAATCACTGGCAAACTCCAAGTGATATCGATTGCGGTGATCTTCCGGAAACAATGTCCGTACTGACAATAAATTATCGCCAACGAAAATTTCCTCCAGAATCCAGCACACCGATTCTGGAAATATGCTGTTGATGAAATCATTATTTCCTCTGCTCGAGTTCTCTTTCTTCAACTTCATCAACAGGAAATCAATCATCCCGAAAATCGCACTGATCTGGAAGAAAAATGAATTGTATCAGTAGAACCAGGGCAGAGCCCTGGACCCGGGGTCGCTCAAGCGACTCCTTGTTCGCAAGTTCGCTTTTTTCGCAACGTTCCTCGGCATAGCCTGCGGTACGCAGCTGGTGGCAAACCCGCTGTATTCCTCTCATTTCGCTTGGGAATCAGAAGACAAAAGGTACTACCAACAGAAGAAGATTAAACCTCCATTTTTCATACAGGAAAAATGGTTCATCATTTTCGGCATTCAGGAGATATTAAACCAAATTATTCCTGGAGCAAATTTTTTAACTCCCACTGGAATTCTTTGTTCACCTGCGACTTCTTCTATTACAGAGCCAGCTGAAATTATCTGGAAATGTTTCTACATTAACCACGGGCCAGGGTTACCCGAATACTCTCAAAAATCAGCATATTAAGCTCTACAGCATGTCAATTTACTGAACAGTGGCGAATCCTGAAAAGACAGTTCCTCTTGCATGTACATGCATTCATGCATTCATGCATATACTAATAATTATGAGAACAACAATAGATATTGCAGATGACTTAAGAGAACGCCTTCTTATTGAGGCCCATAGATCCGGACGCCGAGGTTATTCAGAGATAGTAGAAGAGGCCTTACGTCTTTACTTTTCCAGATTTTCTGATAATAACGGCCGGGCAGACATAGTTAAGAAACTCTATGGATCTGAGAAATATGTCTCAAATATGAAAGAAGCTGAAACCAGAGAGAACTGGCGAACCGGCCGCTGAAGAGAACTGCCATCGATACATCGGCATTAATGTCTTTTCTTCGGAAAGAAGAGCACGGAAGCCAGGTTACGGATCTGCTGAAATTTCATCAAGCCGTTATACCGGCAATCTGTGTTTTTGAACTTCTTGCGGGAATTAAATCTCCAATGCACCTGCACCAACGTCAACAATTGTTGAGTCTGGCTGAAATCATCCCGATGGATCGTAAAATTGCCGAAACAGCAGCGGAATTATTCACGACGATGCAATCAAAAGGCAAAATCATCGATAATGAAGATTTGATTGTTGCGGCAACTGCTCTTTCCCTGAAACTCCCGGTTCTTACTACAAACAAGCGGCACTTCAGTTTCATTCCGGGAATCCAGGTTTTGTAATAAAATACTCGTTACTTGGAAACTGTATAAGCCCAGTTTGCCCCCGGTCTGAATGCTCCGGGGGCCGCCTGTTCCCGAAAAACTACCTGATTCTTTTAGTTCCCGCCGACAGGAGGTCAGCAAGAGTTCCTGCAGGATCGGCGAACTTGGA
>DEIH01000119.1 GCA_002352375.1 Spirochaeta sp. UBA2779 | reverse complement strand
AAAAAGCTGTTTCAGCCTGGTTGTTTTACCTTCATCTCTTTTTCCACTGATCAAATATACCATGGCAAAGAGTATAACCTGTTTATATTCTGAATTGGGAGTGTTTTCTTATTGAAATGTCCAATCGGCACCGAAGAAAAGAAGAATATCCGGTCCTTCCCACGTCAGGGGATCTTCTTCCATGTAGAACTGCCATCCGAATCTGTTTATCCGGCCTTTAACACCAATCTTTAAATCGGTCTGAGGCAGGGCAAACATAGTTGTTTTGCCGAAAACCGGATGGATGTAATCAAGTTCTCCAATGATCGGAGAGCCCTGGATATTCAGCTGCACCAGAATTGATACACCCCGGGATGCTCTGAACTCCACAGCCGGAATAAATTGCCCCATCACTTTCCCGTCCCCTCCAAGGGGTATGATGATACCGGTATCCAGGTAGAAACCCCACCGGGTAAAGGGGTGCCAGTCAAGAAGGAACTCGGCGCCAAAATCCGGATAACCGGAGCTGAAACCTCCCTCTTGACGGCCCAGGGGTATCTTAAAGGCTCCTTTGGCAGCAAGATTCAGTTTTGGGGAACTCCAGAACGACCAGAGTGCCAGTAAATCCAAATCTCCGGGGGCTACGGTTGTGCCACCTCCGCTCATGGATATTCCTGATATGCCGTTGATGTCCCATTGGGAACGGTTTTGATCGAAGAATTCTCGTCCGGCATTTGACAGCCCGAATAATCCATGCCACCACTCTATGGTACTGTCCATGAAACCCCCGTACCGGAAGTGAAGCCGCCAGTCGGCACCAAATCGCCATTTCGGCATTGCCTGCCAGTCGAGACTGAGCTCCAGAATAGTACTTTCGTAATCCATGGCAGAGAGAGTTTTCTGATCGGCAGCCGGCAGTCTACCGTCTGATCCCAGCGGGTAATCTTCAGGGTTAAACGGGTATGAGCTGAACTCGTTCAGAATGTAAACAGCTGAGCCTGCTTTTATGGTTCCTGCCGGAAGTGCAGCGGCGGAATCGGCGGAAAAACTGAACCATGGAAGATGAGGAGCATACATGTTTCTACCATTCAGGGGGCCGAGAGCCGGTTCACTTCCCGGGGCTTCAGCCCGGAGTACCGAACTGCTCAGAATGATTAATGCCGCTGCAAGATAGCAAGACTTCATTCGTCCCGTCCCGCCAGTTCTTCCCATTGGGTGGTTTTACGGGCAATTTCTTCTCTTAAGGGTTCGTGTCTTCGCCCGGCGGAGGCCAGCTTATCCGGATCCGGATTTGTGATTGAGAATACCTGCTCTAGCGTATCGAGTTCTTCTTCCAGCAGGAGTATTTCTTCCATCAGGGATTCCATTTCTTTCTTTTCTTTGAAGTTCAATCCTTTTTTCGCTGTTCGGGTGGATTTTGAGGCTTCAGACGCCGTAACCCGGCGCTTCTCCCGGTTTTCCCTGAACTCTTCCCTCTCCTGTTCTCTTGCCATCTTCCGGTATTCAGACCAGCTTCCCGAGA
The DNA here is from genome assembly GCA_002352375.1 of Spirochaeta sp. UBA2779. Taxonomy (GTDB): domain Bacteria; phylum Spirochaetota; class Spirochaetia; order DSM-2461; family DSM-2461; genus UBA2779. The sequence continues at coordinate 7,057 of DEIH01000119.1, read as the reverse complement.
AACCCAGAATGGATCCTCTGCCGTCCAGAATGAAGAAATAGTCTACAATGTGCTCCAGAAATGTTCTGTCATGGGATACCACCAGGAGGCAGCCTTCATACTCTTCGAGAAACTGCTCCAGCAGGCCCAGGGTAGCCAGGTCCAGATCGTTGGTGGGTTCATCCAGTATGAGAAAATTAGGCTCTTTCATGAGAAGCCTTATCAGTTGAAGCCGCCGGCGTTCCCCCCCCGAGAGGTAGCGGATTTTTCGGCGCTGGGCGGCAGCGGGGAATCCGAAGCGTTCCAGCCAGTTACTCACATTCACCAGTTCCCCGGAAGTGGTGCGGACGTTGTCTGCTTCCCTTTTCATGTAATCCAGTAGGGTGGAGGATTCATCGGCTCTTAAAGGGGATTGGTCCAGGACGGCAAACCGGGTATTAACACCAAGGTCGGCACGCCCTTCATCCTGGGGAAGAATTCCGGAGATAAGGGACAATAGGGTTGTTTTTCCCGCACCGTTGGGCCCTGCGATTCCGATTCGCTCACCTCTTTTGAAGCTGTAGGAAAAGGGCTCAATCACCTTTCGTCCGCTCCGGGATACTCCGATGTTCACCAGTTCCAGAACTTTTTTCCCCAGCCTGCGTCCCCTGGAGGAGAACTCGGATAATCTCTGAAGGTCGGCCTGGGGGGTATCCTGAAGATTTTCGATACGGGAGAGCCGTTTTTTATCTTTGGTACCCCGGGCTTTAGGCTGCCGGGAAGCCCATTCCATTTCTCTGCGGAGTATGTTGGCCCGTTTGTCTGCAGCCTTTTCCTCTTCTTCCAGGCGTTTGGTTTTGGCAGCCAGGTAGGTGGACCAGTTCCCCGGGTATTTACGCAAACTGCTGTTTTCAAGTTCGAGAATAATATTGCAGGAACGGTCGAGGAAACTGCGGTCGTGGGTTACCAGTATATAGCTGCGTTTTCCGGTTTTCAGCCAGGCTTCCAGCCACTCTACGGTTTCCAGGTCCAGGTGGTTGGTGGGTTCGTCCAGGAGTAAAAGGTCGGCTCCAGAAGCCAGTACCCTCGCCATGTCCGCCTTCCTCAGTTCACCGCCGGACAGTGTATCCGCCTGGCGGGAGAGGTCATGCAAACCAAGCTCAGTAAGAAAGGAATGGTAGGTATTCTCGATGTTCCAGGCATTCTCTTCATCCATACGGGCCTGGAGTTCGGTGAGTTCCTCATGCATCTCTTCACTGTAATTATCCAGAAGGGACTCGTACTGTCTGACTAGTGATGCCCTTGGATCGTCGCTGCGGAACACCAGATCGGCAACACTCGCCCCCGGGGGGACTTCGGGAATTTGGGGCAGATAGGCAATTTTAAGATTGTTACGCCTATATTGATTCCCGGTATCCGGCAGGCGTTTCCCGGTTAACACCGAAAGAAAAGTGGATTTTCCGGCACCGTTGGGACCGATAAAGCCGATATGCTCTCCCGAATCGATGCCGAGGGTAACGTTGGTGAATAACGGGGTATCACCCAGGGTGAGGGAAACATCGGTGAGGGAGAGATAATTCATGATGGCCTATTGTATTGACAATTAGCGGAATTAGCATAGGGTGAACGGATGATAGAACTTTGCGGGTCTGTACTGGCGGCGAATCATGCCTCAATTCTCCGGGATATCCGTCTGGCTGAAGATGCCGGTGTTTCGAGATTTCATATCGATGTGTGTGACGGTCATTATACCCGAAAGATTATTTTCGGGGATCAGCTGGTTCGTGATTTAAGAGAAGAAACTTCTTCGCTGCTGGAAGTTCATATTGCTGTCTATAATACAGAAAGTGTACTGAGGCAATTTCTGGACACCGGAGCGGATGTTATTTCTCTTCAGTTTGAAAGCTCTGAACAACTGGCTGAATCTCTAATGGTAATCAGAAATTCAGGAATACAGCCCGGGATAACGTTTGCACCGATAACGGAAATCGGGGAAATGAAGTCTTTTCTGGAGAGCGTGTTTATCGTCAATATACTTGGTGTGGAACCGGGAATTGGTGGTCAGGAATTCAACCCCGGGGTTCTCGGTAAAATTGAAGAGGCTGCAAATTACATCAGCAGTAAAGGTTTGGAAACAAAAATTTCTGTAGATGGTGGAGTGAATATGGACACATTGATGAGAGTTAAGGATGCCGGAGCAGACATACTGACAGTCGGTACTGCTATGTTCCGTGGTGATATCCGGGAAAATATTGTAAGAATCAGAGGGTTGCTTGATGAGTAAATACGTACTGGGCATAGATGCGGGAACGGAGAGTATCAGATCGGGGATTTACGATGAAAAGGGTTATTGTATCGCTTTCGGTGTAAGTGAGAATAAAAACATTCATAAGCATCCCGGATGGGGAGAGCAAAGTGTTCAACAGTGGGATAAATCCTTAATTGAATCGGTACAAAGGGCCATTGAAGCGGCGGATATCAATCCTGAATTAATTGAAGGTATCGGACTGGACGGTACCAGCTGTACGGTTGTCTATCTTGATGAGAATGGGCAGCCCCTGAGAGATGCTCTGATGTGGATGGATATCCGGGCTTCCAAAGAGGCGGATGAAATCGCCGCCTGCGGCGATCCGGCTTTAAAATATGTGGGTTTCAGCAAGGTTTCACCGGAGTGGTTTCCCTGTAAGAATCTATGGATAAAGCGTCATGAACCTGAAATCTACGATAATGCAAAGACGATTTTTGAACATACCGACTGGTTGGCATACCGACTTACCGGGGAAATAACAGCCAATATAAATACGGTTTCCATTCGCTGGTTCTACAATGAAAAAGACGGGGGATTTCCGGTTTCACTTTATGAGAAAATCGGACTTGAGGATATTTTCGGGAAGATACCGAAACGTATTGTCAGAATCGGAGAAGTTGTCGGAGCTTTAAGTCCCGAAGCAGCCGCAGAAATTGGATTGAAACCGGGGATACCTGTTGCCGGCGGCGGGGCGGATGCCTATATGGGGGTTCTCGGGGTGAATGCCCTGAGTCCGGGAAAGCTGGCTCTGATTACCGGCTCTTCCCAGCTTCTTATCGGGATGAGTGATTCAGAACTGCACGCACCGGGTATTTTCGGCACTTTCCCCGGAGCTGTTATTCCCGGAATTGAAGTGGTTGAAGCCGGTCAGATTTCTACGGGGTCGATCCTTAAATGGTTTGTCTCCAACTTCCTTAATACTGAAATAAGCCATGAAGCGGAAACCCGGGGCGTCTCCGTTTATCAGATACTCGACGAACAGGCGGCTGAATTACCGCCGGGTTCCGAAGGACTTGTTGTTCTGGAGCATTGGCAGGGAAACAGGACACCCTGGGTGGATGCTGAGAGCCGGGGGGTTATCCGGGGGCTTACACTGAAACATACTCCGGCACATATTTTCAGGGCCATTATGGAGGGTGTTGTATATGGAACACAGATTATTCTGCAGAAAATGGAGGAGGGCGGTGTTTCCATTGATGAGATAATTGTCTGCGGCGGGGCAACACAGAGCAATCTCTGGATGCAGATTCATGCGGATGTTACAGGGAAGGTTCTGATAATTCCGAAAGAACCCCAGGCTGTATCCCTGGGTTCGGCTATTGCCGGTACTGTTGGAGCTGGAATCTATCCGGATTTGAGAACTGCTGCCGAGTCGATGGTTGAAATAGGCAGAGTTGTAAATCCGATTCCTGAAAACACAGTAATTTACAGGGAATATGTCCGGCAGTATGAGGCCACGTATGAGAATCTGAAAAAAGAGTCTGCAAGACTTGTTAAAACGCTTGTATGAAAATGACAGGCTGACTTCAGTTTTGGTTTCAGCTTCTGACATAGCCGTAAAGATGTCGGGTATCCGGCATTAATGATGGCAATGATTATAAGTTCATTGTATGAATAGATGTTATGTTATTTTTTGGAATTGATTTAGGAACTCAGGGTGTTCGGGGTTTAATCACAGATGAACGGGGCTCGATTGTCGCCGATGGAAGCAGCCGGTTTGCCGTACTCAATGCCGCTGTAAAAGAGAAGCATTACGAACAGTCTGCGATGGTCTGGTTAGACTCTCTGGTTGAAGTGATCGGCCAATGCATAAGCGGGTTGAATCAGAAGGGCTTCAAAGCTGAAGATATAACAGGAATTGGCATTGATGGAACTTCCGGCACTGTAATACCGATTGATTCCGGTTTCAAACCTCTGGGAAATGCCCTGATGTACAACGACGGGCGCTCAGATCTGGAGGCGGTGAAAGTTCAAAAAGCCGGTGAAGAGTTGAGCCTGAAGCTTGGATATAGATTTAAACCAAGCTTTTCCCTGCCGAAAATACTGTGGATTAAGGAGAATCAACCGGCGATATTTGAGGAAACCCGGTATTTTGTTCATCAGGCAGATTATATCATCGGATTTCTGACGGGGAATTATCAGCGTTCTGATTACACTAACGCATTAAAATCCGGATACGACATCATAGATGATCGCTGGCCGGATTTTATTGAATCGGATCTGGGAATTCCTCTGGACCGCCTGCCGGAAGTTGTTACTCCGGGTTCAATTGTGGGTACTGTTTCAAAAACTGCATCAAAGTTAACAGGGCTGTCGGTTCTTACCCGTGTAAGTGTGGGAGCCACAGATGGCATAGCCTCGGCACTGGCTTCCGGAATAAAGAAACCCGGGGATTACAATACAACCATAGGAACCACCCTTGTTATCAAAGGCCTGACAGATTCAATTATCAGTGATAATCAGGGGCGTATTTATTCCCATCGTCATCCCGATGGTTTCTGGATTCCCGGAGGCGCCTCTAACACCGGAGGTATCTGTCTGAAACACCATTTCCCCGATGGGAAATTCAAAGAAATGGACTTACAGGTGAACCTGGGAGAACCTTCGGGACTCATCACGTATCCTTTGACAGGGAAGGGGGAGCGTTTCCCCTTTCAAAAGCCCGAAGCCGAAGGTTTTATCGAAGGGAATATCAGGGGTGATGTGCAGCTGTACACATCGTTATTGGAAGGGGTTGCGTTCACAGAGCGCCTGTCTTATTCGGTTATGGAAAACCTGGGCTGTGAAATAGTTGATACAATTTATACCGCCGGCGGTGCGGCAAAATCCGATGTCTGGATGCAGATTAGGGCAAATATCCTCCGGCGCCGTCTGATTGTTCCCAGGGTGGTTGAGGCTGCAATGGGTTCTGCGATTCTGGCGGCTTCAACAACAGCGTTCAATGGAACTTCTGAAGCTGTTTCAGCTATGGTTGGGATGGAAAAGGAGATTCTTCCGAATTCTGCCGCTGCTGATAAATATGAAGAGAGTTATGAAGGCTTTTTAGCCGGCTGCAGAGAACGGGGCTATACAGAGGGGAGTGGGGTTGTATGAGTATTTTCAAGGAATGTGATATCCGTGGAGTCTACGGTGAAAACCTGGATAAGGAGAATGCTTTTCTCATCGGCCGGGGGATCGGCTCTCTTCTTTCGGGTAAGAGTGTGGTTGTCGGCGGTGATGTGAGAATCTCAACTCCGGCTTTAATGGGCAGACTCATTGATGGCTTGTTTCAAAGCGGAGCAGAAGTTATCAATATCGGGACAGTTCCAACCCCGCTGGTGTACTTTGCAAAAAGTGTTCTCAAAGCTGCAGGAGCAGTAATGGTAACAGCTTCTCACAACCCTGCAGAATACAACGGATTCAAGATTATGATTGGTGAAATGCCTGTTACTCCGGAAAATCTCAAAGAGCTGGAAAAGAAGATGGAAAGGAACGACTTTATCGATAAAACGGGCTCAATCAGGGAATATTCAATTGAAAAAGAGTATGAGGACTTTGTTTTACCTCTGATTCAACCGCATAGAAATCTCAAAGTTGTCATTGATGCCTGTAACGGGTCCATGTCTGAACTGGCCCCTGAGATATTCTCCAAAGCCGGGTATGATGTTGTCCGTCTTTTTTGTTCCTATGACGGAAGGTTTCCGAATCGGGATCCGAATCCTGCGGTTTATGGGAACCTGAACAGCCTTCAAAAGATGGTTGTCGATGAGGCCGCCGATATCGGCATCGCCTTTGATGGTGATGGAGACCGGGTTGTATTTGTTGATAATCTGGGGCGTTTTTGTGAGAGTGAGCGCAGCTTTGTGATACTGATGAAGGATTATCTTGAAAAGGAGAAATCTTCGGTTGTTTACGACGGGAAATCCTCCTCGGTGGTAAAAAACAGTATTGAAGCGGCAGGTTCCCGGGCCATCATGGAACGTTCGGGGCATGCCTTTATCAAGAAAACATTTCTGGAGAATAATTCGATACTTGCGGGTGAAATCAGCGGCCATTTCTTTTTCAGGGAGCTCGGTTTTGATGATGGTTTATTTGCCGCTTTGAAAATAACCCGAATCCTCAGCAGAACAAGTGAAACCATGGCACAAATGATTGATGAGATTGAGAATACGGCGATTACACCGGATTTGCGCATCGGTATGAATGAGGATTCAGTAAGCAGAATTATGGATTATCTTTCCGGATTTGAAAAGAAATACCCTGTATCAAGGCTGGATGGGATAAGAATCGAGTTTCCCGACGGCTGGCTTCTGGTTCGAAGATCGGTAACAGAGCCTTGTATCACTGTGAGGCTGGAGGCTGAATCCAGAGAATCAGTACTTGATATCAGCAACAGGGTGTTTGGGGTTGATTATCCGGATATCCACCAGGTTCTCAGTCAGAGTATCTGAGAACCTCCAATTTCGGCTTTTATCTGCCGGCAATTCTCATTCCTATTTTTATCATTCTGCAGGATCTTTCGGCAGCATCCACCAGGCATTCCGCCGACCGGGCAATAGCCTCTTCCAGGGGCATGGCTTTATCCACCGTACTCATAATCGAATCAATCCCGTACTCATAAACCGCCGAGGCACCCTTACCGATATCACCGACAACCGCCAGCACCGGTGTCCCTGCGGGCTTTGAACGGGCTGCAACGCCGATGGGCACCTTCCCCCGGATGGACTGACCGTCTATCTTTCCCTCTCCAGTGATAACAAGATCGGCTCCGGATATCTTTGATTCAAAGTCAACAAGATCCAGAATCGTATC
>DEIH01000118.1:35395-35567 GCA_002352375.1 Spirochaeta sp. UBA2779 | reverse complement strand
ACGGGCGAAGAGATTCCACTATTCTGGAACGAAGATAAGGATCCAGAGAGGAAAGCGGCTCATCCATCAGTAGAATTTCATGGGGAGCAAGAAGGGCCCTTGCCAGAGAAACTCTCCGGGCCATTCCTCCGCTTATCTCCCCCGGCCGAAGCTGAGAGGCTTCACTGAGTTC
>DEIH01000118.1:32472-35262 GCA_002352375.1 Spirochaeta sp. UBA2779 | reverse complement strand
ACAGTTCACAGTTCCTGTTGAAATATGAAAATCCAGGTTTTCAAAGAGACAGTTTTCACCGAAGCGTTTATTCACACCCTTAAGGATTATCATCCTCTATCCCTTTTCCCATAGTATTTTTTCACAACTGAAAAAAGCACATCCATTCCGGCAGTTAGAAGGATTACCAGTAGAGACCAGGCAAATACCCCTGTGGTATTGAGTCTGGCACGTTCAATCTGAAACATTGTTCCAATACCCGTTTTCGGTTGGCTGAGAACCTCGGCTGCAATTATCACTTTCATTGATAGTCCCAGACCGGACATTACACCGGCAATCAGGTACGGGCGCAGGGATGGAAGTACAAAATGAAACAGAGTTTTCGGCCATCTGATTTGAAAAATCCGGTGCATTTCAAGCAGTTTGTTGTCCAGATGCAGAATTCCGGAAACAACAGAGGAATACAGCACGGGGAAAACAATCAGGGTGCATACAAACACGACAGCCGTTTCAGAATTAAACCAGATAAGTGACAGCAGTATCACTCCCATAGTGGGGACAGCTTTCATAACAGTAATCAGGGGTTTCAATGCGTAATAAATACCGGAAGAAAAACCAGATGCGACACCCAGAGTAAGCGCAAAAACCATATTCATAAGAAATGCAAACAGAACCCTTCGTATGGTGGCCGCTACAGCAAGCCAGGTACTGGCCTCCCGGAACATCCCCGACAGGTATTTCAGGGTAGCTTCCGGGGACGGCAGTATAATCTCTCTGGCCACAAAAACAGAAGCAAACTTCCAGAGTAAAATTCCGGTGAGAGACGAGAGAGTAATCCAGAGCCTTTTACGGGAGGTAGAAATCATCTACAGGCATTTTACCCCCGATCGTGGCCGGGTTAAAAGCTTTCAACACCTCAAAATAATCTTCAAGTGCTCCCCTTGCATCGACAGCTGCCATAAACTCAAGGTTCATCCGGGGAATGGCATCGGCAATAATTTCAGCATTCAATTCGGGTACAAGGGCTGAAACCGCGACTCCGGCTGCTTCAGGATCTGCCTTTGCTGCATTAACCGATGCAGCAAAAGCCTGGATAAAAAATTCGGTATAATCCGGATACTTATCGGCAAAATCACCGGAAACAACCAGAGAAGCCTGAGGGTATGAAGAACCGTACAATTTCTTCCACTCTTCCTGTATATCCACAAGAATTCGTGTATCCGGTTTTTTGGAAAGAACCGTGGTAACCATTGGTTCCGGCATCATGGACACCATACTCCGGCCTGTCAGGAAGGTAGGAACCAGTTCAGTAGCAGCGGAGACATAAACTATCTCCAAATCTTCATCCGGATTCAGTCCGTTCACCTCCAGCAAATGCCGAAAGGTGATATCAGGTGTAAGGCCTCGGCCTATCATCGGAACACTCTTCCCTCTTAAATCGTCCCATCCATTCAGATTTTCCGATGTAACGATATACGAAAGACCCCAGATTACCGGGCCGGCAATTCGGAGGCCCGTACCTTTGTTGGCCATTATTGCGGCCAGATTACTGGGTATCACAGCGAAATCCGCCTCTCCTGAAATCAGTTTGGCCCCCAGAAGATCCGAAGATTTGATAATTTCCAACTCGACATTAAAACCCTCTGATACAGAGTTTCTATCCAACAGAGCAATGGGAACCAGGGTGGCACCGTTGGGAACCACAAGATGAACACTGACAGTTTCATTCCCGGCAATCTCTTCAGATCCACGGGCAGAAATCGACAGAATAAAAATCAATGATAAATACAAAACCGTTAATAATCTCTTCATAATGATACTATATCAAATCGTCTTTTTTATTACTATATTACTCTTGTATCCGTAAAGAATTCTCAAGGAGTTCAGAACAGCAAGAATTGAAACTCCGACATCACCGATAACTGCCACCCACATCGGTAACCCGGCAAAAACACCCAGCACCATAAAACCCAGTTTGACAACAAGGGCAAAAACAATATTGCCAATCACGATTCTCCGGGTAAACCGGGCCAGATTCATCAAACGGGGGATTCTGATAGGATTATCATCCATAAAGACAACATCAGCAGACTCAATAGCCAGATCGGTTCCAGATCCCCCCATGGCCATACCGATATCAGCTCTGAGAATAACAGCTGCGTCGTTGAGACCGTCCCCCACAAAAACAACACCTTCATCTTTTAGAGAACGAGCCAGAATATCTTCAAGGGCTGCCAATTTTCCCTCTGGAAGAAGTTCACTTTTTATCTCATCAATTCCCAGGCTGCGGGCTACTTGCTCACCCCGGTCTTTACGATCTCCTGTAAGCATCACAAGGTGCAGGGCACCCATAGCTTTCAATTCGGAAATTGCCCCTGCACTATCCTGCTTGATTGAATCAGAAAGTAGCAGATAACCGGCATATTCCCCGTCAACCGTCAGATGAACAATACTTCCGGACTCTTCGGGGTTTGGAGAGGATATTCCCTCCTGAAGCAGAAGAGTAGAACTGCCCGCCAGGATTCTTCTGCCGCGGGCATCAGCAATAACGCCTTTGCCCTTTATTTCCTTGAAAGAATCAACTGCATCTGACTCGACAACTCCCCCCCATGCATTACGGACAGACCGGGCAATAGGATGGTTGGAGAGAGAAAGTACCACAGCAGCTGTTTCCAGTAGAGACTCAGAATCCCACCCCCCGGCGGGTACAATGGACTGAAGCCGGAAATCCCCTTCTGTCAGTGTACCTGTTTTGTCAAAAACAACGGTCTTAATCCGGCTGAGTCCGTCAAGGACATCCGATCCCCGGAG
>DEIH01000118.1:18657-32415 GCA_002352375.1 Spirochaeta sp. UBA2779 | reverse complement strand
AGTAATATCATGGCACTGTAAATCGAATCGGAAAAAGTCCAGGCAAAAAAGAGAGGCAGAATAAAAATGAGAAGAACTGCCAAGCCTACCACAACTGGAGTGTAGATTGCAGCAAACCGGCTTAAGACCATTTCTGTTTTAGATTTTCTGGAGGAAGCCTCATCCAGCAATTTTTTCACTTTAGCAATGGCACTGTCCCCGTATTCCTTTGTAGTCTGCAGCCTGATTCGACCTTCATCATTAATAAAACCGGCCGAAAGTGCATCACCTGGGGAAGCTCTCCGGAGAGTTGATTCCCCGGTTAACGCGGAAGTATCCATCCAGGACTCCCCTTCGATTACAGTACCGTCCAGGGGAACAGAATCACCGGGTAGTATTTCAACAATACTGCCGATTTTCACCGACTCCGGGGTAACTTCACAAACTTCATTACCAGAGACCAGACGGGCTATGCTTACCCGCAGGGCCATTGTCCCGCGAATGGCATCCCGGGATCGGGAAACAGCTCTGTTCTGTAAAGCTTCTCCCAATGCGTAAAACAACATCACCGCTGCAGCTTCCGGGAGTTCTCCGATAATAAAGGCTCCGATAGTTGCCACAGTCATGAGAAATAGCTCATCAATGATACGCCCTTTAATAATGCTCCGTAAGGCACCGAAGACAACCGGATAGCCGGCCAGAGCAAAAGATGCAACAAAGAATATCCATTCCAACCAAGGTGTTCCCAGATCCCGACTCAAGGCGATAAGACCGAGAACAAAAAGCAATAGTGAGGAAAAAAGCCTTAAAGGTATGAAACTGAAGATTCTGTATTTTATTGAGATATCAGCACTCTGCCGGGCTTCAGCAGAAGAGGAGGCTTTTATCCGGGCTTGAGGTTCTATATCTTTCAAAACAGATCGAACCGTTTCTTCATGAACAGGATTGAATCTGATGACCCCTCCTGAGAAATCAATTACCGCAGTTTCCAGGCCGTTTTTCTTGTGAAGAGCCTGTTCAATCCCATTGGCGCAGGTGGGGCAGTCAACACCGCTTAACTCATATCTGATATTTTTTTCAGTTTTTAAGGTATCAGCCATTTCGGCCTCCAGTTTCTCTCATTTCACCGAAATGTTTCCCGGCTACTGAAATCAGCTCAACAACATGTTCATCATCCAGACTGTAAAACACCTGCTTACCCTCTCGTCTGTAGGCAACCAGCCGCATCACTTTCAGCAGCCGGAGGTGATGACTCACAGCCGGGAGACTCATCTCAAGAATCAGAGCAAGATCACAGACACAGAGCTCCCTTTTTGAGAGAAGAAAAAGGATTCGGGTACGGGTTTCATCTGCAAGAACCTTGAAAAGTTCTGATAAACCCGCCACTTCCAGCAGGGAGTCTCGGAGATGAACCGCATCTTCCTCCACAGAAACACCGTATTCTGAACAGACATCCTGTGCATTATCAGCCATTTAAAAACTCCATACGATTAAACGATTGTTTAATTGTTACATCGTTTCGTTGTTAATGTCAAATATCTTATCTAAATTATTCTATAAGTCTTTTACTGACTTTGAAGAACCATTTACCCCATCAGTGCTACCCTTCTTACAGCACTAGTTCTCGTGGCGATTACAGCCAGCGTACTCGACGACGACAGTCTTTTCGACCCAGGGTGGATTAAAGAGTGTTCCCCACCTTGTCACATCCTGCTGAAAATGCCCTAAAACGGCACTTTATCTTCACTATCAACTTTTCTTAAACCTTTAAAGACAGGTTTGGAGAATTTGTGACAAGGTGGGGAACACTTACTATCCTTTTCAGAGGGAATATTCTATTGACGTAATGTTAATTAACTCGTATTATTAGAGCAGACTAAGAGTATTACCAAAGTGAAGCATTATGAGAAAAGACTTAACTGAGGCTCTGGAAGATTACCTGGAAGCCATCTATGACATCATCGATGCTAAAGGCGGGGTAAGAGTGAAAGACATTGCCCAGCGGCTCGATGTAAAAAACTCTTCTGTAACTGTGGCTTTAAGAAGCCTGAGGGATTCAGGGTTTATTAATTATGAACCTTATGGTGTTATTTCTCTTACAGAAACCGGATTAAGTGAAGCCCGCCGTTTATCTGAGACACATCAGGTATTCCGGAGGTTTTTTGTCAACATCCTGGGAGTTGATCGGGAAGCTGCTAATGAAACAGCCTGCAGACTGGAACATACGATGTCTCCGGAAGTGATGGCTCGATTCCTTCAATTTATGAAATTTATTTCAACCGATACTGACATAGAAGCAAACTGGGGAGAGGCTTTTACCCGGTTTTGTAAAACAAACAATGTTTCACCGGGGAACCTTGCTTCCCCGGCAAACTATATGAGTAGTAAAAAACACTCTGTCACAGGGGCTCGCTGATGGGTTTGAATGAAGTATTGGATGGCAGTAAAGTTGTGATAACAAGAATCGACGGCGGGCGGAATGCTCGAAAGAAACTAATGGATCTGGGAATGATTCCCGGTGTCCCTATTACGATTATCCGCCGGGCCGGAATAAATCCCATGCTTTTATCCGTTATGGGCCGACAGGTTGTACTGGGCCGTGGTATGGCTGAAAAGGTTTTTGTCCGCTGATGAGTAAATCCACAGTCGCCGTTGTCGGCAATCCGAATTGCGGGAAAACAACTCTGTTCAATGGTCTTACCGGGAGCACCCAGCATATCGGGAACTGGCCCGGTGTTACTGTAGAAAAAAAAACCGGGATGCTCCTGGAGGCAGACTCGATAGAAGTTGTCGATCTTCCGGGCATTTACTCATTAAATGCCGTCAGTGAGGATGAACTGGTGGCCCGGGATTTTATGCTCTCAGGGAAAACCGATCTTGTAGTGAACATCGCCGATGCCTCAAACCTTGAGCGAAATCTGTTCCTCACCCTTACCCTGCTGGAAATGCGGATACCCATAATCCTCGTGTTGAATATGATGGATATTGCATCAAGACGGGGTATCAAAATTAATACCTCTAAGTTATCAAAAGCTCTGGGAATCCCTGTTATAAGCATCAGCGCCTTAAACAGTGATGATATCAGAAATATCCGCCTTACAATTAAAGACAACCTGGAAAACAATACCATTCCGAATTTTATTATTAACTACCCCGAATCGGTGGAACGGGTGATACAAAGATGGTCGGGAAAACTTGGTGATAACCCACGATTCTTATCGGTTCTTCTTTTTGAAGAAGATGAGGAGACAACAGAGAGGATTTTCTCAGAGGGACTCCTCAGCAAAGAAGAGATAAAAATCGGAATGAAGGAAATAGAGGAGAAAAGGGGAGACACTCCGGATATTGTTATTGCCGAAACAAAATATGAGCTGATTACATCCATAGATGACTCCTGTACTAAAAAAAAGAATACAAATAAAGCTTTTTCCGACAAGATAGACCGGCTCGTCTTGAATAAGTGGCTGGGGGTTCCAACCTTCCTTGTCGTCATGTTCCTGCTGTTCTGGGTTGTAACCCGAATCGGCGGTGCTTTTATCGATTTCTTTGATATTCTGTTCGGTTCCATTTTTGTCGACGGCTTCGGACTTCTCCTGGATAAAATGGGAATCCCTCAATGGCTCAGCGTCCTTCTTGCCAACGGAGCCGGAGGGGGTATACAGACAGTTGCAACTTTTATTCCCATTATTTTTACAATGTTTTTCATGCTCTCCCTGCTTGAAGACTCCGGCTACATGGCTCGGGCCTCCTATGTAATGGATCGCTTTATGAGAATGATAGGTCTCCCGGGAAAAGCCTTCGTGCCAATGCTAGTCGGTTTCGGCTGCACAGTGCCAGCAATTATGGCAACCAGAACTCTGGAGAATAAAAAAGACCGATATCTCACCGTATTTATGACACCTTTCATGTCCTGCGGTGCCCGGTTGCCGGTTTATGCTCTGTTTGGTGCAGCTTTCTTCGGACGTTTCTCGGGATTAATGGTGGTAAGCCTCTATTTATTCGGAATTCTGATGGCTGTAGTCACGGGGTTTTTGCTGAAAAACACCTTATTCAAAGGAGAAGCAACCTATTTTGCAATGGAGCTTCCCCCCTACCACCCCCCTCGTATCAGAACAATCATGACGAGAACCTGGAGTCGGTTAAAGGACTTCATTACCAGAGCAGGGCAGGTTATCATCATCGCCGTTCTGATTCTGTCTTTCTTCAATTCCCTGGGGACCGATGGCAGCTTTGGTAATGAAGACGGAGAAAATTCCGTACTGGCCGGAATAAGCCGGACCATAACACCTGTGTTTACCCCCATGGGTGTAGAAAAAGAAAACTGGCCGGCCACTGTCGGCCTGATAACCGGAATTTTTGCCAAAGAGGCGATAGTTGGAACAATTAATAGCCTTTACAGCCAGATTGCCGCTGGAGAATCAGGTAAGACCGGCACTGAAGATATGGAAAACAAGTTAGGGTTCTCCCTCTTAGAATCAGTGGAGGACGCATTCAAATCTATCCCCCGGGCACTTTCCGGTATTTTCGGAAACAACGCTGCCACTGGACAGACCAATCCCAAGGACAACACCTTTACCGCCATGCAGAACTCATTTGGGAATGACTGGGTTCGGGCCTATGCATACCTGCTGTTTGTTCTCATTTACATTCCCTGTGTTGCGGCCATGGGAGCGATGATACGGGAAATCGGACCGAGATTCGGAGCTCTTGCCATTGTGTATCTCACGGTTCTGGCCTGGAGTGTTGCAACACTCTTTTATCAGATCGCCCGTGGGCACAGTATACTTCTGATGGGCCTTTCCATAGGATTGGTGCTGATGTTTATTCCGGTTTTCAATCTGGCAAGCGGCAGAAAAAGTTTTGCCGTATTGAAGTAAGACCGCTGCTGCCCCATCTTCACCCAAAGCTCTCTCCATGGTAGATTCCGTTTTATGGAAAAAAACAGGCGAACCATCAACTGCGGACAACTCACCATCGATGATGTCGGGAAAACCGTCACTCTGAACGGCTGGATTCACAGAAACCGCGATCATGGCGGTGTCCATTTCATCAACCTTCGGGACCGATACGGTATTACTCAGATTGTGATTGATGAGGAAGCCTCAGAAGAATTAAGAAATACTGCCTCTGAACTGAAGATGGAGTTTTGTGTTGCCGCTGTGGGCACCGTCCGGGCCCGGCCTGAAGGTATGGTTAATAAAGACATGGCCACCGGTGAGGTGGAACTGGCAGTTTTGGATCTGGAAGTACTCAACAGCTGCCTGCCCCTGCCTTTCATGGTTGATAGTGAAGATGAGGTCAATGAGAACCTTCGCCTGAAATACCGCTACCTTCATCTGAGAACTCAGGGAATGCGGGATAGAATAAAAATGCGTCATGATGCCACCTGGGCAGTCCGTAATTACCTTACCGACAAGGGCTTCTGGGAAGTGGAAACACCCACTCTCATCAAATCCACTCCCGAAGGTGCCCGGGACTACCTCGTACCGTCCCGGGTGAACCCAGGACGATTTTACGCCCTACCCCAGTCCCCCCAGCTCTACAAACAGATACTCATGGCCGGGGGAACCGACCGTTACTACCAGATTGCCCGATGTTACCGGGATGAAGATGCCCGGGGAGACCGCCAGCCGGAATTCACACAGATCGACCTTGAGATGAGTTTTGCCAGCCGGGATGATGTGCTTGAAACAGTTGAGGGTATGATGGTGAAAACCTTCAAAGATGTGCTTGATGTTGATGTACCCACTCCCTTCCCCAGGCTCTCCTGGCAGGAAGCCATGGAGAGTTACGGTTCCGATAAGCCCGACCTCCGTTTTGATATGAAGTTCCAGGATTTTGCACCTTTTGTGCCCAACTCTGAATTCGGTGTTTTCAAATCTGTTCTGGAATCCGGTGGTACGGTAAAAGCCATGGTTGTACCCGCTGCAGCCGAGGCCTATTCCAGAAAGAAGATAAGTGAACTTGAGGATGTTGCCAAATCCCGGGGAGCCAGGGGTCTTGCATGGATGAAGGTAGGTGCAGAAGGTTTAGACGGTGGAGTTTCAAAGTTCTACACCGAACAGGCTGCCTCCATTAAGGACAATCTGAATGCAAAAGAAGGTGATCTGATTCTTCTGATGGGATCGGACTGGAAAACCGCAGTTACATCCCTGGGAGCAGTCCGGGTGAAGCTCGGTGCCGATCTGGGGATGACAAAACCTGATGAGTTCAAGTTTTGCTGGGTAATAGACTTCCCGCTCTTTGAGAAAAATGAAGAAACCGGTAACTGGGAGCCCGCTCACCATATGTTCTCCATGCCCCAGGAGCGTTTCCTGGATACAATGGAGGAGAATCCAGGAGAAGTTCTGGGAGACCTCTATGACATGGTACTCAATGGAAACGAGCTGGCTTCAGGATCTGTCCGCATCCACGATCCGGCTATACAAAGCCGGGTTTTCGATATAGTCGGATTCCCGAAAAAAGAGGCGGAAGAACGCTTCGGCTTCCTTCTTGAAGCCTTCCGTTACGGAGCCCCGCCCCACGCCGGTCTGGCTGTTGGTTTCGATCGAATGGTAATGGTAATGGCCCGGATGGATACAATCCGGGATGTAATTGCCTTCCCCAAGAACACCCAGGGAATCAGCCCGATGGACAACAGCCCCTCCCATGTGGATAAAGATCAACTGGCCGATCTCAAGCTGGCAATTATCAGGGATAAACAAGAAGACCCAGCTTAATCCAGGGGCTTATTTCACAGCGTTATTACACCTCCAGGACATCAGGGTCGACATCATCACAATCACTCTGCTGGGATTGTAATGCCGTGTGCTCAGCGGCAACACTCTCATTGGATCGTACCAGTTTCTGGGCAAGTATTTTTGAGAGAAAAATTGAGTACTGAGGGTAGTTCTTTACAACTTCAATAAAAGAATTTCTCGGAATTTTTATAACCTGGCCCTGGGTATCGGCAACAACTGTCGCACTTCTGGCATTATTTAACAGAAAAGCCATTTCCCCCATGAAGATATCTGCAGGTGTAATCCTTCCCACTGGATTATCACGATGATAAACCGTGAACTTACCGCTGGAAATGTAATAAATACAATCCCCGAATTCACCCGAACGCATCAGAGTATCCCCAGCCTTCACCCGTATCACCTCTTCATCGGAGAAACCGGCAGGTGCGGCATTTTCCACATCCTTGTGAAGTTTAATTTGCAGTGAAACCTGATTTCCGGTTTTATTGTACAGCAGTTTAGATGCAATCATCTGAGCCATAATGATTCCCCGGCCGTGAAGCCGGTCTCTGGCGTCGCTTTTCAGCTTCTCCCGAAAGGCCAGAACATCAAATCCAACCCCTTCATCCCGTATGGTGAACTTACAGAGTTCATCATCAATATCCCAATTCAGGGTTACTTTGCGACCGGCAATATTAGGTTCTTTACAGCGTTCAGCAATCAATTCATAAATAGACTCTCCAGTAGCCATCCAATCACTCTTTTCCGAATAGCTGATACCGCAGTTTCCATGTTCAATCGAGTTCAGGATGAGCTCACTCAAAGCCATCTGAACACCGTGCCGGTCTTCTGCCGGAATTTTCCCCATGCGGACCAGGCTGATGGCCAGCAAGCCTCCGTAAACCGGAGAAACAAGGTAGTCGTGATTGTCAATCTGAAAAGAACCGGTCATCCGGTTTACAAGCTTATCCGCAAGAAAACCCTGGAATATCAGCTGACGGTTGGTATTGATGATACGCAGAGACTTTCCCAGGTGACTTTCTATCCTCGAGAAATCAATCAGAGTAAGAAGGTTGATATCCTTGTTGGCTTCAAGTATTGCCTCTTCTTTATCGGATTTGCGGTCGTACAAACCGACTATCCCGAAGTTGTGAAGCCAGGAATCCTGAAGTATCTGGTCTCTTAAATATTCGGAGCTCAACCCCTCATCTGAAAAATTGATAATTACCAATTCAGGAAGCTCAAAATTCAACCGTTCAAGTATAGCCTTCTCAGAAGAAGGAAACTGTAAAAGAAACTCGTTTGGAAAATCTTCTTCCACAACCTTTCGAATCCGTTCGGTGATAATCTTATCAGAACATGAAGCAACAATATATTCCATGACACAAGTATAGTAGCATCAATACTCAAACCTCCATCAATATAAAAAAATCTGCATGTTTCACTTAAAAGAAGCAATAATGTGATTGACGATTATTCTTTCGTGATGTAACCATTATTCATAACTAATCTCAACTCTCCGGCAATGTGCCGGATTCGGAGGCAGGAAATGTTCAAGATTCAGACACGCAATAAGATATCGCCCGTAGGACTCGAATTGTTCGATCGGAAAGAGTATGAGGTTGCTGATGAAATTTCAGCAGCAGATGCTCTCCTGCTCCGCAGTTATAAAATACAAGAAAACGAAATTGAAACTTCTGTCAAAGCCATTGCCAGAGCAGGAGCAGGGGTAAACAACATACCTGTAGAGACCTGTACCGATCGTGGAATTGTTGTATTCAACACACCGGGAGCCAATGCAAACAGCGTTAAAGAACTGGTAATTGCCGGAATGCTTCTTTCAGCAAGACGAATCCATGAGGGCATGAGCTGGATAGAAGGACAAACCGCCGATGAGAATCTGGCCAAAACTGTGGAAAAGGAAAAATCCAACTTCGCCGGAACGGAAATTAGCGGTAAAACTCTCGGTGTAATCGGTCTGGGAGCCATAGGCGGACTGGTAGCCAATGCTGGTCTCAGTCTTGGTATGGAAGTGTATGGTTACGATCCTTATATTTCGATTCCCGGCGCATGGAACTTGTCCAACAGTGTGAAAATTTGTGAAAATCTAAATAAACTTATGGAAATCTGTGATTATGTCAGTATTCACGTACCGCTGCTTCCGGCAACGAAGAATCTGATTAATGCAGAAAATCTTAAAAACGCCAAAGCCGGTTTGCGGATTCTTAACTTTGCCCGAGGCGGACTTGTTGAGGAATCAGCGGTTAAACTGGCTCTGGAAGCAGGCACCATATCTTATTACATCACAGATTTCCCAAGTGCCGATCTACTGGGTGTAAAAGGAGTGCTGTCTATTCCCCACCTGGGTGCATCCACCGCCGAGGCCGAAGAAAACTGTGCCGTTATGGCTGCCAATCAGCTGATGGATTTTCTAAATAACGGAAATATAAAAAATTCAGTGAATTTTCCGGCCTGTTCTCTTGATTCTGCCGGCGGACCACGGCTTATTGCCGCTGCGAAGAACAACCCTGAATTGCTGAAACAGATTCTGACGATTCTCTCTGAGGAAGGTATTACCACAGGCGAGATGATAAGCAAAGAACGTGGAGATACCGCCTATACAATCATCAATATCTCAGATTCAGAGGTCAACAAAAAAACTATGGAGAGAATTTCCAGCCTTAAAGGTGTATTAATTTCCAGAGAGCTCTGATTTCAAGACTTGCTCCAGGGCGTCAGGCACCTTATGATATCTTATGAGTATCCATATCGGCGCACCCCAAGGTGCCATAGCGCCTAGAGTTCTCCTCCCCGGCGACCCTTTACGAGCCCGGTTTATTGCGGATAACTATCTCGAGAATGCCGTTTGCTACAATGAAGTGAGGGGCATGTACGGTTATACAGGCACATACAAAGGTGTTGATGTTTCTGTGCAGGGAACCGGTATGGGTATGCCCTCTCATTCCATCTACGTCCATGAACTGATTAATTTCTACGGTGCAAAAATACTGATTCGAGTGGGATCCTGCGGTTCGATTCAGCAGGAAGTAAAACTACGCGATCTGGTACTGGGTATCAGTGCTTCAACTAATTCTTCAATGGTGAGCCGGAGTTTTGAAGGGTTGAACTATGCCCCCACCGCCGACTGGGATCTTATTTCAAAAGCCGGCAGCGTTGCCGCCGAACTTGGTATGAAAATTAAGGCCGGCAATATTCTCTCTTCAGACACTTTTTATGACGAGAACCCCGAATCCTGGAAGAGTTGGGCCAAATACGGAATTCTGGCCATCGAGATGGAAGCTGCTGCTCTCTACACACTGGCCGCCCGTTTCGGGGTTAAAGCTCTGTGTCTGCTCACCGTAAGCGACAGCCTTATATCCCGGGAGGAAACCACTTCAGAAGAGCGGGAAAAAACTTTTACCGGGATGATGGAAATGGCCCTCGAAACAGCGATTGGAACTGAAGTTTAAAAAGAGAGAAAGAGTCTCTTATCATCGGGTCGACCCTCGGGCCAACTCTTGAGTATACTGACGCCCAAAAGGCGGTATTACCGCTATTGATTACATCAGGAGGATGCACATGAGCCTTTCGAGTTACAGGCGTGGGATTTTGCTCCCGGCACTCGCGCTCATATTTGCCATTATGACAACTTCATGCAATGAAAACGAACCGGATCTGAAAGACGGTTTATATGCGGATTTCGAAACAGAACGCGGAAATATCATCGTCGAACTCTACCCCGATAAAGCTCCTCTGACAGTGATGAACTTTGTCGGACTGGCCGAAGGCGATCTTGATTTTGCCAATAAAAAGGGCAATTTCTACGACGGCCTAACCTTTCACCGGGTTATTCCGGATTTTATGATTCAGGGGGGAGACCCTCAGGGTACCGGTTCAGGCGGCCCTGGCTATAAATTCCCGGATGAAGCCGACAACGGGCTGGTTTTTGATGCCCCGGGGAAATTGGCCATGGCCAATGCAGGACCGGATACCAACGGAAGTCAGTTCTTTATCACCCATGTTCCCACAGACTGGCTTAACGGAAAACATACGATTTTCGGATCTGTTGTTCAGGGTCAGGATGTGGTAAATGCTGTTGAACAGGGCGACACCATCAAGAAACTGAGCATCATCCGAGTCGGCACCGAGGCCAATACCTATAAAGCTGATTCCGATACGTTCAAGGAAATCGAAAAGGGCCTTACAGCAAGGAGAGATGCTGCAGAAGCGGACAAGGATAAAGCTGTTATGAATGATATTGCCAACCGCTGGCCGGATGCCATCAGAGATGAAAAAACCGGGATTTACTACGTAGTAAGAACGGAAGGAACCGGTAGCAAGCCGGCTCAGGGCACCAAGATTACCGTCCACTACACCGGTACACTGATGGACGGCACCCAGTTTGACAGCTCACGGGACCGGAATGAACCATTCCAGTTCAATGTAGGCGGCGGACAGGTGATTCCCGGCTGGGATGTCTCTCTTATGGATATGAAAAAAGGCGAGCGCCGTATTATCATTCTTCCCCCGGAAATGGCCTATGGAAGCCGGGGAATCGGACCGATCCCCCCCGATTCCTGGCTTGTATTTGATGTCGAGCTCCTCGATTTCTAGGAGATTATATCAATGAAACGCATCATTATCGTGTTTCTGATGATTATGCCCAACTTCCTGTGGGCCTCAGGTTCGGATGACGAGCTGGGCCCCGGGTTGTACGCTGATTTTACAACCAACCGCGGGAATATGATTTTCCGCCTGGATCCAGACCGCACGCCTCTCACTGTTACGAATTTCTGCGGTCTGGCCGAAGGAACTCTGCCCAACGATTTCCGAAAGCCCGGTGAACCATTTTTCGACGGTCTGTCGTTCTATCGGGAAGCAGCCGGGTATGCCCTTTTTTCAGGCGACCCTTCGGGTGATGGAAGCGGAGGTCCGGGCTACTCCATCCCCAGAGAAACCGGTGCCCTTATCAGTGCTGGTGCACCGGGAATACTGGTAATGGACGGATTTACGACGGAGTCTGCCGGCAGCCGTTTTTTCATACTCCTGGAAGGCGATGCCTATCTGGATTCCAAATACACAGCCTTCGGTCGCCTGATTTCAAAAGGTAGTACCCTGAAAAAGCTTCATAGAGGAGATACCATCGAGTCCGTTCGTATCATCAGGGTTGGCGGTGAGGCCAGACGCCTCAAATTCAACTCAGATACCTTTGCCGAACACCTTGCCGAAGCCAAAACCGCCGAGATTGAGAATCTGAGAATTATTAATCCGCAACTGGCCGATGCCGTTCTGTCCCTGGGCGACGAAAAGCAGAAAACTCCCACAGGAATCTACTACGAAGTATTGAAAGCCGGAGAAGGCGGAGTGCCCGGCCACGGTGCCCAGGTATCCATGCATTACACCGGTACCTTGCTCGACGGTACAGTATTCGACAGTTCCCGGGAAAGGGATCAGACTTTCGATTTCATCCTCGGGAAAGATGGTGTTATACCTGGGTGGATTGAAATGGTAATGGGCATGCAGCCCGGAGAAGTCCGAAAAGTGGTTATTCCTCCATTTCTGGCCTACGGCGATCAGGGCTACGGCCCCATTGAACCGAACAGCTGGCTGATATTTGAAATGGAGCTTGTCAGCTTCACCGAAGGATAGTAATGGCAAAGGGCAGAACAAGCGTGTATGTCTGCGATTCATGCGGTCATGATGAGCCCAAATGGCTCGGCCGCTGCCCTGCCTGCGGTGAATGGAACAGTTTCAAGGAAGTCCATCTGAGCCCACCGACGGGAAAAACTTCCGGCATAGCCGGTTCCCGACGACATATAATCCCAAGAGAAATAGCTGAACCGAAAATACTCTCAGCTATCAACCCCACCCCTCCACAGAAATACCCCACAGGAAACGAAGAATTGGACCGTGTTCTGGGAGGAGGCCTCACCCCGGGAGCCGCTGTACTACTTGGCGGAGAGCCTGGAATCGGGAAATCAACCCTGATGCTCCAGGTGGCGGCAAATCTACCGGGGCTGGGATTGTACATATCCGGGGAGGAATCCCCGGGCCAGATAAAAACCCGGGCCGACCGTCTCAAACTTCCTCAGGACAGCCTTGAGGTACTCTGCGAAACCAACCTAGAAACCCTGCTGGTACTGATCGGCGAACGTAAACCTGCCTATCTGGTGGTTGATTCTATACAGACTCTTGTTTCAGAAGAAGCCGGAGCCATTCCCGGAACTCCCAGCCAGCTGAAAATTGCAGGACACCGGTTGACAACCTGGGCCAAATCGTCGGGGATTCCCCTCTTCCTGATAGCCCATGTAACAAAGGAAGGAACCATTGCCGGCCCCAAAGTAATTGAGCATCTGGTGGATACGGTACTGTATTTCGACCATTCCTCCAGCGACCTCCGTATACTCAGATCTTCAAAGAACCGCATGGGTTCAGTGGATGAGGTGGGCCTGTTTCGTATGGGGGCAACCGGCTTAACACCTATCGCCGACCCGGCAGGACTGTTTCTGGAACACCGTAAAGACGGCCCTCCCCAGGGCAGTGCCGTTGCCGCCGTATATGAAGGCTCCCGCATCCTTCTGGTGGAAATTCAAGCTCTTACCGTTCCATCCAAGGGCGGAATAGGCCGAGTGTACTCAGACCGTATCGATAGTGCGAGGGTGAGCAGAATCGCCGCTGTACTGGAACGCCATGCCGGATTGCGGTTGTCGGATCAGGACATTTACGTGAATGTTGCCGGAGGTCTGCGAATCAGTGATACCGGCGCCGAGCTGGCCCTGGCCCTGGCTCTGTTCTCCGCTCGGTCGGCCCAAACCCTGCCTGGAGACATGGTGGCTGTGGGAGAGATTTCCCTGGCCGGAGAGGTTCGCCCGGTTCCCCATCTGCGCCGACGGATTAAAACAGCTTCGGATACCGGGCTTGGACGCTTTTTTGCCTCTGCAGCCGCCGATGAGAGTGGAAAATTCCCGGGGAAAGGGCATATAATTCACTCCGTTCGTGATGCGTTGGCAGCGGTTCTGTCCTGACTTTTTTTAATTGACCTCTGGCGCACAGAGAGACC
>DEIH01000118.1:0-18537 GCA_002352375.1 Spirochaeta sp. UBA2779 | reverse complement strand
TCTTCAGTGTAGAATCGCTCACTGGGAAAAATATCCGCGGGATAAAGGAAGTTGGGTAGAGTAGCCAGGGCCAGACAGTGATGAGCACCTACTGAGGATTCAAGCATGCCCCCCACCCAGCAGGGAGTATCGTTCTTCATGCAGTAATTGTGGATGGCCAGGGCATTGGTAAGCCCACCAACCCTACCGGGTTTGATATTCACCCAGCTGCAGGCATTGATGGCCAGAGCTTTCCGGGCCATCTCCACAGAGGTGATACTCTCATCAAGACAAATGGAAGTTTTCAACTCTTTCTGAAGTGCCGCATGGTCAATAAGATCATCATGCATTAAAGGCTGTTCAATCATTGCCAGATTAAAATTATCGAGTTCTCTGAGCATAGGCAGATCCTCGAGAGTATATGCACTGTTACAATCCACATGAATCACCGCATCAGGAAATTTCTCGCGAACTGGAGCGATCATATTAAGCTCCCAACCCGGACGGTATTTCAATTTGATACGTTTATACCCCTGGGCCAAGGCCTTTTCCATGGTATCAAGTAGAAGAGGAACGCTTTCCATAATCCCGAAATCGGCACCCACATCTACCTCATTCCGCACCCCACCTAACAGTGAATAAAGAGGAATATCCTGCCTCCGGGCTTCGAGATCCCACCAGGCCAAATCCAGAGCCGCCTTGGCAAAATTGTTTCCCTTAACTGGAGATAACAATGATTGAAGTTCTTTCCCGGTTTCTACTTCTTTATTTATTAACCTAGGCGCCAGAAAATCCCGAACCACAAGAAACGCACCTCCGGCATATTCCGGAGAATAACCGGGAGCTCCCCATGGATAAGCCTCGCCCCAACCCAGGAGATTACCGCTCTTCATCCTTACCAGTACACTGTCGATGGAAGAATTATTGCCGAACGCTGTCCGAAACGGATAAACAAGGGGCATGCGAACATGGAAAACATCGATACGGTCTATTTTCATGTGATTCCTCCAGTGGAGAAATTATTCCTTACAATAAACGCTTGAATCCGCTATGGGCTACTGGCCCCTTCAGACTTCCTTCGATATCGCCTTTTTCAAGAATCTCTGAAATATCCCGGAATACCAAGTCGATGGCTTCACCATACTGCACAACAATTTCTTCTGTATGAGCCAGAGTTGGATAAATAGTCCCGGAGCCCAGAAATCCCCGTTCCAGCATCAACTGGGTGTAGAGTGTTCTCAGCTCTTCCCCTTTGGGATGATTAAAATGGAAATGAGCCAGACATGGGTAACCACCGTCAAATACCACCGGAAGATTGTACGATGCGGCATGCTGTTTCCAATGGGCGGTTACATGATTACCAATCTTTGCAACATGTGCCGGCACATCAATATCTTCCATCTTCTCCAGGGTGGCCAGAGCTGCAGCAGGTCCAAGTCCTTCGGTCCAGTAGGTACTGCTGATAAAAGAGGTATGGGCTCCTTCCATGGCATTATCGGTTCCGATTACAGCAGCGATGGGATAACCGTTCCCCAGAGCTTTAGCGAACACGGCGATATCCGGATTCACACCGAACTTCAGGTGTGATCCACCAAAATGAAGCCGCCAGCCAATGGTAATCTCATCAAAAATCAACAGGGCTCCGCAGCGGTGCGCAGCATCGCGGACATACTCCAGAAAACCCTCTTCCGGATCGTGATAACGGGCTGGCTCCATGATGACTGCGGCAAGATTATCCCCATTTTCGGCAATAATCGCATCGAGTTCTTCCCTGTTGTTGTACGTGAAAGCCAAAGTGGTACCACGTAGTTCCCGAGGAACACCCAATGGACTCAAACCGGGAAGTAAATGCCCACGTAAAGTGTCATTCTCTCCCAGGTTGGCCGCCAGATACCAGTCATGCCAACCATGGTACCCGCAGATTGCTATTACAGAACGGTCGGTTGTTGCCCGGGCAATCCTGATGGCAATGGTTGTTGCTTCTCCACCTGTCCTGGAATATCGAACCTGGGAGGCCCAGGGGTGTATTTCACACAACTTCTCAGCCAGTTGAACTTCATCATAGGGATTCAAAGTGCTCTGACTGCCAAGATTTACCCGGCGTCTCACAGCCCTGTTCACATCCGGATCCTTGAAGCCCAGGAGACAGGATCCGATACCATTGGTAGTCATATCGATATAACGTTTCCCATCAAGATCCTGAACCATACAGCCGGAAGCTTCAGTAAAATAGGCCGGCCACTGTTCAGGAGCCATATTTTCCGGGCGCTTACTTAATAGCTGAGTTCCTCCGGGTATCATCCTTTTGGCATCACGGTAGGCCTCCTGAGTCTCCTTCCCGCTTATTTTTCCAATCTTCAACAGATTCAGGGCATTATTGCAGAAGATATCCTTCATATCTTTTCGGTTCAAACCGAACTCATCCGATGCGGTTTTAAATGCACGAAGAGACTCCAAACTCAGCAACAGCGGTTGTGGATTACCACCCAGATCGGGATTGTTCCAGTCGATAGTCCCGCTCTGAAGCCAGGCAAAACCATCTCCCAGGGTAACAACCCGGCCTCTAATCTGAGAAATGGGAAAATCACTTCCCCAAAGCAGCCTGGAGGGACCGAACTCATGCAGGATAGCAAGGAAAGACTCAGCTTCACATATTCCAGACATATCGAACCATATGTTATTCAAACCTCTAAGTGAGGCAATTCCACGCACCGTATTAAAAACGTTAAATCCCCGGCCTGCATGAGCCAGAATGAGCTTTGCTCCGGGATATTTTCGGCACATGGAAAGGATTGTTTTCTGATTGTCAGGATCGGCCAGGGCCTTAAATCTGACAATGTGCAGGGTAATTACAAGATTCTGATTATCAGCCATGGCCCAGACCCATTCGGGCATGAAATCAGAGATGAAAGAATCTGAAGTCGGACTCTTGTTACTGGAGAAGTGATAGGGTTTGAACCCGGCAATACTTTCAGCCTTGATGAGTTCCGAATACTCTCCCGGATCTGAATCCATAGAAAACTGAAGCAGCCCCCGGGAACCCCGGTGTGATTCAAGTTCTGTTATCAGAAAACTGTTCATCTTCCTGATATCGCAATCCGGGGCAGGAGTGGAAAGAAACAGCCCCCCCTGCAACTTTGAATCCGGGAAGATCTTCTTCATTTCTCTTTCCCAAACCCCGATATCAACTCTATCCGGTCCCTCATTCCAGAAATTATCACCAGTGATATTCAAATCAGCCTTACGGTAGATATGAGCATGGGCATCAAATACTTCCGGAGGAACCATTCTTCTTAATTCATCAGCCAGTTGTTTGTCTGTTTCTGTGAAAGTCCAGTTACTGTTCATTGTTTCAACCTTTATGATTTTTATCAGCGATCCGAGTTTGAGGGATTGTTGTATTTGGTTTTAAAAAAATCTTTTATTGCAAATCTGACCCTCTCAGGAACAGTCGATTTATACCCTTCAACCAATTCCTCCGCCTTAAGATGTGCAGCTTCATACATTCCGATACTGTCTGGTTTACCCGACTCAGCTACATCATAGTAAGGATTATTGAAGAACTCTTTTTTATCTCTGAGCAACTCTATGGTTAAATCTTCCATCATGAAATTACCCCCGGGTCCCACAGAATGGATGGCCTCTCCGGACAGTTTTTCTTCTGAAAAATCTATTCCGGCAGATACATATTCCGCCATAGCAGCTAGTCCGCTCTGCATGATAATCTGCTCACTGCTCATTCCCAGAGCATTGTAAAGACTCCCCAATCCCCCAATCATATTCTGCCCTCCAGCGGTGGAACTCAACAAATAGAGAATGCTTTCCGCACCGTTCTGAATATCCGCCCGGTGGGTTAACGTTCCCCCTGCTTCACCACTTATGGGAAGGTTATAAAACTGACCCATCTGAATACCGGTTATCTTATAAAGCATCTTCTCGGCACGGTAATAAAGATCTTCCCCGGTTTTCATATTTGTCGTAGAAGGTCCGACAGCATGGAAAACCGGATGGCCGGGTTTATAAAGCTGAGTCAGAATTGTCACAAGAAGAGTTTCGACATTTGCAATAAGAGCCGTCCCGGCTACAGTGTAAGGGGATGTTGTTCCGGCCATCGGGCAGACAGTGGGTATAACCGGATAACATCGGCTGACTGCCATCTTGAGGATTTCAATATTCAGCGGGAAAAATTGAAGAGGGCTGGTAACAGCGACAGCAAGACTCAACAGGGCGGTACTATTTACATCCAAACCGGAGGAGTCAGCAATAACTGCTGTAATATCCATCCAGTTCCGGGCATCCTCAATAGAGGCAGGATATGCCGCAACATGCTTGGTAGTGTTGGAAAGGAAAACTTCCATAGTTTTAAAATAACTGTCTTTTCCGGGAATATCAGAAACGGGGTAGGCCATCCTCATCAACGCATCTACATTCGGCAGGGTCTCACCGATTATGGTATTTCTTCTAACATCCTCCAGGACAGGACGTCTGAGACCCTCGCTATAATCTGCAATCCATGGATCCAGTATTAGTGATGTGTAATAACGATTTTCCCCGCCGACATTCAGAATTTTTCCATTTAAGCCCGTTTCTTTTGCCACAGACGGGGCGAGATTCCTGAGTTCTTCGACAAGCTCCGGGGGAAACCGTACAGTGGAAGTATCTTCATCCACCCTTGCTCCGGCATACTTACATTTTTCCAGAGTTTCCGGATGCGGAATCTTAACCCCGGTCTTATCCAATACTTCCAGGGTATTTTTATGCAGTTTTAATACTTCTTCCTCGGATAACACAGAGAGATTTAATCTACTCATCACAAACCTCCGTTCCTGCTTTCTAAAGAATTTAAAAACAAAGAACTGTAAGAATATGAAAGATCAAGGCCGTTTTATATTTTCTAATACCCTTTATCCCAGTCATCCTCAATATCTCTGGCAATATCCTCTGAAATATAAAAATCAGTTTTCAACAGCTGATGAATTGAAGTGGGGAGTTTAGGTGTTACCGGACCATGAGCAACCAATCTGGTCATCAGCCTCTGCCATGTAGTCTGGGATCCATGAATAAGGAGCGAATTGACATCCATCCTGAACTTTGATGCAATTACTTCGGCGGGTCCGATGGTTGCCGCTTTCGGTGGTACACGGGCAATATCTCCACTCATTCCAAAACTGCCATGAAGAGAATTCTGCGCCAGGGTAAAGGGACTTAAGGTAACAATTCGCGGTCCCATCTGCTTCCATTCCTCCAGTGTCCCTTCAAACTCCGGGGCATCCGGTTCTATGAATGCCAGATGACCTGTCCAACCGGGTCCGCTGTAGCATGCATCTGCTCCACCCATATCTGCAATCATCTTACCGTAATCCCCGATATTCTCAGTTGTAGGTCCGACAATCTGACTTTTAGGCGGGCGTAAATCCTCATCTATCCGGTAATAAAAATTATCGTACATGGCATACTTGAATCCCCATCGCCAGGTTTCCGGGGCAATATTGCCATTCTCATCTGCATACTCATCCATTGCAAATATATAGAGGTTTTTACAATTCACCCTGAATTTGTTAATGAGGAAAGCCACATCTTTATAATCCGGTACCGGATTGGGGAATATAAGAACCAACTTTGTACCTTTATCCGAGGCCTCTTTTATTCTGTAAAAAATATCTGTAATAAATATCAGCCCGATTTCATGCGCTGATTTTACCATAATGTTAAAATCAGGATTTGAATGTTTTTCGATATCTTTCCGCTTTATTTTTCTAACCCTTTCAAGAGCTTCAGTATCCCGAAATGGCACATGATGAGACGGTTGGTAATTAAAATCTGACATAGTTTTCTCCCTGTCATATATCTATTGCACACTGCAGGTTATACCAGCAGTAGACATTAAGCGCTTTACTGATTCCATAATGATGGATTAACAATTGAATCAGGCACATCACGGAACAAAATCTCAAGACTCTTTCTTATGTTTTCTTCAATCAAACCTGAACTATAGTGTATAAGATTCTCTTCGAGCTGTTTCAGGGAATCCACCCCTACCACCGTAGAAGAGATGGATGGTTCCGAAAAGACATAGCTGACAATCAATTCTTTTTGGTTTAAACCTTTTTTCTCGATAAACCCTTTCAATCTCTCTAAATACGGCACTGCTGCAGGTAACTTCTCTGCTGCATTCTTTCTCTCCATAACAAGCAAGCCCTGAAGATAGGTACTGCGGTTGAAAACTGCAACACCCTTCTCAACTGCTTTTTTAAGAATTCCTTCCCTGTGCCATCGATGGTCAAAAAGATTATAGGGAATCTGTATCGCATCAACATCAGGATCTTCCAGGCTCTCAAGGGCGGCCTGTGGGCTGGTAATTGAGACTCCCAGGTAACTTATGGCTCCATTCTTCTTCTTCTCTACCAGAAAGTCCCAGAGTCTCCCGTCCAGGTATTTTTTATAGTCGTAGGTATGCAGTAAATAGACCGGCAGCGTCTCCAGTCCCAGCATTTCCGAGCTTTTCTCTATACAATCTGAAGCAGTCTGAAGCAATTCCTTTTCCGATAAGTCCGCATAATTCTGCGGTAAATCCAGCTTGGTACAGACAGTAAAGGAATCCACCAGATTCAATTCTTTTAAAGCTCTACCCAGATTCTCTTCACTTGAACCGTAATTCCTGGATGTATCGATAAAATTGATGCCCTTTTCATGGGCAAGACTTAATATCTGGAGTATCTCCTCATAACCAACCTTCCCGGTTAAATTGTTAATACCGTAATCTACACCGAACTGAACCGCTCCCAATCCTATTCTGGAGATTTGCAGTTCCTTTAATGGTGAATACTTCATTTTTCATTAAACTCCAGAATAACGGTGATCACAGTGTATATCACAGCAAAAACTTCAATGTACATATTGTTATAACCAATATATCTTCCAAGGGTGTATCTGTCAACGAATATTCAATGCTATCCTGTGTCTGCAGCTATTTTGCAGTATAACCGCCATCTACCGGAAGATTTATTCCTGTTACGTAAGACGAAGCGTCTGAGGCCAGATAGAGAATTGCTCCTTTCAGATCTTCCTCACCGGCAAGCCGGCCCAGCTGAGTTCTATCACTGTAGTTCTTTATGAACTGTTCCGGATGACTGGGATGTTTCAGCCCGCCCGGTGATATACAGTTCACACGGATATTGTTATTTCCGTAGTATGAAGCACAGAACCGGGTAAAATTAATCATTCCACCTTTATGGAAGAAGTAATCAGGAGCCCATCCATCCATGTCCGTGCCGTCGTAGTTGTGATTCTCAACTCCAACCATGCCCATCATGGACCCGATATTTACAATCGATCCTGTTTTCTGTTCCATCATAACCCTTCCGATAATTCTGGTCATCAGAAAAATACCAGTAGCATTAATATGCATACTCAAATCAAAATCGTCCGAGCTTCCATCCATACCATTGCTCATAACGCGGGCTACAGCATTATTTACCAGAATATCAATTCGCCCACTGTGCTGAATGATAGTCTCTTTCAATGACTCGATTGTCTCTTCTTTTCCCTGATCCAGATACAAGGCGGTAACCTGATGCCCAAGAGCCCGGTGTTCAGAGGCAACATTCTCAAGAATGTCAGTATTCCGGGATGCAATATAAGTTTCTGCCCCGGCCTCGGCCAATGCGGCCACAATCTGCCTGCCATAGAGTCCGGCGCCGCCTGTAAGAAGTGCAACTTTTCCCTTTAATGAGAAAGAATCAAGAACATTCATATAATCTCCTTCAGTAGGATTTCGGTCCCTCTGCTTTCTCGGCTTTGAATACCGGCAATCACCATTCTCATCAGTTCTTCAGTCTCACTGTAGGGAAACGGCCGTATCCCGGTACGCAGATATTCAATAAAAGAGACCAATTGCTTGCGAAAGGCATAGAAGCTGTCTTTAAAGGCCAGCTGATCGCTTCCCTCTGTTCCAGCCAGAGTTAAAAGACCGAAACCTCCATGCATATCCTTACTGGCAACAACAATCACATCGGCCCCGCAGGAATGAGTGAAATGGACAACATTTCGGTCTTTAGTCCCAGTATTTCTTGCCGAAATAAACCCCGGACCGAAAATGGGATAGATGGCTTCAAGTGCATGTATACCGTAGGTTTCCCATTTCTTGGATGTCATAATACTTCCGAATCTTAACTTCCCGAGATTGTTGGTTGAGGTTCGATACGGGAGGAACTCTTTGGTATACCTCATGGAGCTGGAACTCATCAGAGCTTTTCCTTCAGCCACCCATCCATTGAAGATTTTCAGATCTTCGGCGTTGTCCACCATGGGTTTATCAATAAAAAGGGGAATATCAGCTTCAATAAAAGGACGGCAGCGTTCAACATGTTCCGACCCGATATCCGTGGCAACAATCACTGCATCCACTTTCCCGATCACATCTTCCGGATTATCAACGACATTCGGAATAAGAGCACAGCGGGCCACATGCTCAGCGGTAAAATCACCTTCCCCGCTTGTACATATATGGGTAACTTTCACACTCGGAATCTGGAAACCCTCCGGCTCCTTGTTCAAATATGACGGAATCCCGGCATAAGGACATTCTCTGGTCATCAAATCTCTGTCATAACCGTTAAACATGGCGCTCCAGGAATACGGGTGCCCGTTCCCCGGTGTCTGACCCAGGATAGCAAGACGGATCTCCTTCCCATTAACAAGCGGTTTATTTTCGCCCATATTAACTCTCCTTCTCAAACGTATTTACTACCATGCGGTAACTCCGCCATCAACACTCAACACCTGCCCTGTCATATATGACGAGGCATCAGAGGCCAGATAAACCACCGTCCCTGCAATCTCATCCCGCCTGCCGATTCTTCCCAGCATTGTTTTTGCTGAAAGTTTTTTCATAAAATCCGGATACTCTACCTGCACCGATTCCCAGGGGAATGGGCCTGGTGCAATCGCATTCACCCTGATGTTCTGTTTTCCGTATTCACCGGCCATGAATCTGGCTAATTGATTAATTGCCGCTTTTCCAGCCCCGTACTCAGCCGGATTCTTTTCCATTTTCCCGGGGTAATCACTCTGATTGGGAGAAATCAAACCATACATGGAAGAAAAAAGAATGATACTCCCTCCATTTTCCATAGCCTCAGCTGCAGCTCGTACCAGCAGGAATGTGCCTGTTATATTGATGCTGTTCGCTTGATTGAACTCACCAGAAGTCAAATCTTTTACCGATTTACCGACATTGCGGTATGTCGCATTTACCAGGCAGTCCAGGCGTCCAAATTTTTTGAGAATTCCCTCAATAGAATTCGCTATAGAGTCTTCGTCGGCAATATCAAAATCCAACCCCAGAATAGAATCACCAGGGAACTCTGTACTCAGCACATCCACTGCCGCTTTGAGATTCTCAAGATTGAAATCTCCAATAGCAATTCGGGCACCCTGTTCAAGAAGGGCTCGACAAACCGGAAGGGTTAGATATCCTGCACCCCCGGCTACAAAAACCACACGGTTCGTCAGATTAAACATACCGATATTCTCTCGAGAATTATTCATACTTTTTTACCACCTTCTGGTATTCTACCAGCCATTTTTCAAGTTCTTTCCTGGTGTTTTTTCCCGGAGTAAATGTTTCTTTGATATTCACCCATCTCTCAGCGGTATCTCTACTGGATTCAAACCATCCTGCAGCGACAGATGCCAGCATTGCAGCTCCGTATGCAGCCGGCTCAGAACTGGAACTTGTTATCAGATCAGAGCCGGTAATCATTGCTTTAATTCTGAGCCAGATCCGACTCCCGGCCCCGCCTCCTGTGGCCAGGATTTTGGGATTCTCATTATCCGAATATGCTCGGGTAATTAAAGACGATAAACTCACCGCTGTTGATTCCATAATCGCCCTGAAATAATGACCATGCGTATGAGAGGTTTTAACATTAACAAATCGGGATAGATCACTCTCTCGAAAAACTTCAGGAAGTGCGATAAGACCATCAGATCCCGGTGATATTCCGGCAGCCATTTTATCCAGTTCAGGCAATGAATACTCTTCAGCAAAATTAAGCCGATACCACTCCACTCCCCGGCCGCCATTATCATTGAAACTCAAGCGGTAATACTCTCCCTCGGTTATGGACGGCCCCAGACATGAAAACTGATCCAGTTTAAAACTTACCGGAGACTGGTAAAAAGCCAGAACTGTCCCGGTAGATTCACTTAATCCTGATATCTGTCCGGCCCCGGCTCCAAGTGCCGCAATATGATGATCCAGCCCCCCAAGGGAAAAAGGTGTACCGCTTTTTAATCCGAGGTATTCTGTTGCAAATGAAGCTGTAGTCCCTTCAACCGTACCCGGGCGGGATATTTGGGAAAGATACGATTCTGGAAGGTTCAGTACTGAAAGGGCTTTTTTCCACCACTTGGATTCATATAAATCATAAATACCCAGCAGGGATGCTGTCCCTGAATCCCCGATCGGTTTTTCTGTAAGCTTGAATGTCAGGTAATCAGAAATAGTCATGAAATGTCCTACCTGGGACCATAACTCAGGCCGTTCTTTCTGAAACCATCGAACCTTGGCAATGGCGAACTCAGAACCTTTGAAACTCATACCGGTAGTATCAGCATATTCTTTATCAGCCCAGAAATTATTCAGCTCTATATCATTCTTCAATCCCCGGTTATCCGGCCAGAGAATTAGAGGGGTAAGAGGCTGAAACTCTGTATCCAGAAGTAAAAAGGAATTGGCCTGAGAAGCATAGGAAACACCGCAGATATCGGAGGGCATAACACCGCCTCTGGCACAGGCCTCATCGATTATCAACCTGATGGAATGCCAGAAACCGTCTATTCCAACTTCCCAGACACTTTCCGATGTGTCGCCAACCGGAACAGCCGACCGCCCAAGCCCGAGAATAGTTCCGGAACGATTTACAACCACGGCTTTAAAATAACTGGTGCCTAAATCGATACCTAGTACAACGTCCAAATCAAAACCTCAATAAGGCTTAGCCGGCAGGGTATGCGTTTGGTTGTACTCTTCAGCCTTCTTCCTATCTTTGTATATACGCATCACACAAACCGGTAAGGTCCTTGAAATAATATCACTCGAATAATGATATCCGTATTCTTCCACAACAGGTTTAACCCATCCGGCACAGTGGTCACAGTAGTACTCAAAGGCCCCGGCATCATTATCAAGAGCTTTACTTAGTGAAGGGCATTTATTCATTCTAAACTCAAAAAAATCATCTGTAATTTCAAGATTTGCATCACAATTTTCTTCAATCCGTATGTGCTCCCAATAGTCATACATCCCCTGCAAACCATCTTTTTCGATGTATGGACCAAGGATTGTTTTCTGGAGAGAGGCAATCCGCCGCCAGTAGTTCTGAAGATGGCTATGGCCTTTTTCCTCCAGCATTTTAAATAATTCGTTATACATGCGGACAAAATGGTCACTGGGAATCATTTGGAGTTCTCCTTATCGTCATAGTGTATTCACCTTCGGAGAGAACAGAAGTTTCTATGTTAAACGGAGTATCCTCGGACCAGGCGTTGTTCATTAATTCCATCTGAAGGTAGAAAGCCCTATTCACAGGAATCTTATTTTCTTTTAAATGCCTTACTACCGGGCACTCGGTAACATGAAAACAGACTTCATTTAAACCTTCCGTAATAATGTAATCTCCTTTTTCCCTGGTATAATAATAGCTCCAGTGTTCAAGGAGTTTTTGTGAATCACCTTTCCTCAAACCATTGTAAATATCAAGATATACATTCTGAGCAGTACGCCGGAATAATTCTTTAAGGAAATCCTGCCCGTATTCTGTCAGTACATATTCAATCGTTTCATTTGTTGCCAGATGAAAGTCCATATGGACTTCTCCGGTATCCTTGTATCTCATAGATTATTCCTTATCCAAACTGTCAGACTAAATAAGCTCTATATTTATCAACACAAATCTCAATTCTTTTCTTACTATCAGGACTGAGAGCATTTTCCTGGGACGGGACAAGAGATTTTTCACTGGAAAATATATCAAGAATCTTAAGCGCGTATTTCTGGCCTACCCATACAGTGTCCAGAGCCGTCCCATAAATACCATCAAAGATTTTTATTAATATGCTCTGTAATTCCCGGGCTTTCTCTAAATCTCCAACCTCAACAGAGTCTGCAATACTACGAAAGAGCTTTGCCCCCAGGGGAGCCATACCGACAAGTGCCCCATCACATCCAAGGGCAAGAGATTCATCAACAACCCATTCCTGTCCTTCAAAAAGAGTGAATTCAACATCCCTCTTCAGATTGAGCAGTTCCTTCCGTGCCCTTAAGCCGTCTGAAGAGTTCTTTACACCCGCAATACGCGGATGACTGAAAAGATCTTTAAACTGTTCTTTTGAGAATCCAACCCCATTAACTGCGGGTAAATAGTACAAATACACCGGCTTTGTCGAAAAATCTGCAATCTTATGCATATAGGATACAGGATCTGAAGGTTTCGCCCATCCACCGGGCAGCTGTACGGCAAAAGAATGACAATTGTACTTGGAGTATTTTTCAATATTCTCAAGGATTCCATTTAAACCAGTCGCATGAGCACCAATAATTATTTCCGCCCTGCTGCCGATTATTCCACCGGCAGTTTCAAGTAAGTCTTCTTTCATTGCACTGCTGAGTACCGCCCATTCACCCATGGTCCCGAGAAAGAAAAAACCTTCAACACCCCTTTCAAGGTTGAACTCAATTAGTTTTTCCAATGCTTTTTTATCTATGTCCCCTTTTACAGTAAAAGGCGTAATAGATGCAGAATAGATTTTTTTCATGAAGAAGATAACTCCTTGTGTTTTATGTTGATTTTTGAAAGAAACAGCAAACCAAATAATATTACAATCCCAGCTGAAAGCCCCGGAAAAAAGAGTCCGAAACCGCCATATCTGATAAGCCATGAACTTACCAGCGGCCCCAGAGAAGCACCAAGAGATCCGGCACCTATCACACCGGCAAGAAATCGGGGGTTGCCTCCGGCAGATTTTCCGGCGGATATAATGGTAGCCCAGATAGGCCCGGAGAATAATCCAATTACAATTATCAATATTTTAAGAAATAACGGCTGCCAGTGAAAGGATAGCAATACCGCACTGATAAGCATTCCGACGGTAGAGATTAAAAGAATTTTCCACAAGGAAATATTTTCAGAAATGAAGACAATAAGAAGCCGGCCGAATATCAGACCGATCCAATAAAGGCTAACCCCTCGTGCAGCTTCTGCCGGGGAGAATAAATAAAAACTTTCCTGATATGCCGGTAGCCAGAAGACAAGAAAGCTTTCACTGAGAACATAAAAAAATATGGATAAACCAAGTAACAAAAAGGTTGCATCTTTGAAAAAAATTTTCTCTCTGTGTTTTGTTTCTGCCGCATTTGAACGTCCCAGAATGTTATTAAAAGAAAAGACAATAAAAAGAATGGTAATCAGCAGTTCCAGGAATCCAAAAAAAACAAATATCCTTCCCCATTGAACTTGCCGGTTCAGAAGGGAAGCGACTATCTGCGGCGCGGCAATGGCACCCACACAGTAAAATACCTGGGAGAGATTGAGGATGCGGCTTGAACCACGAGAATCATATCCGGAAATAAGAACCGATGCAAAAGTTTCAACCAGCCCCCCGCTGAATCCCAGGAAGATTATCCATACCAGCAATTCCATGAACGTTGACAAGTGAGAAATGATAAAAAATGAAATGGAAAGACCGGTAAGCCCGAAAGCTACAAGCAGCCCCGGTTTTATACCGGTTCGCTCCAGCAAAGCACCTCCGGCAAATGATGCAAGCATAAAAACAAAGAACTGAACAGAAAAGAGATAGCCGAAAGAGTCCAGAGATATCCTGAAATCTCTAATCACCGTTGTTACCAGGGGTGGAATGGAATTAACTGACATAGCAAACGCGGTTAGAGTCATAATCACACTTAAGAATGCCGGCAGAGACCGAATTACCACTCCCTTCTGCCCTCCGGTTATTAGCTTATATTTCAATTCTTACTTATCCATATGATTCAGGATTCTTGAAGTTTCGTTTATCAACATCTCCCCGGTTTCAGAACCGAACATGGCATTTGAAGCTTCATAACCGCCCTCCAATTCAGCTTCCGGTGTAACGATATAACCCTGGAATTCACCATTGGCAAGGTTTATCACAAAGAGGTTTTTAAACTTATTCTTTATTGACAGGGAGAACTCAATGAAAACTTCTCCCGGCCAGGCGGCAAAAAACCAATTTCCGATTTTAAAAACCTGGATTTCTGCCGGTAGACAGCTCTGAATATATTTATTGAGACTTCCTGCACCCGAAGCTTCGGCGAGGGTTACAGTCTCTTCGGCACCAAACCAGTCACATTCAGCGGTCCGAATCTCCTGACTGGGAGCCCCATCATTTCTTAATGATTCCAGACGCCTGACAGCCTTATCAAGATGCTGTTTCGCAAATGCCAAAGAAACAATCTTTTTTGGAGAAGGCCGAACAAAACCCTGCTCACTTCCAAGGTAAAGAGATGAAGTGTATTCCATATTTCCCAGAACAGCTTCAACTCTTGTTCCTAGCATCTCACCCAATCTCTTTGCTTCAGAAAAGGTATTGGAGCTCGTTACATGTCTGGGGCTTTGATTCCCCTCAGGACCGGTGTGATAAAGCACGGGGCATCGGGTTCCGAGAATCTTTTTTTTGAGATAGTCCCTGGTGAATGAAGGGAAATCTCCGCTAACAAGGGTTGAATCCTCATGAAGTACCGTTGGATGCATTGAATATACAAGCATACAGGCAATAAATTCTTCTGACTCTGTATCCCTAACCATTAATACAGGAACCTGAGGATCTGCCGGTCCGGAGGGATCCCGCCGGTTTGTTCCGACTCCCGACCCATCCGCAACAGAAAGCCCTGCTTCGGCCGGGCGGCTGTTATTAAAGGCTTTAATTCCTGACTCAACAATTCCATCTTCCATCAGCTTCAGATATGCAGGATCAGTTTTAGGTACTATGGGATCGTTGCTATTGCTCAAATAATCCACAGTAATCGGTCCGGAATGGGTGTGAGTCGCAGAAATCATTATTGAGTCCTCTTTGATTCCGGTACTCTCAGATATCCTTTTCCGGGCCCTTTCAGTTGAGGCTTTATCGACAAAGATTATATCGTTGGCAATAAACATTATATCATTATTACCATTATTCAGATATAAAGAACTGCTGAGTAAGGGATTCATTACTCCAGTACTGAAGCGTTCAACATGAGGATAACCAAAAAGAAACTGTGAATCCACCGGTGTTATACTGAACTCTGCTGAACCTGCTGATAATTGATTCATTTGTGCACTCCTGTAAAAATAAACTAACCCGAATTCCCGAGAAAATAAGTGGAAACCATCTTGAATCTGTCATATCTGTACCTGGAAATAAAAACTGCAACCGGTCGTTCTTCCTTATCGAAGACAATCTCTGTATCCATTAATATCGGACTGCCAATGGGAACGCTCAGCCTCTTGGCGGAGAAATCATCAGCAGCAATCGCTTCTATCGCTTCTTTGACAAAGGAAAGCTTAACCGGTTCATCCTTTTCCCAGATACTTAGAAAATCAATTCGGGTTAATAGCTCATCCTTCAGAGATTTGGAAAACTCAAGGGGTATATAAACTTGATCGAATGCCAGATTCTCACCACTATTTATGTCTAGCCGCTCAAAATATAAGCACTCTTCGTTTTGAAGCAGGGATAAAGAAACTGCAATATCCCGGGGAGGAACAATAACACTTCGGGTTATCAATTTCCGCATTGTATCAGGGGATTCTTGTTTCA
Source organism: Spirochaeta sp. UBA2779 (assembly GCA_002352375.1). Taxonomy (GTDB): domain Bacteria; phylum Spirochaetota; class Spirochaetia; order DSM-2461; family DSM-2461; genus UBA2779. The sequence goes on along the minus strand of DEIH01000118.1, from coordinate 2,718 downwards.
TGGACTTAGAATAAGCATAATCCATGATAGCAATCTTTTTAGGCTTGGAAGCTTTCACAAAAGTTCCCCGTCCCTGCATGCGCTCTATCAGCCCCTGTTCCTCTAGAAGCATCAAAGCATGACGAACAGTGATTCTGGATACACCATATTCATCACAAAGCTCCCGTTCTGTCGGGAGTTTTGTTCCCGGAACATAGGCTTTATTCCAAATTTTTTCCCGGAGAATATTGTACAACCTCTGATAAGTCACCATCTGCATTACACATACTCCAAATACAGAGAACTAGAATGGTTATAATAACCTAATCTTAATACAATTTATCACAAGATGAAGAAAGATATCGAGTATGAAATCCATTTATTTGATAATCAGTATTCCCGATTTCCCTTCACCCATGTACCTTTTACTTCAAGGGCATCATCCAGAAGTACCATATTAGCAGAATAACCCTCCTCAATTTTCCCCATCTCACCATCAAGGCCAAGGACTGCAGCAGGGTTTAATGATGCCATACGGCATGCTTGAGGGATACTTATTTCAAGCAGATTCACAGCATTCCGAACAGCCTTGTCCATGGTTAAACCACTCCCGGCTAAACCTCCAGGACAGGGAGAATTCACTGTCCCCCGAGCCGGCGCTCCTTCATAGGCAAATGAAACCTCCATATCACCTATACCCTTATATATACCGGGAGGATTCCCTGCTCCAAGACTGGCATCTGTAACAAGACAAACCTTTTCCGGGCCTTTACAGGCCAAAGCCATTTTTACAGCTACAGGATCGACATGTTCTGAATCAAGGATAAAATCCACACTGACATCCGGTGATGCAAGAACTGCTTCAACTGCTCCACAGGGCCGGACTCCTGGATCCTGCTCCACGGGGCAGGGAAATACATCATAGAAATGAGTTGCATGAGTTACACCAGCATCAATAGCCGATAGTGTCTGCTCTACATCCGCCGCTGTATGAGTGATAAATACCGGATTCCCACCGTCCGCCATAGCAGAAATTATTCCGGAGGCGTTCTCAACCTCAGGAGAAACGGCAAAGATACTTCTGTAGGGTAAAGCAGATTGCCTCATAGCCCTAACACGTTCTTCCGTCCGTTCTATCAGAGATTTTGGATTGATGGCACCTGGAAGTCCAAGGAAAGGACCTTCAAAGAAGAAACCAAGAAGCTGCGTACCTTCGTACTCTCTTTCCGATAGAGATTTGATAAAGAGATTATCTTCTCCTGGAGGTAAAGGGAGAACACCTGCAAGGACACCGGTAACACCATAGGCCGGAAGAGTTTTACAAATAGCCTGAAGGTCGTCAGAACCCTTATCAAACTGCAGGCTCCTGACGCCGTGAATATGAAGGTCGATAAAACCCGGGGATAAATATCCACCGCCCCCATCAAAAACTTCTTCCGCTCCCTCCTCATCACCAGTCGAAGATTGAAAAACTGATGCTATTTTATCGCCGATTACCCCGACAGACATTCCCTCAAGAATGCTGTTAGATAGTATTACCTTCACATTTTGTATTAATAAGTTAAACATTATTTCAAGCTCACACGCTTTCCGGTTTTGTGTGAATTCAGAGCTGCCGTCATAATCTGATGACTCCACACTGTTTCCTCCGGAGAAACATTGGGAAAGGGGTGATCCGAACCACCCTCTTTGAACTCATGCATGAATGCTCCAAGCATCTGCTGAAAAGAATCAGAAAAACCGAATTCAAAAATGCCCCCGGTTATTGTCGGAAGGAAACTGGCTGGCCCTATATCAACTCTAGTCCACCCCTGCTCTTTACCTTTTGTTTCAAGATAATAAAAGGCCTTGGGATCGTGGGTGGTGAATCGTGCCGAACCTCCAGTTCCATACACTTCTATGAACCATGTATTGGTATCCCCGGGGGACATCCTCTTTGTTTCCAATATCATCGGGAATGATTCACCATTACCCGGATCGGTGCATCGGCACATCAAGGTGGCATTATCCCAGGTTTCACATTCCGCCATTCCACCTTTCCCATCAGGACGCTGCTCTGAGATATTAGAGAGTTCAGCAAATACGGAATCTGGTTTCCAGCCCATTCGAAGAGGGATATGATGAGTATGAAGGCCAAGGTCTCCCATACAGCCGTATTCACCATTAATCTCTATTATACGTTTCCAATTAATCGGTTTGGTAAGATCCATATCACTGGAATGATTAAAACCACACTTTACTTCAATAAGACGGCCGAAGTTTCTCCCTTCAATCCAGTCTATCATCCGCTTTGCCCCTGGAAAATACGGAAACTCTGAATTACATTTGACAATTATTGATGGGTTATTTTGAATAACATTCATAATCCGTTTGTTCGCTTCGATATCAATACCAAAAGGCTTTTCACCGAGAAGGTGCTTTCCGGATTTAATAATATCAATATACAGTTTTTCATGCAGATTGTGAGGGACAGCACAGTACACTGCATCAATAAGATCAGAAGATAAAAGATCCTGATAATCAGTGGTAGCAACTTCAATAGAAGGAAAATTCTCCTCAAACCATCCAAATGAAGCTTCATTCATATCACAGATTCCTGTGAGAACAGGCACAGGACCATCGTCGAGAAGGTGGCACCAGCGAGCAACAGCACTACCAAACTCTTTACCCATCAAACCAAGCCCGATTATACCAAAGTGGATTTCTTTTCTACTCACATGAAAATCCTTTAATACCCGA
>DEIH01000088.1 GCA_002352375.1 Spirochaeta sp. UBA2779 | reverse complement strand
GATCTTTTTAAATTCTGTGCTTTCCTGAAAAGCTTTTTGATTTTTCTAAGATTGTACATTCCTTTTCTCCAGCCTTCAAGCCCAAGATCCTGGCACAAAATTACAATAATAGTTACTAATTTTCGCATAGTATCCCAAAGCAAGTTAATATCGGTTGGTAAATGGACATCGGTTTCAACAGGAAAGGAATCGCAGCTGCCAAATAGTTCTTCCTCGGGCTATTCACGATCTCTGATTAATATAAAATGGAAAAGTTCTTTCGATCGCATTCCTCAATTCTCGCATCGTGAAAGGTTTTCCCATGATGCAGTCCACACCCTCTGGATGTTCATTCTGGGACGCCATAATTTGCGCAAAACCGGTTATCATGAGTACCGGTATTTGAGGATCAGAGGTTTTTACATGTTTGGCCATCTCGTCTCCGCTGATTTCCGGCATTGCCCTGTCGGTAATTACCAGATCAAATTCATCCTGATCGAATTTTGCAATCCCTTCAATCGTATTGCTCGCGATTGTGACGCTATGACCGTCAAGCGCGAGGTATTCAGAAAACAGCGTTCTGGAATTCTCATCATCGTCCACGACAAGAACCTTCAATGAGCGGGCCGTCTTCGAAATAACTCCCGACTCCGGCGGCTTTCTTGTATCTTCCTGAGCAAGAGGAATTTGTATGGCTATCGTCGTTCCTTTTTTGAGGATGCTGTTGATGCTTAGCGAGCCATTGTGCCGCTCAACAATACCATGTACCATAGCCAATCCCATTCCGGTTCCGTTTTTTCCTTTAGTCGTAAAGAACGGCTCCAGGCATTGCCGGGCTACCTCTCTCGACATGCCGGTTCCCGTGTCCCTGACTTCCAGGTAGAAACTTTCTTCTTTCACAAACGCGCAAATTGTTACATCGCCTCCGGCAGGAATGGAATGAAGAGCGTTCAGAAGCAGATTCATCAAGGCTTCGCTGAACTGGGATTTGCTCATCGTAACCACTAGATCACTGGGAACATCTTCGATGATCCTGACGGGGACGGAATAGGCTTCATTATGCGATTTCCATAAGGGTTTGGTTGCGGTAATGACCTCGGATACCAATTCTGCTATGACCACTTTCTGCATCTTTGCTCTGGAATCCGCCCTCTGGAATTCCTGCAGTCGCTTCACGGTCTGACGTGACGTATCGGCGGCCGTGCGGACGGATTCCAGCATTGGAAGTACTTTTCCACGGTCTTTCAACAGCTGCGGATTTTCCAGTAAGAGGTCGGAGTAACCAAGAATCGGGATGAGCATATTGTTGAAATCGTGCGCGATACCACTTGTCAACTGGCCGAGGGCGCTGAGGCGCTCTTGCCGAATGAGCAACTCTTCGCTATGTTTCAGCTCCAGGTGGGCCTTCATGGTTTCGTTAACCTGTTTTTCCAGTTGCGTATTGGTTTGACGCAGATGGGCTGTTTTCCTGTTTACCTGGTGTTTTAAAAGAATGCTCATCACGAATAACAACAATAACCCCGCCACTGCGGCAGAGAGAGACCAGCCAATCCACGAGGGAAGTTTCAGTTTCGTTGTTTCGCCCAACCAGCGTCTGAGTGATTGATGGTAGGCAGAAGTCTTCTCCGCTTTCATCGCAGCAAGTTGTCGATCTATGGTGGTAATGAGATCCTTGTTATCCCCTTTTCTAACGGCAAACCGCAGAGATGCCGGGGAGAACACGACGGGACTGCAAACCACGTCGTATTTATCTTTGTGAGTATATCCGTAAATTCGGTTGACAATGCCGGCATCGACCTTTTTCTCGTGAAGCATGCGGAATACTGTTTCGTAGTCGTCAACCAGTGTCAGTTCATAGTGAAAGCCGAATCCATCCGCGAGTTTCTTGAACCGCACAAGGTGAATTCCCTGTCGTAATGTGGCCAGACGCATTCCCGCAAGACCGGTTATGAGTTTGATGTTCACGCCACTCCGTGTGTACACCTGCGCCCAGTTGCTCACGACATCATCTTCACAGAAATCATACTTTCCGGCTCTTTCGGGAGAGTATGCGACATCTACCATAAGGTCAATTGCCCCGGACGTCAAACGTTCCAGACACTGTGACCAGGAACCGTGTATATACTGTAATGACCAGCCTTCGCGTCGGGCGATCTCCTCGATAATATCCACGAAAACACCTGTCGGCGTACCATCCGTTTCGGTGAAAACTTTGGGCGCGTTCTCGTATATCCCAACCCTTACTTCTCTGGCTGAGGCAAAGGGGATGCCTGTAGCAACAAGCAGAATGAAGAGCGTGCAGATCAGACGGCGGATTTGCAATAGACTTCTTTGGGATAGCAGAAAAGCTGTCATAGGTCTTCTCCATTGGGAATTGGCATAGCAATGCGCTTCAAAAAACCCACCATGTATCCGAATATCCAGCGTACATTGCAAAGCGCCGGTTTGTCCGGTGCATTTTCTGGTTAGAATTAGGCCTTGGAAATAATAAAACCCACAGAGATGTCGCCGGATTTTTGTTCGCCGATTTTATATAAG
>DEIH01000137.1 GCA_002352375.1 Spirochaeta sp. UBA2779 | reverse complement strand
CATGGGGAAGTTCTCTCCATTGCTTTCGGCGGCAAAGATCAGGAACAGGATACCGGAGGAAAAATTGTTCATAACGCCTCCAATACCAGCAGTATCATCACCAGCAAATCCATCAGCAAAGATGGGGGGACTGCAACATACCGGGGACTGATAAAAGTGGCCGAAGGTTTACATGATGTGAAAAGCCATGTGGTTTGTGATGCCCTGATACTGGATGAGAAATCAATCAGTAAAACATTTCCTTACATGGAAGTGGAATCAGACGATGTTTCGGTGGAACATGAAGCCAGAGTGAGCCGGATCAGCGAGGATCAGCTGTTCTATCTCATGGCCAGGGGGCTTTCCGAGGAAGAGGCCTCCATGATGATTGTGAATGGATTTCTCGATCCTCTGGTAAAACAGCTTCCCATGGAGTACGCCGTGGAGCTGAATCGCCTGATTGAACTTGAGATGGAAGGGAGTGTCGGATGAATCGATCTGTACCTCAATTAGCTGCAGAGCTCTTTGATAAACTGAGCTGGCCGGATACCACAGAAGAAGAGTGGCGGCGAACCGATCTTTCCAGATTGCTCCCCAAAGATCTGCTGGATAAAACAGCCGATTTACCGATTTTCAGCACCGGGGATATCGATGAACGATCGACCCCCCTGCTGCCGGAGAACTATGCCGCCCGGGTGATAACTGAAAAAGGTATTCCGGTTGCCATGGCACTTTCGGAGGAAGCCGTTAAAAAGGGACTCATCGTTGAGTGGGTTTCCCAGGATAGATCTCCGGAGGATTTCCCTATCAGCCTGGAACAGTCCGCAAACGCTGAATTAAACCAGGAGGCCGACAGAATTACCGCCTGGCACTGGCGCAGTTTTCCCGGGGCTTTGCATATCAGTTTGCCGGAAAGAGCTGAGCTGAAAGAACCGGTGATTATTGAAGAAAGACTTATAGCAGGAGATGAGCAATCACCGTTATTTTCCGCCCCTCACCTGCATATTGCACTTCCCGGGAGCGTAGAGCTCAACCTGTTGTGGAGTTTTGATGGCGCTCCGGAAGTTCAAGAATCAATTATTCCAGTGGTTAATGCCGGCCTGACAGCTTCCCTCGGGGAGAACAGCCTTCTGAATATCGCTATGAATCAGAATCTGGGGAACGGTGTAGTTTTCTTTCTCCACGACAATCTGCTTCTTGAAAGAGACAGCCGGCTTGAGTTTACTGAGGCTCATTTCGGTGGTCGTCTGGTGAAAACCCGGGGCAGGGTGGTACTTTCCGGTAAAGGGTCTGAGGCCCGGATTAACGGACTATTTCTGGCTGAAGAAGACAGCCACAAAGATATCGGAACAATACAGAATCATCTTTCTCCCAGGGCCTCTTCCACAGCCCTTTACAAAGGGGCCGTCCGCCCGGGCGGGCGGAGTGTTTACCATGGCTTAATTGAAGTTTCCCCTGATGCTCAGGGAACCGATGCCTACCTCACAAACCGGAATCTTGTTCTTGGTGAGGGTGCCAGGGCGGATTCCATCCCCCAGCTGAATATTCTTACCGATGATGTAAAGTGCAGTCATGGTTCAACGACCGGCAAGATGGATCCCTCCCATCTTTTTTATCTCGAGAGTCGTGGTTTCTCTCCTGTAGAGGCGAAAAAAGAACTCACACGTGGATTTCTGACAGAGGCGTTGGTTATGGTTCCTGGCACCCTTATAGATGTACTTACCGACAGTCTGGATGGGATATTATGAGTCGTTGGCTGAAAGTGGCTGATGCCGCTGAATTTGAATCCCTTCCCATGGGCAGGCAGTCTCTCCCTGTAGATGTGGAAGGCTTTGACATAGTTATTTTTAAACTCTCCAACGGCTGGGCTGCATTGGACGACACTTGTTCCCATGAGTTCTCCAAACTTTCCGAAGGCGAAGTCTGGCGGGGCCGTGTATACTGTGAAAAGCATGGATCTTCTTTCGATTGCCGCAGTGGAGAAGTCCAGGGATTACCGGCCACCGATGATGTCCCCTCTTTTCCCGTCGAAGCCCGTGGGGAGGAAATATGGGTAGAACTTCCAGATTTTCTATGACCTCTGACACCCATTCAACCGATCCTCTTACCGAACGGTCTCTGACCGATCCAAGAGGTTTTCTCGAGGATGATGTTCGAAATGAGTTTCCTCTTCTCGCGGCCAATCCGGACTTAATCTATCTGGACAGCGCTGCCACCAGTCAGAAGCCCGAAGCGGTCCTTACAGCTATTGACGGATATTACAGACAGGATAATGCCAATGTCCATCGTTCTCTATACGATCTTGCAGAACGGTCTACCATGGCCTTTGAAGATTCCAGGAGGGTTGTAGAATCCTACCTGAATGCCGCCTCCCATCGGGAAATTATCTTCACCCGGGGCACCACCGAAGCATTGAATCTTCTGGCTTGGTCGTTATCAGAACTCCTGGTAAACCAAGGCGATATTATTCTGGTGAGTACTCTGGAGCATCATGCGAATTTTGTTCCCTGGCAGCAGGTGGCCATCCGGAAGGGAGCAGAACTTCTGTTAATTCCCGCCCTGAAGGACGGTACCCTGGATCTGGATTTTCTCGGTACTCTGGAAAAGGACGGCCGTGCTGAGAAAGTGAAGATAGCAGCAGTAGCTCACATCTCCAACGCTTTTGGAACCATCCATCCGGTCCGGGCCATCTCCCGATGGTGCCGGGAAAGAGGAATACCCCTGGTGCTGGATGCAGCTCAGTCCCTGCCCCATCTTCCCATCGATGTCCAGGCTGCCGGAGCAGACTTTCTGGCTTTCAGCGGACACAAGGTGTACGGACCCATGGGTTCTGGAGTGCTCTGGGGAAGGGAGGAATGGCTGGAAAGAATGCCTCCCTGGCAGACCGGCGGCGAGATGATTTCCATGGTGAAGCCAGAAAAAACTACCTGGAATGAACTCCCCTACAAGTTCGAAGCCGGTACACCGGATGTCGCTGCAGCCGTGGGGCTGGCTGCCGCACTGAAGTGGATGAAAGACACTGGTGTGGAGCGACTTGAGGCTCGTGAACACGAACTGGATCTCTACGCTTATGAAAAGTTGAGCTCCCTTGAAGGGCTTACACTCTACGGCCCCTCGGATCCTTTCCGCCGGCGTGCGGTTTTTTCCTTTAATCTGGAGGGGATTCACAGTCATGATGTGGCCCAGTATATGGATACAGTAGGTGTGGCCATACGGTCCGGGCATCACTGTGCCCAGCCGGCTATGAGACTGATGGGAATACCCTCCACCGCCAGAGCCTCTCTGGCACTGTACAACACCCATGAGGATATTGATAAACTGATAGATGCCGTTAAAGGTGTACAGGAGTATTTCAGATGATGCAGCAGAGCTTGGGAGATCTGGACGATCTCTACATGGAGATAATTCTCGACCACTATAAATCTCCAAGGAACAGGGCGGATCTGTCCCATATCAATGATGATGAAACCCACGAAAATCCTTCCTGCGGGGATACTCTGAAACTGGAAGTACTGATGGGGGATGACGGGCGGATTAAATCGGTATTTTTCGACGGCCACGGATGTGCCATCAGTACCGCTTCAGCTTCGTTAATGAGCGAACGTCTCCCCGGTAAAACCCCGGATGAGGCCCGGCAGTTTATCGATGCCTTTCTCAAGGTTCTCCGAGGGGAGGAACCGCCATCCAGGCTGGAAGAGTGGGGAGATCTGGCAGTTCTGGGTGGTGTGGTTCAGTTTCCCCTGAGAATAAAATGCGCCACTCTGGCCTGGCATGCTCTGGAGAAAACCCTGGAAGAACTCATCCCTTAGGCTCTATTCGGTATAGAGCTCCATTGTCTGAATCGGTTAGCAGATACAGAAAACCGTCAGGCCCGGTACGTACATCCCTTATTCGTCCCAGCTGTCCCAGAAGCAGGACTTCCTGATGAATCACCTCGTTCTCTTTGAGTTCCAGACGCCTCAGGTGCTTACCCGCCAGGGCGCCGATAAAAATGTTTTTCTGCCAGCCGGGAAACGCCCTGTTGTTGTAGAATGTCATACCTGAGGGGGCGATGGACGGAACCCAGTATACGACGGCATCTTCAATACCCGGTGCTGTTGTTTCCTCTGAAATTATACTGCCATTGTAATTGGTGCCATAGGTAACAACGGGCCAGCCGTAGTTTGCCCCTTTTCTGATAATATTCACCTCATCACCGCCCTTGGGGCCATGTTCATGAACCCATATGTCTCCTGTAACGGGATTCCTTGCTGCCCCCTGGGCATTCCGATGCCCATAACTCCATATTTCAGAAGCATTGAATCCCGGATTATCATTCGGGATACTTCCGTCAGGATTCAGTCTCAATACGCTTCCGTAGGGGTCTGAGGTATTCTGGGCTCGATTTCCGGATCCCCGATCTCCCAGGGTAATAAACAGATATCCGTCCTCGTTCAATACCAGCCGGGAGCCAAAATGTCTCTCGCTGTTACTTTTTGGTAGAGCGCGATAGATAATTTCGGTGTCAATCAGCCGGGCAGTGTCGGAGTTCTCGTATATCAGCCTGCCCCGGGCAACCGCAGTACCGTATTTTTCATCGGTTTCTTCTGTAAAACTCAGATAAACCAGTGAGTCTTCGGTGAAGAATGGAGAGAGAGCTACGTCCATAAGGCCTCCCTGGCCGACTACCGCTGCCTGGGGCGTTCCCGCAACAATGGTGGAACGGTTGTTGCGGATAAGAAGAAGATGCCCAGTCCGTTCAGTAACCAATATGCCATTGTCTTCTGGAAGAAATGCCAGACTCCAGGGATATTCGATATTACCGATTACCAGGTTTACAGTAAAAACTTCATTTTCGGATTGAACGGTGAAGGGTGAGAAAGTAGAACTCTGAGCGGGAGAGGTCATCAGAAAAAAATATATAATTGAAAAAGTAATATATCTCATTCGGTAAAGTTATAAGTTTGAGATCTATATGTCAAAGAAATGGATTGGATGTGTATAATGAAGAAAAGGGGATGATCTAATGAAAAAATCGATAGAGACAAAGAACGCTCCCGGGGCCCTTGGTCCATATTCACAAGGTGTACAGGTGGGAAATATGGTATTCATATCCGGGCAGATTCCTCTGGATCCCGGTACTAAAACCATCCCTGATGGCATCACTGCTCAGACAACTCAAAGCCTGAAGAACATCAAAGCAATAGTTGAAGCATCGGGATGTTCTATGGATAATATTGCGGAAGTTTCTGTGTTTTTGAAAGATATGAACGATTTTGCCGCTATGAATGTGGTATACGAAACTTTTTTCAGAGTTCCATACCCGGCCAGGGCCGCAGTTGAAGTGGCCAGACTCCCCAAAGATGTTCTTGTGGAAATCAAAGTGACAGCTGTTTCAGAGTAGCCGGAATGCATTAAAAGAAACATTTGTTCTTTATATGTGCATAAAGGACGATTTTTTCTCAATAATCTCTTGACTTGGTGAAATCAAAAGACAAAAATTAATCAGGTTGAGGGATTCACGCCTGCCTGTGCAGGAAAATGATACTTTCTCTCCTGCGTGAATCCTGATGCTTCATAAAAACCTCCACTGCTTCTGTAGCTCCTCTCTTAGACCTCGCGAAAGCGGGGTCTATCTTTTATGGAGTGTCAGTTACTTCCCTGGCCCAAGTTTGGGGTTTAAAGCTGAATACCTACCATGCTCTCAAGTAGCGCTAAATTTTCATAAGGGTTGGATACAGCCTCAATAATAAGATTTGAAGAACTGTGTTTAATCAGATGTTGAATAGACTCTTGTATAGGCACTCTTCCGGTTCCTAATGTTCCATGGTCGTCATTGTAGTGGGGAGCTTTTCCGTTATTTGATGTATTGTCATGGATGTGAGCGGTAACCACACTTCCTGTACGTGTCAGTATCTTCAGTGCCTTGAAGTAATCGAAATTATGAACGAGTGATGAAATCCAAAGATGGCCGATATCAACACAGATTGAAATATTCTTGATTTCATCCATCATTCTGATAAAGTCTTCAGGTACTTGAAAGAGGTAGGTTAATCTGGGATTCAGATTTTCCACAGCTAAGAGCACACCCTTATCCATACATATGTCAGCTGCTTTTTTCAGGTTCTTTAACGTTTGGTCCATATGTATTCTGTATTCATCGGATTTCCAATAGTCAGGTTTACAGATGGAGCCGGACTTTATCCATAATTGAGTACTTTGTCTTTCGTAAGTCTTAAGAGTTTTTTTACGCTGCTCAAAATCTTTGAATACTGGTCCGTCCAATGTGTACCCGGCATGAAGGACCAGAATGTTTCCTCCGAAAGCTGCTACTGTATCCGCACTTTGTTCTATTGAATTAATGCTTTCCCGAAGAACTGCAGTATCTCTACTTCCAAGATTCGGGAAATACTTGATTCCAGGGCATGGTGCATGGCCGGAAAGTACTCTTCCTTTGATAAATGATACATTTTCAATATCCTGGGGATTCATATGATATGAAAGCTCGAAATTGGGATAAATACCCTTCTTTCTGAAATAGTCCTCGGAGAAGTCCTCAATTTGGTTTGCGGTGTGAAGAGATACAAGGGAAATTGCGGTTTTATTCATTTGTGTCCAATCCCCTATGAGTAATACGTTCAATCATATCAAGGCAATCTATCAATGCTATTCCAGTATGATATCCTGGATCAGCATCCGGGACAGCCGATATACTGTCAATAACTTTGCCATCTTCATCACGGTTCTGAACTGAAAATAATCCGGAAGATTCAGTTTGGATATAGTTATGCATAAGTGAATTATGACAAAGGCTGTAGGCCTCAAGACAAAATTTTCTCTCTTCCTCTCTTTGGACAATTTCATAACACCCTAATGCGGCTCTCATTGTTTCCGGAAGAGACCACCATGGCATCAGCTTGTTTACAGCTTGTCTTGATATCAGATCTATCAACTTTGTAATCCCTTCAGCTTTTCGATTAAACCCATTTGTAAAATTTCTTTGGAATATCGGGAACAAATGAGAGGATATTTCAGATAATACCTGTTTTGTTTTATTCTCCAGGTTTTTTAAAGAAAATGCTGTGGATAGAAAACGGGATGTTAGCCCAACAAATTCCAGGGCATGTCCGGGATCGCTTAATACACATCCTTCAGAAACCCATAATTCCCCGTTGGTTTTGATATATTCAATATAATCATTCTCTTCGAGATTTTCCCATTTTCCAGCTATGTTGATATGGTTGTCCAGGATGTATTGAATAGCTCGGATACCAGAGCTTAAAGCCTCCGATTCTCCATTTTTCAACAGAAGTGTCAGACTTCCTATACTCAGCATCCATGGGGCATGACTCAATCGTCCTTTAACAGCAGTAACGGGATTTTTTTCTGCCAAAGGCTGTTGATCAGTAATAAAATTGCCATTTATTATACCGGTTACTATATTGTTAATATACTCAATGGATGAAAGACGGTCTATTTCAATTCCTGAAATAAGTGAAGCGGCAAAAAGACCCTTTGAACCAAATATATCACTGATATTCCATAGATTATTTTTCGTTAAATCCCGTTCTTCCATATTTCCATCAATCCCCCGGAATAATGCTTTTCCGAGAGGGTTCATAAAGAAAGAAAGGTGACCTCCGTTAAGTTTTACGGCTGTTTTAACACTTTCTGCAACAACCAATACAATCCTGTTCAGTTTTTTTGTCAGTAAAAAAGTTTTACTATCAGTATAATTATTCAAAATCCATTTAATATGAATTACTAATGATTCAAGACCTCGTCCCTGAATCCATGAATAAACAATTCCTCTATTTCGCAGAGGATCTTCATTAAGAAAATCTTTCCCGGTAATTGTATTGAATTTTGTATCAATCCAGGGGTAGTCCAAATCACGCCCATAGCGGTCTGCAATCAGGTTCATTGATGAAATCAGAATCTCCCGGTATTCTCCGGTAACTGTACACAGATCTTCTATAACAGGATTCTGTTTCAGCATTAGAAAGACCGTACTACTTTTATAAACGCATCAATGTATTGATTCACCAGGGTTCCATCATCCCCGGGGAAAGTAGGCAGGGCCAGAATATGTTCATTAATTTCCCTGGTTACAGGAAGGTCTTCAGGATTAGACCCTCTTTCAACAAAAAAAGGTTGCTGATGCAGCAGAGGATATCGATCACAACGTATAATTGCACCTTCTGCTTCCATCATATTAATGAGCCTTTCAATGGAAACACCCGTTTCCTCCCCTCTATAAACAATGTCATTTTCATAATAAACACGTTTGATATGTGGAGGAGTCCAATAAATATGAAAACCGGGCAATTCTTCAAGCACTCTTAGAAGTTTTTCAATGTTGTCTTTTCGTATCTGATTTTTTTCATCCAGATTTTTCAGTTGAACTCTGGTAATTGCCGCATGAAGAGGTGACATCCGGTGTTTAAAGCCCAGGCTTGTATGCTGGTATCTGCTATACTTTTCAGTGAGATCGGCGGCTCTTCTGTAATGTCCAAGAGAAATAGCCAGGTTGTAATATTCTTTCTTACTGGTAATAAGCATACCTCCCTCTCCTCCGGGAAGGTTTTTTGACGCTTGAAAACTGAATATCCCGAAATCCCCGATAGTTCCAACTTTTCTGCTATTGTATTCGGCTCCATGGGCATGACATGCATCTTCGATAACAGCAATCCCATTCTCTCTGGCGATTGCAAGAATTTCATCCATTTCGCATGGTACACCCCACAAATGAACGGGAATCACAGCTTTTGTCCTTGGGGTTATTTTTCCCCTGAAATCTTCGACATCCATGTCGAAGCTCTCCGGGTTTATTTCGCAGAATACTACTTTAGCACCCAGCGTTGCTGCCGGCATGGCTGAGGCCCAATACGTGTAGGAAGGGCAGATAACTTCATCTCCGGGGCCGATGCCCAGTACAAATAACGCTGCATACAATGCTGAGGTTCCATTAACTTCTGCCAATGCATATTCAGCACCAAGATATGAGGCGAACTCATGTTCCAACAGCTTTGGTTCGTCTGAAAGGGAAGTTTCATTTTTTCTCATTACATTCAGTACAGCCCGTTCATCCTCTTCAGTCAAAATGGGCCAGCGTAGAGCTTCACTCTGATCTATTGTAATTGCTTTTGGCCCACCGTTTACAGCCAGATTTCCTGACATACCAACCTCCTGAAGGTTATAATAACTTCATTATTGTAAGAGCATTATCACAAGTGATTTTTCTAAAAATACTCTTGCTGATCTGTTTAGTTGAAAGGAGGTTTTTAAGGAAAGAAAGATGAGGCATTTTCCCTTCCTCATCGGCAAAGCAAACGTCGGTTCCAAATAATATTCTGTCCTGGAATTCTTTAAGAAAATGGACTCCATATTCCCGGTCACGACTTATTGCATTAAAACCACTGATTGCAGAAATATCAGCATATAAATTAGGATATTCCCGGAGCAGTCTTTGAAGGCTGCCTTCCCTTTTTAATGAACCTTGCGGATATAAAAATTTATTTTCCGGAGTAATATTTCCTGAAATCTCAGACCAGAACCCGGAAGCATGACCGACAACTATTGTATTCGGCGCATTTATCAATAATTTCTCAAGTCGTGGTAATCCCACTTCATCATATAATCCATAGACCCCCTCTCCCGGGCCTGTGCAGTGGAATAGAACAGGCATATCCCATTCACCGCATTGTTGAAACAGATTTATTACTCGAAGATCATCCAAAGGCAGGTTTGCCACAATTTCACCAATTCCGACACAACCCAATTCCTTAAATCGTTGTAGAAATGGAGAAAAATCTGTTATGGGGGGAGTCAATATTTGCTCTTTAGTCAGATTCCCGTAACATCCCATTCTTGGATCCAGATTCCCAAACAGGATTAGTCGATCTGAAAAATATGCAGCAGCTTCCAGTTGACTGAGAATATCAGATCCTGGAGAAAAGAACAAAGGTGCCTGGCTTATCTCCGGACTTACATTCACCGGCATCAGTACCGCTTTATCTATGTTCTCTTCATCTAATCGATTGATGAGTTTTTCAAGA
>DEIH01000251.1 GCA_002352375.1 Spirochaeta sp. UBA2779 | reverse complement strand
CCCCTGATTCCCGTACCGCCGATTACTGAGGAATAAAAATCGATTTTCGTCTATTAAGAGAGGACTGAGGGTTTGCCCTTTTATCCCGATTGGTTTTGCCGGCAGCCAGGTTACACCAAAGTCATTTGAAAAAGAATAATGATTCTCCAAATCCCTGTATTCTCCCATAATAACAGTCCAGGCAACAGCAAAAAGCCGCCCTTGACCAAGGTTTATTATCTTCTGTTCAAAAAAACCCTTTTTTCCTTCCGGATCATAAAAGACAGTGCTGTATTCCGGCCAAAAATTTCCTTTGTCCTCAGATCTGAACACGACAACACGTTCTCCTAATTTATCGCCATCGGAAAGGGTTGCCGCGGGAGCCAGCCAGATATTATTACCGGCATCAATAATAGGATTTGAAATCTCATAAATCCGGGAAAGGTTATTCGGAAGAACCTCAGGATCCGACCAGGTTTTTCCATCATCCCCCGACCGGCATAAAACAGGCTCATTAGTATCCTCTCCAAAAGTTCTTGAGTCCCCTATGCCTTTTATCTTGTCTCTACTGCCGTACGCAAGAAGAGTACCATCTGAGGAAACACTCAGTCGAAGACTACTCACCAATACCGGATCTTCTTTTCGCGGAAGAATAACCCCTCCATATGTCCAGGAGGCTCCCTGATCGGAGGATTTTGACCAATCTGTACCTCCCAGCGCATCAGGGCCTTTACCTCTGGCCGTATAGCCGCAAACTATCTCTCCGTTATCCAGTATCGCTAAAGTTGGAAATGCGGAATCATCTCTGCTTACATATCCGGAATCAATAATTTCAATTTTATTCATCATGCAACCTCATTTTTCTTTCAGTTTCATAGATTTCAGGTTATTATAATTGTTATTATCATTATAACCAATGATACAAGGGTGTTGATTTGTCAAGGATTATTTTAGAGGGGATAAACCCTGTAATACCTCTTAGAAAAAAAGAGGAAAAACCGCTTTCCCATCACTTTCCTTCAATGGAAAAGCTTTCAAATGGAGAAATAGTTTTATGCTGTAAAGAACTGGAACACGGCATGAACGATCCTTCCGGTAAGATACTTCTATTCAGATCCGGCAATGGCGGTAAAACCTGGGAAGAGGGTATTTCCCCCACATGCCATGATGAAATTTCTTATCCTGGAAAAGGTTACCTCATGGCCCATATTACAGAACTTAAACCAGATGAGCTCATTTCTGTTTACGCTATCATCGATACGGATAAGAACAACCCGCTGTTCAACCCTGAAACTGATGGGATGCAGCCAGCCACCATACGAAGCTGCAAATCATTCGATAACGGAAACTCCTGGGAGCCTCCCCGGGATATAGCTTTTACAAGTAAGGATATCATTGTTCCGGGTAAAATAATCAAACTACCGGATGGAACTTGCGGGTTCCCCTGTGAGATGCACGACCATTGGGTCGGAGGATATAAGGAAGGCAGCTGCAGTCGATTCATAAAATCCTACGATAACGGTGAGACTTTTTCTGAAGGAAATATCATAGCCGCAGATGAAGGGATATTATTCGGGGATGCCAGGCCGGTATTTACCGGCAAGGAAGTTCTTATTTTCTTTTGGACGTTGGATCTGGTGAAAATGAAGGATCTGCCTATCCATTATGTTTCATCCATAGACAGTGGTGTTTCATGGACAAAACCCGCACCCATCAGTATTACAACTCAGATTATGTCCCCTTTTGCTCTTAGTGAGAGCCTGATGGTGGCCGTCCATCAGGACAGGTTTTCTGATAATCCAGGACTGAAGGCTTTACTCAGCTATGATGGTGGGATGAATTGGAATAAATCAACTGAAATAACCATTTTCGGGGCAGGAAGCAAACCAGACGGTACGAACCCCTTCGCTCAGTTCGATCAATTCCAGTTCGGTTATTCATCACTTTTAAAAACTGGCGATAACTCCCTTCTGGTTTCTTTCTGG
The DNA here is from genome assembly GCA_002352375.1 of Spirochaeta sp. UBA2779. Lineage (GTDB taxonomy): Bacteria > Spirochaetota > Spirochaetia > DSM-2461 > DSM-2461 > UBA2779. Next base: position 5,795 of record DEIH01000251.1, on the reverse strand, counting down.
CACGCAGCCGGATCGGGAACCTCCATATCTGTAGCAGAAATAAGAATAAAGGAATAAACATGGACGCCTATACACGAGTTCTAAAAACCCTAAAAAAGGAAAAAACAGATAGACCCCCGACGGATTATACAGCTACCCCTGAAGTGAATGAGATTCTCTTTAATCATTTTGGATTTGAAAATGTAAAACAAATTCAGGATCACCTTCAAATTGACATGCGCTGGGTTTATCCGAAGTTCACCGGACCGGAAGAACTCTCCGGTGCCGCCGGTGTCGGTGCCGAAGGTAAAGACTTCCTTGGAATTACCTGGAAACCGGTAAAAAACAAATTTGCCACCTACAATGAAATTTCCATCAGCCCCCTTGCCGGCGCCAGGACTGTAAAGGATATTGAAGAATACTCCTGGCCTTCAATTGACTGGTTTGATTTCTCGCATCTGAATGAAGAAATAAAACGGATTAACGACTCTGAAAGGCATTTTATCTGTTTTTTTGCTGGTGGTGCCTTTGAAACTCCCTGGTATATGCGGGGAATGGAAAAATATCTCACAGATCTTTTAACCCAGCCTGAAATAGCTGAAACCATCAGCCGGAAAGCTCAAGAGTTCTACAAGGCCAGAGCACTGAAAGCTCTTGAACAGACTGACGGGCAAATCGATATGATCGGATCTGGCGGTGATATCGGTACCCAGAGGGGAATGATGATATCACCGGATACCTGGCGGGAACATGTTAAACCATACACAAAAGAACTCATTCGCTCTTTCAAAGACATGGGTTATTATACCTTCTACCATTCCTGCGGGTCTCTAATACCTGTAATTGAGGACTTCATTGATATGGGGCTTGATATACTCGATCCCATTCAAATCAGTGCTGACGGTATGGATCCTGATTTCTTGAACTCAGCATACGGCAGCAGGTTATCTTTTCACGGGGGTATTGATGAGCAGACAATGTTACCGATATTGCCCACGAATAGGCTGGAAAAAGAAATTATTAATCTTATTGATATTCTCGGACGGAATGGAGGCTATATTCCATGCGCCGCTCATGCCATACAACCTGATACATCAATAGAAAATATTGTTACCATGTATAAAACAATCAACAACTACCATTATTAGTGATTAGGATTATACCAACGAGGAAATTCATTCTGTAAGATCTCTTTAAATGACTCGAATATTGAATCCGGCGGGTATGAATAAGGAGGTAGTAATCTTAAAGGAAACTCGGGAATATGCAACTTTTGAAACATCTTATCATAGGAACCATCAATATGCCCTGTATTTCCTACACAGGCTATGAGGCTGCGGGTAAGCTGCCCTAATTCTGATTGCAGAAGCAATAGTTTTTCCAAATCATGGTTTACCCCTGCTCTGTAGTACTCTTTTGCTGTTTCCCAATTACAGCTTTCCAGGGAAATGAGCAATCCACAATCATTTATCATGGACGCATATGCATATCCGGGACTTGTAAAAAAGAACTTCATAGGCAGATTAAGCGACATCAGACTTTCAATATACCTGGTGGAATCGCTCGTGATTTTTGCAGCAGATACATTGGGATACTTTTCAGACAATTCAGCAAACTCATCTGCACTGATAATTCTGCCGGCCCTGATTAAGTTATATACGAAGAATTTTGAGCTGGAAAAAGAAGTTAGAACCTCTCTGAAAAAAACATTTGTTTCATCCCGATTTAAAGCCTCCCAGGATGGCAATGAAATCTGGAAAGATTCAACACCGATATCTTTAGCTATCTGTATTCGCTGTAAAATCTCTGATAGAGAGGTTCCAATAACTCCAACAATAGGATCAGCACCTGCCCTTTTCATTTCGTCTGAAAAGACAGAGATAATATTGGTATAATTTTCACGGCTCAAAGCATAACCTTCTCCGGCTGTCCCAAATATGTAGATTAAGGAAGTATGCTTGAGAATTTCCTTAATGGATTTTCTGAATATTTTCTCATCAAGGACAAATTTCTCATTCCATGGGATACAACATGTTGCCATAATGCCTGAGGGAAATCTCATCACTCTTCCTTTCGCTTTACTAACATAATTATAACCAATTATCTAGTTCGCCCAAATAGATTTCTGAAAGTTCTATTCATTGCAATTCTCATTTCTCTGGCACTCAGTTTCGGGTTGTCTTCTTTAAGTTTTTTTGAAAATCTAATCATAAATAATGACCCTATGCCACATAAGCCGAAATATATCCGGTATGCTGACATTGGGTTAGAAAAATGCTGAATATTTCTGAGCCACTCAAGAAAAAAGCCTCCTAAAAATGCCCCAAAAAACCAACCTACACCTAAAACAAAAGTTGAAGCTGCAAAAAATATCGGGCGTTTGTCTTCTTTACTCTGAGAAAACACCATAAATTGGTGGATTGAATATATTCCCGACCCGAAAATACCCCTGGAACCCTGCCATGCAAATAAAGCATATATAAGGATGAAAAAAAGACCCTTGCCAAGAAGCGCCAGAACTCCAACGGTGATACCAAGCATCGCAATTGTATATATATTTTTCCCACCGACATGATCTACCAGTTTACCCCAATACGGTAAGACCAGAATCGAAAGAAGAGCTACTGCTGCACTGATTATGGAAATAATTGTCATTGATATTCCCTGAATCTCCAATAAATAGGGATTGATAAAAGCTGAAATCATAGAAGTCAGGATACTGAAACTGCCAACCGCCAATAGCAAATATCGAAAATCCATATTCCGAAATGGAAGCATAATATCCCGAAACCGCAATCCCGAATATTTATGGAGATGAGATCGGGGAAGCTTCATAATGATGGAACTGGCGATAAGTTCAAACAATGCTGTTGAAAACATAAGAAAAAACATTGTTCTATAGAATTCACTATCACTTCCACCAGAATGCCGATCAAGAATCCAGCTCAGTGGGATTGCAAGTAAAAAACTCGGAAGTGTCCACACAAGAGCTATTCTGGAAAGATGTATTCCAAGAACTTTCTGCGGAACGTTGGAACGAACCAGCAACTGTATACTGTTATTTGCAATGATGGGAAAGATATGAACAGTTATTAGAATCACTGTTATAGCAGATACCAGGGTTGATTTATTACTGATCATCCCTGGAAGTAAAAGAAAGAGAAGCGGCATAAAGACTCTTATCAAATACCCTATTGCAACAATTTCCCTATCCTTGTTAAATTGCCCGATAATCGGTGATAGAAGCAGATTAATACACATAGGCAGTAAATATGCGAACCCTTTAACAGCACCGAACTGCTGCATATTCAGTCCCATTCTCAGGAATATCCTGTCCAGAAAAAGAAAATTTGCCACAACAGAGATAGCAATTGTATTAAAAAAATGAAATATGTAAATCTTTTTGAGATTGGAATCAAGCTCAACCATTAACGTTATTCTTTGATATCAATTTCAGAACAGAATCAACATTCCTCTGCCTGAGAGATTCCGCTATTTTCACATGATCCAGAGAATCCTGAATTAACCCTTCATATCCTATTTCCTTTTCTTTTTCTTTTTCCTTTTTAAAAAAATTGACACCTGATAAGGGAATATTGGCCCGTATATACAAATCGTATAATTTAATGTTATGGGCGGCCTTTACAAGCAGGTTATGGAATCGGAGATCGCCTTCACCTACACCCAGGATATAACCGTTTTCGGCCATCATCAGCATATGTTGAGCCGTCTCCTCTAACTTATGCAGATCTTGTTCCGTTGCCCTGTCAACAGCCAACCTGACAGCTGCAGTTTCAATAATCTGCCTTACTTCAAAAGTTTCCATAAGATCCTGCTCTGTATATCTACGGACAAAGATACCCCCTCTTTCACCTCTGACAACAAGTCCTTCAACAAGCAGCCTGGAGAAGGCCTGTCTCACATCCCCTCGATTTACACTGGCTGACTCACAAAGAGTCTGTTCTGTCAGGCGCTCATCCGACTTGAAATTCCCGGAAAGCAGCTGCTCTCGTATAAAAGCATAAGCTTTATCCGCCTGTATGCTTCGTTTCACTTACAAATCTCCTACAGTAAATACAAAAGACTATCCTATGTAGACTTTAAATACATTTTATCGTATACCATATTTTAAATATACGTCTACATACTGAAAAGCTACTATACCAATTCATATAAGATTATTACAGAAAACAACTACACCATAATGAATTATATGTTTTTTTGTTGACCCACTGCATGCAATGTGCTATTATTGCATGCAGTATGTAATTAAAGGGCAAATTGTTGATTAATAATCAGACATTAAGCGAACAGACATATGAAGAGCTCAGTAAAATGATTCTCAATAACCGGTTTACTCCAGGGGAAAAAATTACAGAGGAGCATGTTGCCAAACTTCTCGGTGTAAGCAGAACAACCGTAAAAAAGGCATTTACAACACTGGTTAAAGAAGGTGTATTAGAAGACATACCGCGTAAAGGCGTCTTCATTAAAATGTATTCTGATCAGGAGATACTTGAAATCTATGACCTGCGTGAAATAGCAGCTGGTCTATGCGCCCGATATGCCGCTATGAACGTCAATAAAAAGGATATTGAGTCCCTTGAGTCAATCTATAAAAGAATGAAAAAGGCAATTAAGAATGGTGATAATGGAAAATATGCTCAATGCGATCTTGAGCTGCATGAAGCTGTTGTAAGGTTCAGTGAAGCATCCATATTACCTGAATTAATATCCAGTTTTAAACTCAGACTCAGACCGTTCAACGTTGTGGGTGTCCGGGATCCACAAAAAACAATATTGGAACATAGAAGCATCATTGATTCTCTGATAGAGGGAACACCAGACATGGCAGAAAAAGTAATGAGAGATCATATAAAAACAGCAAAAACCTATTTTAAATCTGATAAAAGGAACTGATAGTGAATTTTCCAATGAGAAAAAGCAGAGTACTCCGTAAGTTGAAATCTGGAGAACTTGTAAACTGTTTTAAGCTGAACTTCACCGATACAAGGGCCTTTGAAATAGCAGCCAGACATGGATTCGATGTTCTATGGACCGGAATGGAGCATATTCCAAACGATTGGTCTGTAATCGAGAAACAAGTATTGGCTGCGAAAGCTTATGATGTCGACCTGCTTTGCCGTATAGCCCGGGGAAGCTACAGCGATTATATTCGTCCACTGGAAATGGATGCAACTGGTATTATGGTACCCCATATTATGAGTGCAAAAGACGCAGAAAGAGTCGTTTCAATGACAAAATACAAACCCATCGGAAACCGGGCTGTAGACGGGGGAAATGCCGATGGAGCATTTACAAACGTTCCTTTTCTTGAATACCTGGAAATGGCCAATTCAGAACGATTTTCCATCCTCCAGATTGAAGATCCTCAGGCCGTAGAGGAACTTGAGGCCATTGCAGCCGTACCCGGATATGAGATGCTGTTCTTCGGCCCCGGAGATTACAGCTGTGCTCTGGGTATCCCGGGTGAAACAAATCATCCTGAGGTTAAGAAAGCACGTAAACTGGTGGCCGAAGTTGCTGGAAAAAAAGGTAAATATGCTGGTACTGTCGGATCTCCCGAAAACTACAATGAGCTTGTCGATCTAGGATACAATTTTATCAGTATGGGTGCCGATGTAGTCGGTCTGAGCAACTACTGTAAAGATATTGCACAGGCATTCGGGATATCCAGCAGTAACAATCCGGTTTCATACTACGGTAAGAAATGACTGGAAGCTGCCTTTAATGGCGGCTGCTCAAGTTACAATTCCATTCAGATTGTTCAGCTGTCATCCGGCATTCCTAATGAC
>DEIH01000213.1:1227-12202 GCA_002352375.1 Spirochaeta sp. UBA2779 | reverse complement strand
TGTGACAAGGTGGGGGACACTTTCGATTCTTTCCGGAAATCCCCAATACAGCTCCCTGACTGTTTAGGAGATATTCGGGGTGAACAATGAGCCATTTCCTTTCTTTCAGTATTCCCTTAGCCCTTTAAATAGTGCTATCCATGGTGAACCTTTGCGGTAAAAAACAGCTGGTTTACCTATTGGTGCGGCAATTTTTACCATACCTCCGCTATAGATGGAGCCACTCCAGAGGTGTATCCATTCATCATCCGGCAGATAGAGTCGCCGGCTTTGTTGCCCTTTGCGTATAACCGGTGCTACCAGTAGATCGGGACCATACATATATTGATATTGGTTTTCGTGTAAATGCAGCTTGTTATCATCGGGATAGTGAATCCAGGGATGACGCATGGGTGGGACACCGGACTTCTGATACTCGTATGATAATGCCAGATGATACGGTTTAAGGGCCGAGAAGATGGAGGACATTCTGGCCAAATGGGGCAGGAGTGCATCATCTTTATGCAGTGAGGATCCGACATCCGGCCGGTTTCCTTCATGTGACCGCATAGTCTGGGTGAATGCCGCCTGTTCAGCCCATCTCATTGTTAGTTCACGACTTCTCTTCAGCCACAATACGGTCGTATAGCCTCCGAGGTCTGAATGGACGTATCCGATACCGGTGAAACCAAGGGATAACGAGCCTGGTATTACGGTGGGAAAACCCTGGTCCCGACTCCAGCTGACTAACTGATCACCGTTCCAGTAAGATGGTGAATGTTTCGCAGATCCTGTATATCCGGCCCGCATAAAAAAGGCCGTATCGTCTGCTTTACCTGCTTCAATCACAGCTTCTCTGTTAATTCGGGCCCACTCTGAGATGTAACGATTATGGTAAGTTAAGCCGTCAGATCCGTCGTGGAAAACCGCATCAGTAGGAATGTACTCACCGAAGTCCGCCATCCACCCAGATAGGCCGATATCAATCATATTTTTTCTGATAACAAGTTTAATCCACTCGCAGCATTCGGGATTGGTGAGATCTAACATTGCAGCCGGGAAAGTTGTGATAGTAACCAGATAATCATTACCCCTTGTATCCTTTACGCAATAACCCTTTGCGGCCGCTTCCTTATACAAGTTCCCCTCAAGAGCCAGAAATGGATTGATATAGCCCAGATATCTGATTCCTTCTATTTTCAGTTCACTGATAAAAGAGGGTAGAGAGGGGTAGAGTTTCTCATCATAACACCAGTTCCACATCAGTTGTTTTCCAAAAGAGGTTTTTCTAATCCCTTCCCAATCCTGGCACCAGAGCCCGGAGATCTTAACTCCGGCAGCTATCATCCTGTTCAGTTTCCCCCGGGTTTCCTCTCTGCCCCCCTGGGCTCCCAGCCATATTCCATCATAAGACCATGAGGGCAGTTTCGGTTGTCGGCCCAGATAAGAGGTAAGAGAGTTCATAAGGGCTTTTGGTTCAGTCTCAACACCGAATACGATTTTTTCGGGGATTTCCCAGACAAGAAGTGTATGCCGATCCGGTTTCTGAAATCGGCCTTCACTGTATGCTGAACTTTCGCTATGCATATATGCACCGGAAGTGAATATGAAAGTGGGCTGTGAAAAATAGCTGGTATACCATTTTCCACCGTATCTGGATTTAAGTTCAGAAATTAAAGTGAGGAGATTATATCCGCGGCCCAAACCCGGTTCCTGTACCCAGACCGGAAGGTTTCGGCCCCGAAGGTTAAGATGTGTATACTGTTCGCCGCCTCCGTATACCTGTTCGTCTCTATCTGCAGACCAGTGAATCCAGATGCGATTCCATTTTTTCTTTTCAGTCTTGAATCCGATATGCAATCGTTCGTCTATCAATTCCAGAATCATCGTGAGTCCTGCGTTGTACTTCACCACAATGCGGCTGTTCTGTTTTTCAAGAATTGAAAAATGGCGGCAGGCAATCCGTTTTAACCCCTGGTCTCGAATTTTGAAGAGGCCGAAATAGAATCGGAAACGGCCTTGGCCTTCACCAACTTCGACACAGGGTGATGCTGATGAATGCCGGAATATCTCTTTATCTTTAAGGGATACGATGAATCCATCACTACTTTCGTCGAGATTCAACAGAGGAGTATCGGATTGTCTGTCAGCTGTTATCGTAGATTTCAATGCTGTTCCTGTAATGTAAGTTTGAAAAGAATTTTTTAAATACAAGATTTGCTGCACCGCGGCCGGCTTTTTCCGGATCGTAAACGGCGGATTCAATGAGAGTCTGTCCCTGCCATCGTGCACTGGCCTGAGATTTAACTTTCGATCGAACACGGTTTGCAAGGTATTTACCCAGTTCCGGTGACCGTGTGACGATAAGGAACATTTCAGGCCCGAAAAGGCTGATAAGATTCCGTATCGCCTGGGCCAGGATTCCGGCTTTCTCGTCCAGGATAGTTGTAACTCTCTTATCACCTTGTAGAATCAGAGAGTCGATATCGGTAATGGATTTCAGCCTGACCGCCGGCAGGAGGTCATTTATAATAGCTCCTTCGGAGAGGTATGTTTCCAGACATCCCCGACTGCCGCAATCACATTTCCGGCCATTGTACTCCACCGTGATATGGCCGATTTCCAGGGTTGTGTGAGTCTTTGTAACAAAAATATCTCCATCGTCCAGGAATGCACCGCCGACTCCTGCCCGGATCATAACCGAAAAGAGGGAGCGAACATCTTTGCCGACACCTCGCTGATATTCATCCCAGGCGACAGCGGCACTGTTATTCTGTACTGTAACTGGAAGATGGAATTCCTCATTCAGGGCTTTACCGAGATTAATATCTGCTATTCCCATCCGGGAGTACTGAATAAGTTCTCCGGTTTCCACATCTATCTGACCTGGTGCGGCAACACAAAGCCCAAGCAGCTTTTCTTCGGGGATGTTTGATGCTTCCACACTTTCCCGAAATATTGTGCGGAGAAAAATAATAACATCCGATTTATCGGCGGGATCGAGATTCCATGAACGGGAGAATACTACTTCTCCTGCAAAATCCACGATAACGGCGGAAGCCGAATAAGCCCAGAACTCCATTCCCAGAGAATAAGCAGCTTCGGGTACAGGTTCATAGAAAACCGGTTTACGGCCCCGTTTTTCCTTGTTCAGTTTTTTGTCGGGTTCCCGGCGGACACGCCTGATGAAGCCCTTATCTTCCAGATGACTGAAAAAGCGAAGAACGGTTGGTGGTCTCAGGCCTGTCAGGTTGACAACCTCGCTCTGAGAGATCCCTTTCCCATCTCTAATGATGCGGAGGATCAGTTTTTCATTTGATTCACGGATGTCCCTGCCGCGGACGGGTTTCACAATGTGCTCCTCATATTACTTAATACCTTAGCAACTAACAGCTGTTGCCGTACAGCAAAGATTTATAAACCTGTCTTTACACTTTTACCAGCCTGTGGTATTTATTATTTACTATAAGTAACTAATAAGCAAGTGAGGTTGAACAATGTTCGACACCGATTTGAGCCATAAGGCATTGGAGATTCGGAAGAAAACTCTGGAGATAATCGGAAAGCTGGGAGTCGGCCATATCGGAGGGTCTCTTTCCGTGGTGGAGCTGTTGACAGTTTTATATTACAAGCGAATGAAAATCGATCCTTTAAACCCCGGGATGGAAGGCCGAGACTGGTTTGTTCTCTCCAAGGGACATGCCGGACCGGCTCTTTATTGCGTTCTGGCCGATCTCGGGTTTTTTCCTGAGGAATGGCTTCTGACACTTAACACCGGAGGGACTAATCTGCCCAGCCATTGCGATCGGGTTCGGACTCCGGGTATCGATATGTCTACCGGTTCTCTGGGTCAGGGGCTGTCGGCCACCGTGGGGATAACTCTGGCTCAACGAATTGATGGACATGACAACTGGGTTTATGTCTGTATTGGCGATGGAGAGAGTCAGGAGGGGCAGAACTGGGAAGCTGCGATGACAGCAGCTCACTATAAGACCGATCGGCTCATCGCTTTTACCGATTTCAATAAAATGCAGATTGACGGCCTGACTGAGGATGTTATGGGAATTGAAAAGATTGAGGATAAATGGGCCTCTTTCAATTGGCATGTTCAGAGGATTGACGGTCACAATATGGTCGCTATTGATGATGCCATAGAAATTGCACAGGGAGTATCAGGGCGCCCGCATATGATAATTCTGGATACTATCAAAGGCAAGGGTGCCGCTTTTGCTGAAGGTAATCCAGGGAATCACAATATGGTTTTTGATATAAAAACGGCCCGGGAAGCAATAGACGCTCTGGATGCCAAATCCGGGGAGGCAATCTGATGGATATGCGTGATGTTTACACTGAAACTCTGATGGAACTGGCTGATAAGGATGACAGAATTGTACTGCTGGAAGCGGATCTGATGAATGCCACAGGAACACGTCCCTTCAAGGCCGCCTATCCCGACCGCTTCTTCGATGTCGGTGTTTCAGAGGCTGATATGGTAGGTGTTGCTGCCGGGCTCTCTGCGGCAGGCAAGATTCCCTTTGCTGCCAGTTTCGGGTGCTTCGCTTCCCGGCGGGTATACGATCAGTTTTTCCTTTCGGCAAACTATGCCCAGCTGAATGTGAATCTTGTGGGTACAGACCCCGGAATTACGGCTCTTTTCAACGGTGGTACCCATATGACTTTTGAAGACGCCGGTATTATGCGGAATATACCGCAATTGAGAGTTCTTGAACCATCGGATGAAGTGTCTCTCCGGAAGCTTTTACCTCAAATTGCTCATTGGCCGCGGAGTGTCTATCTCAGGCTTCATCGTAAGGGAGGATGGTCTTTTTACAGTGAAGATGAAACCTTTGAAATCGGTAAAGGAAAGCTTATTCGCGAAGGATCGGATATTACTTTGGCCAGTTTTGGAATGGTGATGCTTCAGGAAACACTTAAAGCGGCGGATTTGCTGGAGAAAAAAGGTATTCACGCTGATGTGATTGATGTTCTGACACTTAAACCTCTGGACCGTGAGCTGGTTTTGGCCTCGGCACGAAAAACAGGTCTGATTGTCAGCTGTGAAAACCATAATATTTACAACGGGTTGGGCTCTGCAGTCGCTGAAGTTCTTGCAGAAGATGGTGTCCCGGCCCGGCTCAGGCGCATCGGGTGCCAGGATAAATTTGGAGAGGTAGGAAAAATCGATTATCTGATGGAAACCTTCGGCCTGACTGCAGCTCATATTGTCGATACCGCAGAAGCCTTGATCGGTATGAAAAAAACCGCCTGATGAAGGCAGGAGAGTACTATGATTAAAAAAATAAAAATTGCATTAGCATCGGATCTTTCTGGATTTCCTCTCAAGCAGGCCATTTCTGAATACTTCAGCGGGCGGGAAGACATTGAATGTCTTGATTTCGGTATTAACGATCCTGATAAGCCGGAACCCTATACTTTACAGGCACCAAAAGTTGCATCTGCTGTTCAGTCCGGTAAGGCTGATCGAGGTATACTGATTTGTGGTACAGGGCAGGGTATGGCCATCGTGGCAAACAAGCACAAGGGAGTCTATGCCTGTGTTGTTGACTCAGTTTTCTCCGGGGAGCGTTCAAAGATTGTCAACAATGCCAATGTCATTACAATGGGTGGCTGGATAACAGCGCCGTTTCTGGGTGTTCAGATTGTCGAAGCCTGGCTGGCGATGGCTTTTTCTCAGAAAATGGAATTTAAAAAAGAGTTTCTTCAGAAGAATTTTGAACTTGTTCAGGAACTTGAAAAAAAGCACTTCAAATAGAGAAATACCAGAATGAAACTCTTTGAATTTCAGGCCAAGAACATCTTCCGTGATGCCGGGATACATGTTCCCGAGAGTGCCCTTGTAAAGACAACATCAGAAGTAAAGAAAGCCCTTTCTGTTATCGGGTATCCGGCTGTCCTTAAATCCCAGGTTCTTACCGGTGGTAGAGGAAAGGCCGGCCTTATCAAAATCGTGCAGGATGAATCGGCAGCTATGGATGCTGCCGATACTCTATTTTCTTCTCCGCATCGGGTGAATACCATTCTGGTGGAAGAAGCGGTGGATATAGAGCGGGAAATCTATCTGGCCATTACTGTCGATCCGGTGGAAGCCTGTGCCCTTATACTGTCAAGTGCCGAAGGTGGTGTGGAAATTGAAGAGCTTGCCGAATCAGCACCGGAAAAGATTTTTCGGGAAAATGTGAATCTGGAGAAGGGGCTTCAACCTTTTCAGACACGCAATCTTGTTCATGCACTGGGTTTGGAAGGTACTGCAGCAAAAGAAACAGCTGCAGTACTGAGCGCTCTCTGGAAGGTGTTCCGGGACAGGGATGCAGAATTAGTGGAGATTAATCCGCTGTTTCTCTCCAGGAGCGGAGAAGTCCTGGCCGGGGATGGTAAGCTGATTCTTGACGATAATGCTGAATGGCGGCAGGACAGAGCTGATGCCGGCCGTGAGTACTTCGATTCCGATGCTGCATTTGAGGCTGCAAAAGAGGGCATCCCATACCTCCAGTTTGACGGAGATATCAGTCTGATGTGTGCCGGTGCCGGGCTCACCACAACAGTCTACGATCTGGTAATTGATGAAGGCGGAACCGTGGCGAATTATCTGGAGTTCGGCGGCCCCAATTACCGGAAAGCTGATAAGGCTATGGAGCTCTGTCTGAAGAATGATTCCAAGGTGATTCTGATGGTTACCTTCGGCACTATTGCCCGGGCGGATGTAATGGCGGAAGGTATTGTTTCTGCGATTAATAAACTGAAACCGGATCGTCCAATCGTTACGTGTATCAGGGGTACCAACGAAGCTGATGCGGTGAAAATTCTTGAAAAGGCGGGTCTGATACCCCTTTTTGATACCGAAGAAGCTGTCCGCACTGCGGTTGCTCTGGCTCGGGGAGACTCTTGATGGGCATTTTTATTGACAATAATACTCGGGTTCTGGTACAGGGAATCACCGGCAAAGAGGGTTCCTTCTGGACCGGCCATATGCGTTCTCTCGGCACCAATGTGGTTGCAGGTGTAACCCCGGGAAAAATGGGCCAGGACATTGATGGTATTCCGGTATTCCATACAGTCCGCCAGGCGGCAGCGGCGCATGAAGCTGATGCTGCGATGTTATTTGTTCCACCGCGGTTCACCATGGATGCCGTATTCGAAGCCCTGGATGCAGGTATCAGAAAGATTGTTACCATTGCCGATGGAATCCCCATGCAGGACTGTTTAAGGATACGCCGGGCCGCTCTGGATACCGAAGCTCGTGTTATCGGCGGTAATACTTCCGGAGTGATAACCCCGGGGAAGGCCATGATGGGGTTTTTTCCATGGTGGATTGAGCGGGTTTATAAACCCGGACGTATTGGTGTTATGACCCGCTCCGGTTCACTTACCAATGAAGTTACCGCCATGGTTGTGGAGGCCGGTTTTGGTGTATCAACACTTATAGGAGTTGGGGGCGACCCTGTACCGGGTACCCGTTTTGTTGAAATGCTTCCGGATTTTGAGGCCGATTCTCAGACCGATGCGGTGGTTATTATCGGTGAACTGGGGGGTACTATGGAGGAAGAATGTGCCGAAGCTGTCGCATCAGGCTCTTTTACCAAACCTCTTATAGCCTTTCTTGGAGGCCGGAATGCTCCGACTGGTAAGCGGATGGGGCATGCAGGAGCTATCGTTACCGGCGGAAAAGGTGATGTAGCATCAAAATCGGCAGCTCTTCGTAAGGCTGGTGCCGGTGTGGCAGACCGTCCCCGGCAGGTTGGGGGACTGCTTCTGGAGGCCCTGGGAGCCAGAAGATGAAAACTCTCAATACCAGCACTCCATCAGCAGTGAAATCCGGTATCATCCTGGCCGCCGCTTTCCTGATCGCAATCGTTTCGTGGCTCTTCCCGCTGCCTGCATCATTCACCGCTGTCGATAAAGTTTCCCTTTCACCTGCTGCTCAGACGGCAATGGGTATATTGATTTTTGCTCTTATCCTGTGGATGACCGAGGCTATCCCGTTTCATATTACAGGGCTTCTGGGAGTCTTGCTGCTGGCACTCTTCCGGGTGGACAGTTTTAAGAACATCATATCTATCGGTTTTGGAAATCATATTTTTGTTTTTTTTCTGGGAGTCCTTATCCTTTCAGCCTTCATTACTCACAGCGGGCTGGGTAAGAGGATCTCGGTGTTCCTGCTCTCAAAAACAGGGAACTCCACCCGGATGATTATTCTGGGCTTCATAATTACAGGCACTCTGCTTTCCATGTGGCTTACCAATATGGCTGTTGCCGCTATGCTTATGCCTCTTGGGCGGTCCATACTTCAGGAAGAAGGGGTAAAGCCTCTGAAGTCCAATTTCGGCAAAGCCCTGATGATTTCCATCTGTTGGGGCTCGATCGTGGGAGGAATCGCCACACCCTCGGGTGCCGGACCTAATCCTCTGGCAATTGGGTTTCTCAAGGAAATGGCCGGTATCGATGTCAGCTTTATTGATTGGATGGCATATGGCGTTCCTTCGGCGGCATTACTCATATTGCCGGTCTGGGGTGCTCTGCTGTTGTTTTTTCCACCTGAAATGAAAAAACTCAAAAAAACAAAAGAGGAATTAGCTCAGGAATATAAAGACTTCCCGGCTATGGGACGTGAAGAGAAAATCACTCTGGCATTGTTTCTGCTTACAGTGATGTTGTGGGTAAGTTCTCCCTGGCTTGAAAAACTGCTTGGCATATCAATTCCTATTTCAATGCCGATACTTCTGACAGGGTGTCTCTTCTTTTTCCCGGGTCTTACCACAACTTCCTGGAAGAAAGTGGAGCAGGAGATAAGCTGGAGCGGTATTCTGCTGGTGGTTACCGGAATATCAATCGGTATGATGCTCTATCGAACCGGAGCGGCTGAATGGCTTTCAATACTGCTTCTGGGGGGTATCGGCGGCATCCACCCCCTCTTACAGGTGTTTCTTGTTGTCTTGATTATCAGCTTCCTGAAAATTGCATTTTCGTCAAATACCGTTACCGCTACGATTGTTATTCCCATAATGATTGCGTTGTCGGGGATTCTTGGAATAGATACGTTAAGTATCGCTATTCCGGCAGCACTTACGACATCAATGGCCTTTATTCTGGTTACCTCTAGCCCGACAAATGTTATACCGTATTCCGCAGGTTATTTCACCATTAAAGATATGGCGGTGGCAGGAGTGGCTATCACCGTTGTAGCCTCGGTTATCGTTTCATTCGTGATATATTTCGTGGGGAGCATGAGGGGGTTGTATTAATTACTGTTTAATATCTCAAAAAAACCGCTGAACTCCCAGGTTACCAGGAGTCCTACCGCAGGGCACCAGAGGTCAACAAAAATTATTTCCCCTTTGTTTTGTACGCACCCTCGCCATCGTAGAATCGCCCCAGCCATTTGTCCCAGGGAATGGTTCCCCCGCCGAAATTGCAGGACACGTAGCGGTGATGCAGGTAGTGGAAATAATCACCTACAGGCCATTTATCGCCATAGAGAGGTCCTTCAAAACCGGTGTGGCCCTGAGCGGGTGTGAGAGCGGTGAGCTGAGCATCATAGAAGAAGTGAATGGGGTGAGAGGGAACAACAAAGTGGATAAGCAGGCAGCTGAAATATCCGATGTGTTCCACCGGGTGCATGGACATGCCCGACCAGGGTGCTGGATTGGGGTTTTTATGGTGAAGACTGTGGACGGCCCGGAGCAGAGGTTTCCAGTGCAGCAGGCGGTGAATGAAATAAAAATGGGTTTCCCGCCAGAAGGGGATGATAAGAAACCAGGCGATGAACCAGACGGGATTGGCTGCCCAGGAGACAAGGGGGGCGTGCCCGTTGGCGGCGGCCCATATCCACCAGACTTCGTAAGCGGTCCAGATGGGGGCACCAGAGACGCATGTGAAAAAGATATTGTCCAGAACCTGATTCTTAAAGAGAAACTTTTTTTTGCCCTTTTCCTGCCATTTCGGGTTGTATTTGCCTTTTTTACCCTGGACTTTCTTCATGTAGAGGGTGAAGTGATAAAAACCGAATACCACCCAGAGAAGGATCAGATTGCGCAGGAGCATCAGTCCGATCCAGCCGGCGGAGAGTTCTTTCGTTACCGAGAGGTCGGCCTGGAGAAAATACCAGGTGGCTGCGGCCAGAAGAGCATAGCTGATATGTCGGGGCCAGAGCAGGCCTCCCCAGCCGAATATCCACTTAAGTATCTTCAAGGGACGAAGGGGCCATTGGAACAGGGGAGAGTACCCGCAGGGATAGTCGGGTTTCCAGTATCCTTTCTCATCGTAACGGCCGAAGTTGCTGTTTTCTTTGCTGTTCATAACTTAATTATTATATAAATACCCATGATTCGCATCTTTTTTATTATCCGTGATTGACGGCATGTTGTCTGACTGTTTGATAAATCTTTACTGTTCAGTGTCCCAACGGTCTTTAAGCAGGGCCATCATCCCGGTGTTGAGTTCCCACTGATTCGCCAGAGGCTGAGTTGTACCGGGTTTATTGAGCATATAGGGTGCCGGGCCGAACTCGGGGGTAACGGTTAGAGTTTTTCGTCCTTCTTCCACTGCACGGGAGTGGATACGGTCCCAGATTTTCAGGTGGGTTTTCAGGCTATCCTTCCATTCAGGCATTCGAAAATCGGTAACTTGAGAACCCTGGGTGTAACCGATGCGGGCATGGATGTGATCGGTCCGCTGAATAGCCAGATTCAGAGCCTCTTCCTGATCACCAAGGAAACGTTCATGGACACAGAACCAGTGGCTGATATCCAGAGTGAGCCGCATTTCAGGCAGTTTTTCCAGAAAGCGGCGGGTGATGTGAGCGGCGAAACTGAGCTTGCTTCGGTGGGTTTCGTGAATGATTTTCATTCCGGTTTCCTCGGAAACCCGAGAAGCCAGAGCCAGAAGGGCCAGATTGTCTTCAAAGGTAAAGAAATCCCGGCCGGTCTGGGAGCTGATGAACTCAGGGCCGGCTGCGGCCAAATTGTACAGCCGTGTTTCA
>DEIH01000213.1:309-1214 GCA_002352375.1 Spirochaeta sp. UBA2779 | reverse complement strand
GCTATGAGTTTCAGATTAGCATTCCCAAGAGAGGAGAGGATCTTCCCGAGGATCGCTTTTTCGAGAGGAAGGCTCATTTCCACTCCGGTGTAACCGGCATCGGCTGCTTTTCGGCAGAATTCGTCGAAGGGCAATAGCTCGGATCCCCAGAGGGGACAGTAGAATTCGATGTTCATGGGGGAATTCTAATGAATCTACGGGCAGAATGCCCTGAGAGATTAATAATAAATAGTATAGGACAACAAAGGACAACGCTGGACAAACTACCTCAATTACACCTATATTCACCATAGGAATCCATCATGACCATAGAAAAACCGGCCCTTACAATCCCAGATGTTGCTCGAATCCTCAAAGTTTCTGAAAAAACCATTGCAAGAATGCTGCAGGACGGGTCTATCCCCGGGTTTAAAATCGCCAACCAATGGCGCTTTCATCCCGAGGATTTTGAGAACTGGCTGAAGATGAAGCGGACCGAGCGTGATGGCTCGGCACGGAACGGAATCGCCGCTATGCTCAGCCGGGAACTGGAATCCCTTCCCATCTCCCGGCTCACCGATGAAAACCTTGTTGTCACAAATCTTTCCCGGGGGACAAAAGAAGAAGTACTTACGGCTCTCTCTCAGCCGCTGATCGACCGGGGGGTTGTTACCAGTCCAACTGATTTTCTTTCGGGATTGATGGCCCGGGAAGAGATGATGTCTACAGGAGTGGGCGGGGGTGTGGCTCTGCCCCATCTTCGGAATCCTCAGAACTTTCCAGTAGAGCGTCCTCTGATTGTCTTTGGAACATCTCCAGAGGGTATCGAATGGAACTCTCTTGATGGAAATCCGGTTAATCTTTTTTTACTGCCGGTAACCGGGCATGAAGTTGTGCATATCCGTACTCTGGCGGCTATCAGGCAG
>DEIH01000213.1:0-232 GCA_002352375.1 Spirochaeta sp. UBA2779 | reverse complement strand
ATTCTTCTGAAAATTGAAACGATACAAAGGGATAACAAATGGAATTGAATGAAATATTACGTCCGAATTATTGCCGGGTGTTGAAGAGTCATACCAAAACAGAGGCTCTGATAGAGCTTGTTGACCTCCTTGATAAGGAGGGTACGGTAACTGATATTGAAGAACTCAAACGGGAAATATTCTACCGGGAGCAGATAATGAGTACCGGTATCGGACAGGGAATCGGCATTCC
>DEIH01000011.1:4480-8733 GCA_002352375.1 Spirochaeta sp. UBA2779 | reverse complement strand
CACTCATTTCCTTTAATGCCCGATGGTAATCCAATTCAAGCCCCAGAGAGCCGGCTGTCAGACGGTCGGCCTCCTCAAAGGCCCGGAGAAACAAGTCTATCGAGGGCAGCATACGCTCCCGCTGTTCTTCCCCCTCCGGAAAAGTGAACCTGATATGATAGGAAATCTTCTGTGTCATAATCCTCTTCCATTATTCTGACCAGCGTTGCACTCTTAAGCAAGGGTTTGAAAACCATAAAAAAACCGCCCTGAACAGGGCGGCTGTTATCTCGGTACAATACCGATAGAAAAATTACACTTCTGCGATAAGCAGAGATTTTGGATCCAGTTTCAAGGGAAGATCTTCCGTATTGATGGTTTCATGGTCTTTCACCAGGTACAGGTGAAGGTAGTCCTTCTCAGCCTTCAGGGTAAAGATAACATCGATCTGATCCATGAAAGAAACCAGATTTGTCGGGATACCCTTTTCGTTGAGCGTCGGGCCATCGCTGTCATCACGGTGATAATCGTCAGTAAACCAGAGTTCCACCTCTTTATTACCGGCAAAAGATTTGAAAGCCGCAACATCTTCAACAGAGGATTTGGTAAAGTCAAAACCGTCAACAACGATAACACTGGTATCCATCTGAGCGTTATCCATCATAGCACTCACCCCGGCAATCACCTGGATAACAGAGGTTCCCTGCTGGCTGAAATTCATAATGACACGGTTCTTAACTATTTCGTCATGGATATCCATGGCTTTTTCCAAATCCCGCTTCAGGCTGATTTCCTTGAAAATATCTTCATACCAGCTGATGATATGATCCACCTTTTTCGCATAGGAAACATGAATCACATGCTTTCCGGCCATCAGTTTATCCGTAGCGATATGCACCAGACAGGCCGTTTTACCGATCCCCCTGCGGGCGGCAATTACACCGATATTTCCTATTCCCACACCGCCATGGATGGAATTATCCATTTTCCGTAATGGACTTTTATTTATCAGTTCTTTTTTTATCATTCGGCACTCCCTACTTCCCGGCCTTTTTCGCTTCCTCAGCCTTTTTAATCAGCTCTTCGCCGATGGACTGGGGAACCTTTGCAAACTTGGCAAACTCCATAGTGAACTCCGCCTTTCCCTGGGTTGAAGAACGCAAGGTGGTTGAGTATCCGAACATTTCGCTCAAGGGAACTTCGGCTTCCACTGTAGAGTTTACACCCTCTTCCTGGGAAGCAAGAATCATACCCCGCCTCTGATTAATGCTGCCGAAGATATTTCCCTGAAATTCTGTAGGGCCTTCAACAACAACTTTCATAATTGGTTCAAGTATGATGGGACCAGCTTTCCTGTAAGCTTCACGGAAACCCATGAGTCCTGCCGTCTGGAAAGCCATATCAGAGGAGTCAACGGCATGAGAAGCACCGTCTAACACTGTCATTTTAACATTCACAACGGGAAAGCCGAGGAGAGCGCCCTTCTTCATAGCGGTCTGAAAACCTTTGTCGCAGGATGGAATGTACTCTGTGGGGATGTTTCCACCCTTAATCTTAGTCACGAACTCGTAATTCTCATCCTTGAGAGGCTCCATAAGGCCTTTGATTTTAGCATACTGACCACTACCACCGGTCTGTTTCTTATGGGTGTATTCCCACTCAACTCTCTTGCTGATAGCTTCACGGTAAGCAACCTGAGGAGCTCCGGTATCCACTTCGGCCTGATATTCCCGGCGCATACGTTCGATGTACACCTCGAGATGCAATTCGCCCATACCCTGTATAATTGTATCGTTGGTTTCCGGATCCACATAGGTGCGGAAGGTGGGATCTTCTTTGGTAAAGCGGTTAAGGGCCTTGGCCATTTTATCCGATGCGGCTTTGTCCTTCGGCTGAACCGAAAGAGAAATTACCGGGTTCGGAACGAACATGGAGGTCATGGAAAGATTCAGATCACCGCCGCAAAAGGTATCTCCCGAGGCACAATCCACCCCGAAAAGAGCGACAATATCACCGGTTCCGGCCTCAGTGATATCTTCCATGGAGTTGGAATGCATTCTTACAAGACGTCCTACCTTGAACTTCCGTTTGCTGCGGACGTTAAAGAGATCGGCACCTTTTTTTATCGTTCCCTGGTAGATTCGGATGTAGGTGAGCTGACCGTACTGACCATCTTCCAGCTTGAAGGCCAGAGCCACAGGGGGTTTGGATGGATCTGAAGGAAGAATCACCTCTTCTTCATCGTTATCCAGGTCCAGAGCCTTGTTTTCAATATCCGGAGGAGATGGCAGGTAGCGCATAACCGCATCAAGCAGAGGCTGAACACCCTTGTTCTTATAGGCACTGCCGATGTAAACGGGAACCAGCTCGTTAGCAAGTGTTCCTGTTCTGATGGCTTTATTGAGTAGTTCTTCAGGAACATCCTCACCTTCCATCACTTTCTCCATCAGCTCATCGTCAAACATGGATACAGCTTCCAGCATGATTTCACGCTTTTCAGCCGCTTCATCTACAAGTTCAGAGGGTATTTCAGTTTCACGGACGGCATAGTTTTCATCACCGTCAAAGTACAGAGCTTTCATGGTAATAAGATCGATAACACCGACATGCTTGTCTTCCAGCCCGATGGGTACCTGCATCATGACAGAATTCAACCCGAGCTTTTCCTCGAGCTGATCCCGAACCTTGTAAGGGTTGGCACCGGTACGGTCGGTCTTGTTTACAAAGGCCACCCGGGGTACACCGTAACGTTTAAGCTGACGATCTACGGTGATTGACTGGCTCTGAACACCAGCCACCGAACAGAGAACGAGAACCGCACCATCAAGAACCCGCAGGGCACGTTCAACTTCTATAGTGAAGTCAACATGGCCCGGAGTGTCGATGATATTAACCGGATGATCTTTCCAAACCACGTTGGTTGCAGCCGACGCGATGGTGATTCCCCGTTCCTTTTCAAGTTCCATAGAATCCATGGTGGCGCCGACGCCGTCTTTACCACGAACCTCGTGAATAGCATGGATTTTCTGGCAGAAGAACAAAATCCTTTCGGAAAGTGTTGTTTTACCTGAGTCGATGTGCGCGCTGATTCCGATGTTGCGCATCATTTCAATGTCAAGACTCATGAGTTCCTACCTCAATATTTTTCCCGGCAGATGCGGGGGTTTTTCGATTTAAATATTTACTAATTAGGGGGTTGCACTAAGAAGTCGACGTAGTATATCGAAGGGGTACCATTTGGTCTATACCCCGAAAAACCATTACCATATCTTGATACCCATGGGAGGACAGGTTATTCTTCGGCATGGAAAAGCTGTTCCTTTCATACAATCAGATTCACCAGACTGTAAAAGAGATTGCCGGACAGATTAATGCTGACGGGTATTCCTTCGATTTCATGATTGCCATCGGTACCGGGGGATTCATTCCTGCAAGGATGCTGAAAACCTTCATCAACCGTCCCATTGTTACCGTCGGTATGGCCTATTACGACCTTGACGACAACAAAATGGATGCTCCGGTTATTACCCAGTGGCTGGACGATCCAATTAATCAGATAAAGGGAAGAAAGGTTCTGCTTGTTGACGAAGTGGATGACACCAGAAGTACTATCGGCTTCTGTCTTGAGCGCTTGTTACGACACGATCCGGCAGAGATTGCCGTTGCCGTTCTCCATAACAAGAATAAACCGAAAAGCAGAGAAATCCCGACAGAGGTTAAACGGTACTATTCCGGTCTGGAGCTGGAAGACCGATGGATCTGTTATCCCTGGGATGCCGATGATATATGGGAGCAGGACCGTCAGGCGGTCTGGTCGGACCCTCCGGAAAAAGGAATAAATTAAACATCATGGATTTAATTTGTCTCGATCTCGAAGGGGTATTAGTCCCTGAAATATGGATTGCTGTGGCCGAAAAAACCGGCCTTGAAGAATTGCGCCTCACAACCAGAGATATCAGCGATTACGACGAACTTATGAATTACCGCCTTGGTATTCTGGATCGGGAGGGTATACTCCTGAAGGACATTCAGAATGTGATTGAAACCCTGGAGCCTCTTGACGGTGCATATGTTTTTACAAAAGCCCTCCGGGAAGAATCCCAGCTGGTAATTCTGTCGGATACCTTCAGTCAATTCGCTTCTCCACTGATGAAAAAACTCGAAATGCCCACTTTGTTCTGTAATACCCTGCTTGTAGAAGGTAACGGCCGGATTTCAGGAATCAAACTCCGGCAGAAAGACGGGAAGCGCAAGGCCGTAGAAGCCTTCCGCTC
>DEIH01000011.1:0-4398 GCA_002352375.1 Spirochaeta sp. UBA2779 | reverse complement strand
CGCCCCAGTCCATCAGGGATGAATTTCCCGCATTCCCCGGCGCAGAAACCCACGAAGAACTTCTATCAGGAATACGCAGATTCATCAAAATCTGAAGATTAAGAAGATAGTCTCCTATCAACTTCTGCTTTGAGCAGGGGAAACTCCGTTTCGAGGCGGGGTAAAGCGGCAATCGCCCCTTGTTCATCGGTATTTTTCCCCGCTGCTTCCAGAACCGCGGCAGCCTCACCGCAGCGATTCATATCCATATTCCGGCAGCTTCCTTTAATGGAATGAGCGGTGGTACGGACCGTCTCCCAGTCTTTACTGGAGACAGCATCCCGAATCGTCGCTACTTCCCCTTCCATTTTTTCCATCTGAGGGCGGAGCAGGCTGCGGACCAGTTCTTCATTCCCCAGAAAAGTTTCCACCGCAGCAGTATAATCAAAAACCGCCATGCCTGCTTCTACAGGCTTATTTTCAACCTTCGGTGTCAACTGCTTCCCGATACCCAGATACCGTTCAATCATCATCAGTATATCAGCCTGCTTGAAAGGTTTGGTAACCAGATCGCTCATTCCGCAGTTGAGGCATTTTTCACGCTCTTCAGCCAGGGCGCTAGCCGTCACGGCTATAACGGGAGCTTCATACCCGCCTTTTCTAATCCGTTCTGTTGATTCATAGCCGTTCATCACCGGCATCTGACAGTCCATAAACACCAGATCCGGTTTCTCCCTGGCAACAACTTCAAAAGCGACTTTACCATTAGGTGCCTGAAGAACCTGATGGCCGTTTTTCTCCAGTATAGTTTGAAGCAGTTTCCTGTTTACCTCATGATCCTCGGCAATAAGGATGCGGAAACCAGTAGTGGAAGTGAGCGCTTCATCCTCTCCCACAGACTCAATTTCTTCAAGATCTTCGGCTTCTTCCAGATCCATATCGCTGCTGAGCAGACGGAAAACAGATGCCGAGAGATCGCTCTGCCTGATCGGCTTGGTGAGGTAGGAGTCAAACCAGCCCAGCAGCTTCATCTTGGCTTCGACAGCTCCAACCCCGCCCTTCATGGACATGAGTATCATACGTGAGGGGACTATACTGCTGTCCGAATGAACCTCGCTGGCAAACTGCCATCCATCAATATGGGGCATGGTCTGGTCTACAATAACAAGCTCATATTTCTTCTCTTCCAGGGAACGAATCAGAAACAGTGCTTCTTCTGCAGAACCAGCTTCATCAACATTAAACCCCCAGGCACCCAGAGTCCGGCTGATTCTATCCCGGATAACATCGTTATCATCAACGACGAGAACCCGGCGGCCTGCAAAGAAATTTTCAGGGACAACCGGAAGAACAACATTATCATCGGCCCTGTCAAAATCCATTTCGAAGAAAAATGAAGAGCCTTCCCCCGGCTCGCTGGAAAAGGAAAGCACCCCCCCCATCTGACCCACCAGATTTCTGGAAATAAACAAGCCCAAACCCGTCCCGCCGAACTGCCGGGTGGTGGAGCTGTCCGCCTGATGGAAAGCCTGAAAGAGATTCTGCTGTTTTTCCAGCGGAATACCGACACCCGAATCGGTAACTGAAAACTTCAGTTTAACCGTGCCTTCTTCCACTGACAGGGTTTCCACATCGAGAATAACCTGCCCCTGATGAGTAAATTTAACTGCGTTATTTACCAGGTTCACCACAACCTGACGCAGCCGGGTTGGATCTCCGAAAACCTTGGAAGGAACTTTGGAATCAATGTATAAACCAACATCCACATTTTTTTTATGAGCTTCAAGGGTTACCAGATCCACAGCATCCTCAAGCATATCAATCAGCTCAAAATCGGTCCTTTCCAGGTGAAGCTGACCCGCCTCAATTTTTGAGAAATCGAGAATATCATTAATCAGGGTTAAAAGAACCTCTGCGGCAAACCGTACCTGCCCCAGATAATCCGCCTGCTCCTGATCCAAAGTGGTATCCGCCAGCAGATCGGACATACCGATTATCGTATGAATCGGTGTCCTTATTTCGTGGCTTGTATTGGCAAGAAAATCACTTTTGGATTGGGTGGCTTTCTCTGCAGTATTCCTGGCCCGGATCAGTTTCATTTCCAGACGTTTCTGCCCGGTAATATCGCTGGCCAGTAGGAGAAAACTTTCCTCTCCGGGAATATTAAGCGGGAGAAAGGACAGTCTTATCCATCGATCCGGAACTTTAGATCGGCTTAACCTCAAAATCAAACGATGAGTGCCCGATCGCTCGGATAGAAAATGGGAAAGCCCTGAAGACCAAGCCTCAAAATGAGAAGGATGAACAAGTGAATCAAAGCGGTGAAGCGGTCCCTCTCCGATTCCTGTCATCCGGCGAAATGTTTCGTTACAGTCCTTAATTTCAGTTCCGTCTCCAACTAAAGCAACGCCCTCAGGAAAATTCTCCATTGTCCCGGCAAAGGACAGGCGGTTAAAAGACCGGGCCATCTTAGAACTCTGCCCCGAGAATTTCTGCAGCCTTCGCCAATATCCCTTCCGGTTTAATCGGTTTTATCATGTAACTGCTTACACCGAATTCCTGAGCTTTAACGACACTTTCTTTTCGTGAAAGTGCGGTAAGTATTATCGTTGGAATCTTAATTTTTTTTCCGTTCATCATCTGCAGAACGGCAAAACCATTCATTTCAGGCATAATCAGATCAAGAAACAGTAAATCAAAAGCTTTATCTGTTTCCAGCTTTTCAACGAACTCTAAGCCATTGGCAAATGGAACGATTTCCCAACCGGTAGCACTGAAAGCATTCCTGATTATTTCTCGAACAATCATATCATCATCAACTACGGCAATTCGAACCTTCCCGCCAAGGTGGTTCAAACTCTCCTGAGGGCCTTCTTTCTGGAAATTCAGCTGAAAACCCTCTTTCTGAACATCTTGCTTGGCAGAAAAGAACTTGTCCTGAACGTTATCCTGTTCTGCGGTAAGAGACTCCATGCCCTTAATACCCAGTAAGCCGTCCATAGCCTCCTCCAGGCTTTTGGCAACCTCAATTTCACTTAGGACAATATGCTTTTCGAGGTACGCTTTAATCTCCTCGGAAACTGTAAGTATTCGGATTCTGTCCGGCTTTTGTACAGAGCCCATTATTTCTTCCAGAAGGATTTCCAGTTTACTTTTATCCTCACTGCGGAATTCAATATCCGTCATCAGAATCAGAATTCGGGGATCGGATACCGAGTACAGCTTAATCAATTCGGCAATCTTGTATCTGAGCAGGTTTATCTTTTCCCGGTTGAACCCCCTGGCAATTTCTACAAACAGAATCTGATCATTCAAGTGAGCATCAAGGATGCAGGGGGTCTCGTCCATTTCAATGGCCACATGCAGCAATTCAGTTAAAGTTTCCAGAAGTGCATCAATCCTTATCGGCTTATTCAGGATTTTCTGAACACCCATCTGAGCCAGCTCCATTACCTGCTTTTTTTCCAGCTTTGAAATTGTCATTACCACGGGAATACTGCCGATATTAGGATCGTCAGTCATCGACTTGAGAATTTCCATACTGCTTTTTCGGGTAAGAAAGTAATCCATAATTATCAAATCCGGCTGCAGCTGTCTGATTTTTCCCCAGCCGTCCAATCCGTTAATTGCCTGTAGTACTTTAAAACCGTATTCCTTCAGCTGTTTCTCCAGAAAATTTCGAATCAAAGAAGAATCGTTGATAACCAATATGGATTTCATTCCCATATTATATTACGTAATGTCTCCCCTGTGGAAAGGTTTAATCACATAATCCATAATATGAGCATGCTTCCAGACCCTCTGCTTGAAACAAACGGTAACGTGGACTCCTTAAACCTCGAAAGGGCTCTGTTTAAACGGCGTTCCTTCACCTGGAGGGAAACAGACCGGCGATTTACCGCCCGGTACAGCTGGAACGGGGAGGGACAGCTTTCATCCATCGAAATAAACGGAGAAGTTTATCTATATGCCTATGACGAGACAGGCAATAAAACCGCCTGCTACCGTCTGAACTCTTCAGGAAATCTGATAAGCCGGGAGATATGGAAATGGGACGGGCAGAACAGGGTATCCCAAAGGATACTAACAATCCCGGACCCCCCGGAAGAAAAAGAATACAATTATGAGCACGACGATGCCGGAAGGATGAGTGCCGAACGTATCGGAAATAAAATCCGTGTTGAGAAGTATGATTTACTGGGAAGACTCGAACAGGAATATCTCTACGACGGAGAGAAGCCCGACCTTGTTACCGACTACAGCTATAATGATGAAAACCATTTACTCTCCATAACTGTAAAAAATCCCGAAGGTTCTCATCACCGCAGGACTCTCTTTTCCTACGATACAGAAGACCGGATTGCCTCCGAGAAGATTTTCAATGCCGAGGGCCGTATCATCAAGGATGAAACCTATGCC
>DEIH01000229.1:15476-36267 GCA_002352375.1 Spirochaeta sp. UBA2779 | reverse complement strand
AGCATATTTATTCTATTTTTCAGAGTATTTGCTAAACCGGGTAAACTATATAACAATTAGACCATGAAAATCATGATAGTTGATGATTCAGAGGTAATGAGGCGGATTCACAGAAACACCCTGAAGGAGCAGAATATTCCTGATGAATCAATGTTGGAAGCTGCTGACGGTGCCGAGGCTTTGAAAATGGCCATTTCGGAGCAGATTGATTTGTTTCTTGTTGACTGGAATATGCCTAAACTGGATGGTCTGGCCTTCGTTAAAAAGCTTAGAGCTATGGGGTCTTATTCTGAAACACCGATCATTATGATTACATCAGAAGCGGCCAAGTACAATGTGATTGAAGCCATAACCGCCGGAGTTACTAATTATGTGGTAAAGCCGATTCGCGGTAATGTACTCTGGGAGAAAATCTCACCTTACATCGGGGAAAAGGGTTAGGCTGCAATATGAAAGCGCAGTATATCAATCCGTTTTTGGATGCAACGATGGGTCTTTTCAAGGATTTCCTGTCTCTGGAAGTTAAATCGGGAAAACCTGCAATACTGGAAGACCCAAAAGATCTCTCGGAGGTTTCAGCATTAATCGGTCTGGCTGGAGAAACCACCGGGGCGGTTGTCTTGAGCTTTTCTCATGATACAGCTTTGAAGGTTGTCTCATTGATGACAGGTACCAAATACGCCTTTCTGGGATCTGAGGTTCTCGATGGTGTGGGTGAACTTGTGAATATTATCGCCGGGAATGCCAAAAAGGATTTAAATGACTTCAGAATCTCTATATCACTTCCCGGAGTTATAACTGGAAACAACTACAGGATTAACTGGCCCAAAGGTGTACCGATTATCACAATTCCATTCCAGTCAAGTATTGGTGACTTCACAGTCAATGTATCCCTCAAGGAAGCGGTATGAAAGGACGGAACTCCATACAGTTTCGTATAATTACCGGACTGCTTCTCATTCTGCTTCTCAGTGTGGGGGTGTCCATATACCTTACGACGGCAAATCAGAAAAGGAATCTTCTGGCTGCCTCCCAGCGGACTCTTGCTGTTAACAATGAGATGCTGAACACGACGATCCGGAATATCATGCTCAGTGGAGAGGCCCCTATAGCTAACCGGACTATGGAGGATTTCCGAAAAATCACCGGTTTCCTTGAGTTCGAACTCTACCGTACAGACGGAACTTCGGCTTTCAACGACTATGATACATTAAATTTCGTGAATGGTTATCAAAGTATGGTGATGTTCGATCAGACTCCACGTGTAGAAGGGCGCACTATTGATACAGAAGACTTTCAGCAGGTTTTGATGAATAAAACACCGGTGATATCACTGAATGAGGATACACGGGAAATGGAATACTACTTTCCCATACTGAACTTTGCCGAATGCAGGGTATGTCATGGAGATGATGAGTTTATTCGCGGTGTGAGCCATTTTCGAATCTCTCTGGACAGCATTTACGATCAGGTACGCCGGGCCGGTACTCTGATGGCCATCTATTTTGTTTCCGTGGGCCTTATTCTCTTTACATGGATTCTGCTTTTGATGCACCGGACTATAATCAAGCCGGTTCTTGATATAGGAGAGACGGTAAATATTGCCGCCACAGGAAATCTGGATATTCAGGTGGATTTGAACCGAAATGATGAGGTTGGAGAACTGGCCGGCCAAGTGAACCATATGATAAGCGGCCTGAGGGATCGAAGAGACCTGGAACTACAGAACAAGGTAATTGAAACCCGCCTGGAGGAAAATCGGAAATATCTGGATCATATCAAGGAAGGGTTACTTCTGCTTAACAGTGAGCGGCGTATAACCGATCAGTACTCGGTGTTCCTGACTAAACTGTTTATGCGGGAAGATATTGCAGGATTGAGTCTTGCAGACTTTATCTATCCTGATGCTGAGCGATTTGCTGAGGAAAGACGGGATCTGGATGGATTTCTGGAGATGCTGTTCACCAATAAAACCGCTGACATGGATATGATAATGAGTATCAATCCCCTTAATGAAGCAGTACTCCAACTGGAGCAGGATACTGAAATTGTAATCAGGGCTGATTTTCTGAGGATTGTTGAGAACGGTAAGATGGAGAATGTGATGGTGATTTTTGAGAATCTCACCGATATTGTTCACAGCCAACATGAGCTTGAAGAAGAACGGCAGCGCAGGGAAAGTGAGCTGGAACAGATTGCCACTGTTCTTAAGATGGGTCCGAAAGTATTTGAAGGATTCATTGAGGAAGCAGAAAAGACTTTTGGATCTTTACGGGGAAATCTCACAAACCTGGATGATAATAAATACATCAGTGAAGCTTTCCGTTCGGTTCACTCAGTAAAAGGAACTGCCAGGTATCTGGATTTTCCGGGTGTGGAGGAACACTGTCATCAGCTGGAAAATCTTTTTGCAGAGGTAAGAGACAGGAGCAGGGAAGTTGATAAATCTCTTGAAGAAACTGTAGCGCAAGTTCTCGATTCTCTGGATGACGAACTTGTATTGATTCGTAAGCTGATCGATCGGTTTAAAGAGTTCTCTGTCGGTTCAGAAACCACTCAGATTTCTCCATTTAAAGTATTCGGAGAACGCATTAACGATATGGTAAAAGACATATCCACAGAGCTGGATAAGGAAGTGGTGTTCAATCTTGAAGCCGAGCTTGAAACAGTTCCTGGACTCTCGGAGATTCAGCCATCCATATTTCATCTGATTCGTAATGCATTGGATCATGGGCTGGAAGATATCTATGAACGTCTGACTGCCGGAAAACCTTCTGAATCACAATTAACTTTGAGATTTATACACGAGGATAACTGGTTGAAGATTGAGGTAGAGGATGATGGCCGTGGTCTCGATCTTCCGGCACTGGAGAAAAAAGGAGTGGAGATGGGACTTTTGAAACCTGGTGTACATCTTCCTTCTCAAATCGTAAATATACTATTTAGACCCGGGTTCAGCAGCAGGGATGAGGCTACATCTATATCAGGTCGGGGTGTTGGTCTGGATGCGGTGAAAGAAGATATTAAAAAAATGGGTGGCCGAATCAATATCCGTACATCCCGGAGTAAGGGTACGACTTTTATTCTGGCGGTTCCCTGGAAGGAAGAACACGACGGAGGTTTGGCATGAAATTAATCGTACCCGGTGGATGGCTGATAATTCTCTTCGCAGGGCTGTTCATTTCCTGCAGTAATAAAGCTGAAGAGCCGTATCTGGAGCCTCTTCAAAAGAGTGAAGTCAGCGGCAATGCTATATGGAACAGGATAACTGTAGAGAGTAGCTTCAAGAATTATTCTGAGTGGCCGAAGGATTCCGGCCTGCAGCCCGGCCAGTCTCCTCATGGTGTCTGGCACCGGGTTTTTGCGAACAACAGTCTGTTTGATGCTCTTCCTGTAGCGGATTCAACGGCTCCAGAGGGTTCCCTTATCGTAAAAGAGAATTTTGACAGCAGTAAAAAACTGGGAAGTATTACGGTTATGGCCAAAGTGAAGGGTTACGATCCGGAAAGCGGTGACTGGTATTGGGCTATGTTCGATCCGGAAGGCAAGGTTCTCAAAGAAGGCAGCCCCGGGGGCTGTATCTCCTGCCATGCCGGAATGCGGAGTAATGACTTTGTTATTATCAATCCCCTGGATATGGCACCGTAGCATTTCCATATGGCAGGATTCCCGTCTTGAGGGAACTTGATGAATCGCCGATTTTTTGTATCATTTCGATGGCCTTCTGTACGGATGGTGCCGGGATGAGGAGCATCTTTCTTACCGTTTCATCGGATAATTCAGACACCAGGTAAACATCCCTGTTCATGGCATCTGCGGCAAAGAGCATGGCTTTATGCGGGCCCAGTTTAAACTCTTCTTGTTCGAAGGCTTTCTGAACCTGATGATGGGAAGTTTTGTCTTTCATCCATTTCTCATAAGGCGGACTGCCTATACCTTCTCTGCAGGCCCCGGTGAGTATCATCGGGGCTCCGGGTTTTGCTGCCATTGAAGCATGGCGGAGAGCTTTTTGAGCCTGATAGAGATTGATATCTTTGGGATAGCCACCCGGGGATGTAATAAGCAGATCGAATCGGGAATTTACAGATACTGAGAAAAGGGATTGCGCTTCTTTTATTCCTTTTTCCATTACAGTCAGCGGATTCCCGGCAAAAACGGCAACGATTTCTTTTAACCCGTTCATCACTACGTTCAAAGCTAGATGGACACCGATAATGCGTCCTGATTCTTCCACATCCTGCCTAACAGGATTATTTTCATACCGGCATGGGCCTGCTCCTTCCATGGTGAGCATTGAGTGGTTGGTTCTGATGCTTTCGGCCCCCCCCAGACCGATAACGGCGCTTTTAACGCCGCCGGACCATCCCATGTACTGATGTGGTTCAATATTTCCCACTACAACCCGTAAATCTGCCTCGGCAAAGATTTTGTTGATGGTACAGGGAGTGCCCGCTGTGGTTTTTCCGAGTTCTATGAGGTTTTTTTTGTCTTCTGCATCGTGGGAGATGATGGTGTATCTCTTCAAAATTTCCCGGGGAACAATCAGATGATGTTCTTCCGGCGGCATGGGTGCATGAGTGCCGGTGGCGATAATTAAAGTGATGTTCTCCCTCTTATATCCAACCTCTTCCAGCCAGATTAGAAGTGGAGGTAGAAGGACGTTGTGAGGTACCGGGCGGGTTTTATCGTTTATGGCGATTACCGCTGTAGACGTTTCGAACCGGGCTTGCAGTTTCTTTCCCAGGGGTTTAAGTGAAGCAGATATCTCATGAACCGGATTTTCCAAAGCATCACGATGTTCCGGCTTCAGAACTGATACCGGCCAATTTTCAGGCAGATGGAAGCTTTGTATTGATTTTCCGTAGGGGATTGAATATTCATTCATGGAGTCTCCCGGGGTTTACCACGTTTGATTTAACCGTCACCATTATGTCATGCCGGAAAAGAATAATACAATAAACAAGCATCTGATTGAGGAAAAACTGAATTCAATCACCCACAGCATAGGTGCCGGTATGAGCATCGCCGGATTAATATTTCTCATTGCTCTTACCAGAATGAACAGTGGTGGAGTCCAGCGGTATGTCAGCTTCAGTCTGTATGGGGCCTTTCAGATATTACTTTATCTCTCATCCTCTTTAACCCATTTATTCACAGATTATCCGAAAATTCATGCACCTATGCGGGTTTTGGACCAGGCTTCAGTGTATTTACTTATTGCCGGTACTTACACACCTATTTCTCTTATTGCCCTACCTAATCCCTGGGGGTGGTGGGTATTCGGTATTATCTGGGGTATTGCATTTGCAGGAATCCTGATGAAAACAGTCTTCCTCAGGGGTAAAAATATAGCTTCAGATCTTCTCTATCTGCCTATGGGCTGGCTTATTATTGCTGCATTCAAACCTTTAAGTGGAGCCTCCCCATCGGGATTTATTATGTGGACAATGCTGGGCGGAGGGCTGTATACCGGAGGCATAGTGTTCTACCTTTGGAAAAAACTTCCCTTCAGCCATGTTCTCTGGCATTTGTTTGTTTTAGCCGGGGGTATCAGTTTTTTTCTGGGATTTGCTTTTTATCTCACATAATCGAAATTTCAGGTCATCACGTTATTTCCGCGTGTGGGAATTGCAGTATTAAAGCCCCTTTGGTCAAGGTATTCGGAAAACTTGTCAATAGTTTTTCCCTCACCGTGAACCAGAAAAACTTTTTTCGGTTTCTCCTTGAATGCTTCTATCCAGCGGGTAAGATCGTTTCTGTCTGCATGGGCTGAGAACGAGCCTATTCTGGCAATTTCGGCCTTAACCGCCAGGGTTAAACCCATCATCCGGATTTCCGAGGCACCGTCAAGGAGGATGCGTCCAAGAGTTCCAGGGGCTTGATAACCTACGAAAAGAACAGTATTTTTCGGGTCCCAGATACCATGCTTCAGATGGTGCCTGATACGTCCGGCAGTGCACATCCCGCTTCCGGCAATAACGATGGCCGGATCTTCAGATACGTTAATCCGCATTGATTCGGCGGCGGTGGTAGTACAGGTTAATCCTGGAAAATCAAAGGGTTTGTCGGTTCGTGAACGGGCTTTTTCATCGTACAATTCCGGATGATCCCGGAAAACCTTTGTTACTTTGATGGCCAGGGGACTGTCCAGGTAGATATTGATATCAGGAAAATCCGGACGCTCTGTTTTGAGTTCACTTAATAGGTATAACAACTCCTGGGTACGTTCCAGGGCGAAACTAGGTATCAGGAGTTTTCCTCCCCGTTTGTAGGTATTCATTATCTGTTCAAAAAGCAGTTCTTTTCTGGGCTTGCGTTTTCCATGGAGCCTGTCTCCATAGGTGGATTCCATAAAAACATAATCAGCGTTCCATATGAAGCTGGGATCTTCAATGATAGGGACATCCCACTGTCCGAGATCACCCGAAAAAACCACCTTGATTTCATTGCCCCTCTCTGTAAGAAAGAGTTCCACAATCGCCGAACCGATAACATGACCGGCATCCCGGAATCTGATGGTTACCTCATCATTGATTTTCATCGATTCTCCATAGGGAAGCTGTCGAAGCATAGGAGGGATTTTCTCCGCATCGTCTCTGGTGTAGAGAGGTTCTCTGGGTTTCAATCCCTGACGCTGCCTTCGGCGGTTTTCATGCTCCGTGTCCTTCTCCTGGATGAATGCTGCATCACTGAGCATGATGGGAAGCAGGTCGGCAGTGGCCTCAGTGGTATAAATTTCTCCATTGAAGCCCTTTTTTACCAGTTTGGGCAGCAGTCCGCAGTGATCGATATGCCCGTGAGTTACGATAACAAAGTCAATATCTTCCGGGTTGAATTGAAAGGCCTCATAGTTCAGGCGGTTCAGGTCTTTTCCACCTTGAAATAAACCGCAGTCAATCAGAAAATTTGTACCTTCAAGCTCAACCTGATGGCAGGATCCGGTAACGACTCTGGCAGCGCCGTGGCATGTGATATTCATGATCCAATTATAGTTTAATAAATGGAGTAAATGTGTTTAATTCTTTAAACAACGAGACTCATCTCACGCCACTTTCCGAATCGGTAACGCAAGAACATTCCAACCCCGAGGGTTATGACAAAGATAATGAATATCGTCCACATGGATACCGGCGGTATTTGTAAAACCTTGATAGCATACCAGGCGACACCGGCAAAAGTCCAATGGAGTATAATCGAGATTCTCATAACAAACTGTGTGTCTCCGGCTCCCCGGAGAGATCCTGCCAGAATCAGTTGTGTGGCATCCGCCAGAGTGTAAATTGCCGCGAGACGTAACATGGTAATGGCTGTTGGTGCAACATCAATTCCACCGTTTTCAAGTCCTGAGGCAAAAACATTAACCAATGGCCTGGCTCCGAAGACAAAGAGACAAACCAGTATCGACGCAAAAGACCATGTAACCGCCATTGTTAATCTGGTAGCATGTTCGGCTCCAGGAATATTCCGGGCACCAACATAACGGCCCGTTAAAGTTGTTGCAGCAAATCCCAATCCCAGCATGGGTATGAAGGCTACCATGTCGTAGTTGAAAGCAATAGTAACCGCAGCCGCTGTATCAGGGCCGTAGGAATACATCAGCTGAACAAAAAAATTAAATGCAGCGACATTCAGGAAATTCTCTACCCCTGCCGGAGTTCCGAATTTAAGAAGTACCTTTGATAAAGGTTTGTCAAATCCCAGTTCCTCAGCGGTACCGAACTCTCTGCGGTACGTGGGAGAAAGATATACTCCAAGGAGTATCAGCATAATGGTGAGAGATCCCAGGAGAGTACCGATGGCAGCCCCGGTTATTCCCATGGCCGGAATTCCGAATTTACCGAATATCAGTATCCAGTTGGCCGGAACATTCACCACCATACCTGCAAAGTTGGCCAACATCACAACCCTTGTTCGCCCGAGACCGATAAAAAATCCAGCAAGAGCATAGCGGATCAGGCCGAAAATTGATCCGAAAATGAGGATGCGGAAGTATGTCATTTCCATTTCCACCATCTCAGGAATATGGCCCAGAGAGACAAAAAACAGTTTTACAAGGGGAATCATCAGAATCAGCAGCGGCCATCCGATAAAGGCCAGTCGAATTGACTGAGCGGTGGCCCGGGCACAGTTGCGTTTTTTTCCGGCCCCGTCATTCTGTGCAACAATGGCATTCACATAGCCGATAATTCCGATAAATAAAGACATTACGTTAAAGGTGGTAATCCCGCCGCTCATGGCCCCCGAAATGAAGAGTTTCCCGAGACGTGAAAGAAATAACCGGTCTACAAAAAGATTGATGGTTTCAGAGGCCTGGCTGAGAACCATAGGAATGGCAATATTTGTAATATCTTTGAGGCGTGGATTCTTTAACGCTTCGATATCTTCACTCATTTTTCCATTTTAGAAGATATTTAGACTAAAATAATATGATATGAGATTATTTTTTATGCTTTTAATATCAATAAGATTATCTGAATTGGTACAAAGAATGATAGCAGGCATCTTTCCGACGAAGAAAGAAAATTACTTCAATCAGTAGAATCCTCATCCCGATGTCTTTAGTGCCAGGAATGTTGTGAGAAATAGATATCATCATCAAGTTCCTGGATGAGATCTGCGAAATTCAGGGATTCCTGAATGGAAATGCTGCAACAGGGTTAGGGACATATCTGAGATCATTAACAATAATTCATATAATATAAGAATTATATTAATTAATGCATTACATTTGTTTGATTACCGATGAATCAGGCTGAATAACTCCAGTAGCTATGAGTTTAGATGGTCTGACATCATTGGTTAACGGAGAACACAATGCTTAAAAAAGCGATCTTTCTGATTTACACACTGATATTTACAGCATCATTTCTATCAGCCCAGCAGACAACCTTGTATGACGAAGGGCTCGATAAATATCGTGATGGACAGTATCTCGAGGCCATCAGACTTTTTGAGGACCACATCAGATTAAATTCGTCGGACATTAAAGTTGACGACGCTAAATGGCGTATCGGCAGGGCTCTGGTTCATCTTGATCGGCCGATGGAAGCCGAACCCTATTATCGTGAAGTATCAGCTGAATCAGGTAACAGACAGGATGATGCGAGTTACGATCTTGCAGAACTTCTTTTTGATACCGGGCGTTCAGAGGAATCTCTTGTTTTATTCCTCAACTTCGTACAGGTTTTTCCAGAATCGAGTCGAAACGACGACGCTTATTGGTATATCGGTGAGATTCAATTATCTGCGGATAATATCGAGAAAGCGGAAGCTTCCTTCCGGACAGTAACTGAAAACCTGGGAAGTAATCGACGGGATGAGGCTTTATACAGCCTTGGCTATCTCCTGTATACGGAAAAGCGGAATGACGAGGCAATGGAGACTTTCAATGTCCTCCTGACAGAATATCCGGATGACATAAAAATTGATGATGCGATGTGGAGAATCGGTCGTATATATATGCGATTGGATCAGGATAATCTTGCCGAAGCAATTTTTCAGGAAATACTGGAACTTCCGAGTTCAAATCGATATGACGAAGCATTGTACGATCTGGGACGTATTCAATACTACACTCACAGGGACTATGCCGGTGTTATTGAGAGATTTTCACCCCTGCCTGATAACGGGCAGATCGGTTTGTACCAGAAAAAAAGCGTATACCTCGGTGCCAATGCTTACTATGCTCTCGGTTTACAGGCACGCAGGCAATATTTGGATGAGGATGCATCAGATTATTTTGCTTCCAGTATTCATTGGTTTGAATACCTACTGGAAAAGGAAGCGGATGATACTGATCGAGCAGATATTCTGATTGAGTTAGGGAAGGCCTATGATCATTTAATTGAACTTTCATTGGATAAAGATGTTGCTATGGTTCACACAGCTTCAGCGACGGCTGCATTCCTACAAGCGGCTGAACTTCTGGAGGATACAGCAAAGGATGATGCTCTGAAACGTCTTTCCGATGTAAGAAGGACGGAATCACCCTATACAAAGTATGATGTTTCTGTACTCGGGGGCTATGAATCCCTTGTCTCCCGCCCCGGAGCCAGAGTGTCCGCCGACGTGGAGATTCTTTTTCCAGTCGGATTCCGGCAGCGTCTTTCGACTGCTCTGAGTTTCGACCACGAAGATCTGACTATTAAAACATTCAACTTCGACCCGGGACAGAGCGGTACAGATCGTTTAATCTCCCGAAATGATACTCTGGCTTTGAATCTTGGATGGCGAAGCGGAAGCAGCCGATCATTTCGCAACGATCTGGATGTGACAACATCATACCGCCTTGCGGAAGATCCAGGTGATAATCGATTCCTCGCCTCCGTCGAAGATACCCTTCGCTGGCGATTCGGTCCAAATTGGAAACTTGATACCGATATATCAGCGACATTGAAGATCTATCCGGACTATCTGTCCGGATCGAACAAAATCGACTCATTCACACCGGCATTTCGCCCTGAAATCACCTTCTATGGCATCGAAGGGATGGCAATCGATCTGGCTTATGAACTCTTGGTGAAACAGTACCTCCAGGCGACATATGGCGGGTCGAACAAAAACAAGCAATACATCATCAATTCGGCGGCAATAGAATTCAGACGTCCCTCCGGATTGTTCCGCCCCTCACTTCAATATGAGTTCGCATGGCTTGAGTCAAATAATTATAATTTGCTGGTGTCGGGATTACCGGCACCGCAATTCGTTAATGATTACTGGGACAATATCACTCACTCGATCCGCTTAGATCTGGATTTCCGCTGGACGTCCCGATTCCGTACAGAGCTCATCGGAAAACTTGATTACCGGGCATTTTCCAATTACCCGGCCCGGGATGAGACAAATACGTTTACAGGTGAAATACGAAAGGATCTCAGTATCGAACTCTCCATGGATATCAGCTATGTCTTCAAGGAAAAGGCCTATACCTCGGTTTCCGGTGTAATGGAGGCACGATGGATTCAGGATGTCTCAAACATGCTTTATGACAACTCAATAGCGACGAACTTTCAGAGTTTCGGCGCCTATCTCGGTGTCCAGGTCGAGCGGCGTTAGGTTTTTCTTATATGGTCGTAAAAAACCGGACACGCCTTATTATCATACTCTTTCTCATTATCGGTTTCGGCAGCATCACAACGAAGATTCTGACCGGGGATTACTCTTTAGAAAGAATTATTCCACAGCCCAGCTACTCGGTAGATATTACAATGACATTCACCGGTAACGGCGAAGATGTCGTTGTCCGGACTTTTCTTCCGAGGAATGAGACATCACAAACCATACGCAACGAATTGAATGATGCTGGAGGATTAAGATTTCGTCGTGAAACCTCCAACCACTGGGATCGTGGAGAATGGAACCAGCGTTCGGCAGTAGGACCGTTCCGGATCACTCATTCCTTCGAGGTAGTTACAAAACCGGTTTCTTTCGAAATTGATCCAGAAATCGTTATCCCCGAAAATTATCCGGAAAGCTTCGAACCGTATCTGATGTCTACGGATCAGATACAGGTTACGGATCCGGTTATTATGGAATTGATCGAAGAGTTGGGGGTTGCGAACACAACCTACATCCTTCCTGTCCTGCAGGAATTGTATAACCGGGTTCTGGCGATGGGAAGCCGCCCATTCAAGGGAACAACAGATGCTGTTACCGCGGCTCGTCTTGATGCTGCCAGTTGTAACGGAAAAAGCCGACTGTTCATTGCTATGGCTCGTCGGCTGGGTATTCCTTCACGCCTGGTCGGAGGACTGATTCTCAATTCCGGAAGCAAACGGACCACTCACCAGTGGATCGAGGTTTATGTTGCCGGTCACTGGGTGCCAATTGACGCTCTTAATGGTTATTTTGCAGAACTGCCGGGTAACTATCTGGCTTTGTACCGCGGGGATGAGGCCATGTTCAAGCATTCCAGGAATATTGGTTTTGATTATCGGTACGACATCCGTAAGAGGACACTCACTAACGACCGATTGATCGGTTTTCTCGGGAGACAGGAATTCAGCATCTACAGCATCCTGAATACCGTAATGAATGGAAATATCTCTTTTGGTGTACTTCAATTTCTTCTGGTAATACCCCTAGGTGTTCTCGTTGTCGTTTTTTCAAGAAATGTTATCGGAATCAATACCCTTGGAACGTTTCTTCCTGCACTGATGGCGATGGCAGTTCGTGGGACGGGGCTCCTTCCGGGTATTGTTGCTTTTGTACTGGTATTGACGATTACAGTTCTTTTTCGATTTCCATTGGAAAAACTTGGGATTCTCCATACCCCGAAACTGGCTATCCTGATGATTGTAGTTATATTCGGACTTCTTGGCCTATCAGCTTTGGCAGGGACTATCAACTGGGAAGCTTTCTCAACGATTGGCGCTGCATCCGTGTTCCCGATTGCGATACTCACAATTACCGCTGAGAGACTGGCCATCACCATCGTGGAAGAAGGAACCGCGAAAACCATTCGGATTCTCCTTCAGACTCTCGTTGTTATGACTGCGTGTTATGTGGTAATGGGTTCTGTTGCACTCAAGGCTATTATGGTGGCATTCCCCGAGCTTCTTCTGGTCGTTATTGCTATCAATCTCTGGATCGGTAATTGGACAGGTCTGAGGGTTGTCGAGCTATTCCGTTTCCGTAGCTTATACACAGAAAACGGAGGCCGTAAGGATGGCTAATCTCCATAAACTCGGTTCCATTCTTGGAATAAACCGCCGGAATCTGGATTTTATTCAGCCGAACAATCCCCGTTCCGCATTTCCTCTGGTTGATGACAAAACAATTACAAAAAAGATTCTAACCGAAGCCGGCATCCCGGTTCCGGAGACCCTGGCGATAGTCAGTAATCTCATCAGTATTCCGTCTTTAATTAATGATCTGTCAGAAGTCGATTCTTTTGTCGCCAAACCCGCGCGTGGGCGTGCAGGCGGAGGTATTCTCCTGATCGAACGGGTACCGGATGGATCCTGGCAAACTCCATCGGGCCGTAAACTTACTCCTGAGGATCTTCGGCATCATCTTGCTGACATACTTTTTGGTGTCTATTCCTTCGGACGAATGGGCGATAGTGCACTGATTGAACGAAAGATCGATCCACATGAATTCTTCCGACAGATTTACGAAAGAGGAATCCCGGATATTCGGGTAATTACCTATCAGGGGATTCCTGTTGTTTCGATGCTCCGCGTACCGACAGTTCGGTCAGACGGAAAAGCAAATCTTCACCAGGGAGCCATCGGAGTTGGTATCGACATTCAGACAGGGGTAACAACCGGTGGTTTTTTTCATGGTAAACCGATATCAGCCCATCCCGACTCCGGATATTCTCTCAATGGTCTGGCCATTCCCCATTGGAACGATGTACTGAATTACGCTTGTAAAGCAGCCAAAACAGTACCACTGGGATATCTGGGAATTGATTTTGTACTCGATAAATCAAATGGGCCGTTGGTCCTGGAGCTGAATGCCCGGCCGGGCCTGCAGATCCAGGTGGTCAATCAGATTGGGATGACTGAACTGCTTCAAGGAAAAATCGCATGAATCGTGAAGAATTCAGATTTCTCTGGAAATACAGTGCCCTTCCCATACTCCTGGTGGTGACCGGATTGGTAGGAATTGGAATTTACCTCCAGCTATTAGCCGTCGATATACAAACTCGACCGATTCACACAATCATCTCTCCGGGAACAAATGGACATACGATTGAAGAAGATCTTGTATTTGAGCAGGCAGATTTTGTCGAATTCGATCAGGTTGGTGATGAGCGATTATCCGAAGCATCCAGACTTATGCAGGAAGGGAATGATGAAGCCGGCATCAGGATTCTAAGCGAATACATCAATGCTCGTCCTGAATTGGTTGAGGATCCCCGGGTAATGCTTGCCCTTGCCCAGGCCTACATCCGAACAGGGGAGAATCAACTTGCGAAATCGACGCTTACGGAAGTTCCGGAAGGAACTGGATACGACGCCAGGATATTTTTCAATCTCGCACTGGTAAATCAACGAACCGGTAATATTGATGAAGCCCTTTCCAGCTATCGTAAGGCGCTTCATCTTCGACCAACCTATTTTGAAGCAGCCTACAACCTTGGCGGGCTTTTACTGCAGGTCGGACGTTTCGACGAAGCAATCCTCGTACTCACAGTTGCATATCCCCTTGCAGGTGGTGAGAGGAAAGCCCGGGCTTTATATAATCTGGGCCTGGCCCTGGCCCGTTCGGAACGGAATACCGAAGCGACAGAAGCCTACGAGTCAGCCATAAAATTCGACCCGACACATCTGCCGAGCCGCGTAGCATTAGCCGGACTTCAGCTGCAGAATCTTGATAATCCGGATATCGCCGAAGACCTTTATCGCGAGGTGCTGGACCTGGATTCGTCTCACGGTCCCGCATATGTGGGACTGGCAAGGATTGAGCAGGAGCGGGGTAATCAGGACCTCGCCGAAGAATTCCTGAGATCTTCCATCTCCATGGATCCGACATACGATCGGGCACGGAGAGTCCTTGCGTCTCTGTTATCCGAAACCAATCGAATCGAAGAAGCACGACGGGAACTGATTTGGATAAGGGATAACGGTGTCGATCGAGGGGAGGCTGCTTACCAGCTTGGGCGCATTGAATACAAAGCGGGAAACTACAACGAATCGATAAGCTACTACCGCGAAGCCTTGGAACTTACTGATGATAGCCACCCGCAATCCCTCAACAATCTGGGGCTGGCATTGAAGGCAGCCGGTAAAATGGATGAAGCCAGATCTGCATTTCGCAACGCATTGAACCTTGATCCCGAGTATGCAAACGCCCACTACAATCTGGGATTGTTGGAATTAGTGGATGATCGTTTGTCCGAAGCTGAGACATCGTTCCTTGACGCTGTCGGTATTAATCCGGATTTCGTCGCCGCCTGGCACAACCTTGGATTAGTCTGGTCGGCAACCGGCCAGAATGCAAATGCCATTGATGCTTATGAAGAGTCCCTGCGAATACAGCCCTCTAACGTGAAAGATCGTTTGAATCTTGCTGTTCTCTACCGGCGGGAGGGCTATCCGGCTCGAGCTCTGGAACAATACAACCTTGTTCTGGCTCTGAATCCGGCTTATGCAAGTGCCTGGTTCAACCTTGCAGTCCTGCAGAAATCTGAAGGGAATTTCAAAGGTGCAGAAGAGTCGTATCTGAGAGCAATCGACCTGGAACCGGAGAATGAAATATATTGGAAGAACCTCTCGGTTTTGTATGGTAGCTTGAATCGTATTGATGATGCTGTCGCAATATTGAACGAAGCGTTGGAAATCCATCAAGGATCAGGTCCGTTGAGATACTTGTTGGCACTTCAATTCAAAAAAAGAAATGACGACTATCGGGCACTGGAAGTACTTGAACGGACAGTTGCCGTTGCTCCCGACTACGTAAAGGGGTGGATTGCTCTGGGAGATACTCAATCTGATCTTAAAAACCATATCGCAGCTATCGAATCATATAAACGGGCTGAGATTCTGAATCCCGATGATTCCGAAACCCTCTACCAATTGGGCAAGGAATATTTTCTATTGGATGATTACTCATCAGCTATCGGTTATTTCGAAGAAGCTCTTATAACGATTCGAGACAACGCATGGATCTGGTATAACCTCGGAAAGGCATATCAGGCTCTGAATAAAAATAATCTTGCGGAAGATGCTTATAAGGCATCCATATCAATCGATTCGTCAATGGGCCGTTTTATCTATCAGCGCCTTGATCGTGTTGAGGATTCGATACAGGTTCGCCGGGATATGGTAGAGCGTAATCCGGCGGATATATCCCTCAAGGTAGGTCTTGCATACCAGTTAA
Source organism: Spirochaeta sp. UBA2779 (assembly GCA_002352375.1). Classification (GTDB taxonomy): domain Bacteria; phylum Spirochaetota; class Spirochaetia; order DSM-2461; family DSM-2461; genus UBA2779. Next base: position 20,439 of record DEIH01000229.1, on the reverse strand, counting down.
GACGTGCGGGTTACGTCGATGAAGCTCTTGTGATACTCATCGAAGCATCGAAACTTGATCCAGAAAACGAGGATGTTTGGATTTCCATGGGTTCCATATATGTTGAACTCAACAATCTTGAGGCTGCGGATCAGTCGTACAAAAATGCATATAAAGCAGATTCATCAAATGTCGATGTGGCCTATGAATATGGACGGTATCTTGTACGTGATTCCAGACCCGATCAAGCAGTCCTGATACTCGAATCGGCATTGATTCAAAACCCGAGAAGTTTCGATGTACTTCGCTTATTTGGTGATGCATTGTATGATTTGAGAGAGTATCCTCGTGCAATCGAAGCCTACCGGAGGGCAAAAGAAATCGATAATGTACACGGATTGAATATCATCGATCTAGGCAAAGCGTACTATCGAAATAAGGAATATAAGAATGCCATGGAGGAATTTCAGATCGGCCTGGATCTGCTTCCCGATTACGATTGGGCCTATATATGGCTGGGACGCTCAATGAATAAACTCGGGAATTATGTTGAAGCAGAAAACGCATATCAGGGAGCACGTGAAATCGACCCGGGCTTTATACAAAGTTATATAGGGCTCGGAGATCTTGCAAAAAGCCAGGATGATTTGAGTCGTGCTCTTGAGTATTATCGTATGGCGTTAAATATCGATCCATCCCATACTTCAACTCGTAAGAAGGTGGAGAGGTTAGAATCGACTTTGTAAGAAAAACAGCTATCCGAATATAGTTTGGAACTTCACAATATGCAGCTGAATGTTCAGCTATTCATGGAGGAACTCAACACAAGTACTCCACCGGCAGAACCCGAGCTTCCCTTTGGTTGCATGGGGAAGGGTACATAACCCCCGTTTCTGTATTTGAGAGCGAAGTTATCGTAGAAACGGTTTCCCGGACGCCCGGACTGACCCAATGGGAGACAGAGAAGGTTTTCATCCCTATCCGCCAGTGATGCGATAAAACGCATGGATGGAATGGTTGTTACCTTTCCGGGATCCACCGACATGCTGAAACCGCTCACATTTACCGTGGTCCAGTCTCCATCAGCCGGCCAGGGTCCCCGGTTCAAAAGCCATGATTTTAACTTACCTTCTGCTCCCGGATGCTTGTATAACAGTTTGTGAAAAGCCCCCCATTGCCACCGCCGGGGATTTTTCCCATAGCGCTGTGACAGCCCCTCCCATATCCTGATAAGGGCTTTTTCCATCAGAGTTCCTACGGTGTACACATTTGAATTTTTATCGGGAAACAATTCCAGCACCCCTGAGTCTTTGGTAATAGATTCCAGAAGGGATGTGAAGAAGGGCAGGAGGGTGTAGTAGAGTTCAAGATCGTCCTCAAGGCTCTCCCTTAATAGAATCTCGGAAATCTGAATGGGCAGCCGGTTGAAAACAAGACATGCTGTACTGTGTTTAACGCAGCTCCCGTCCCAACCCCTTAAGATTCCAGCCAGTTCAACAGCTCTGCTGTCATTTAACTCACAGTCAAGAAGGGCTCCAAGTACATGGGCAGGACGGGTACTGAGGGTATCATTCTGTAGTTTCATGAATTTCTCTACCGTTGGTTTTCCCATAGCTTCAAGGCGTTCCCGGATTCTCCATATCCGCCAGGGCTGGGCCCAGGACCAGGTGGGTATAACCGTACTGTCCGGAGCTACAGTCTTCTGGTTTGCAGTGGCGATGTATTTTTCAGCTGGGTTTTCAGAACAGGGCATCTCCTTATAGGGTACAAATCCAATCCAGTCATGACCGGCACTTCCATCCGCTGGAAGTCTTCCTGAGTAACCACTTCGAATCGGGATGGAACCCGTGGCCTGCCACAGAATATTACCTTCAGTGTCCCCTGCAACGATGTTCTGCCCGATGGTGGCCAGATAGGCACCGTATTTTTTCAGATCCGAAACTCTTTTAACCTTTGAAAATGCGAGTATTCCCTCACCGGTACGGTCGTTCATTTTATCATCCGGCATGGTTCCGTACCACTTCAAGGCGACAGCGGCATCGGTTTCAGGTCCGATTTCAGTGAGTAGAGGGCCGTGGGGGCTTTCGTAGACGGTTCTGGTTTCAACCCGGCCGCCGGGGAGAGTGTAGGATTCCTCCCGGGGAATAAGCGGCTGTTCTCTACCGTTCACTATGCAGGTTTTGGTTCCCGGATTAACCCTGAGGACAAAGAGGTCAACAATATCAGTCATTACATTGGTAAAACCCCAGGCCACCGTGGGGGTGCGCCCGATAATGATACCCGGGAAACCCGGCATCCCCACCCCGAGAATCTCAGTCCCTGGGCATTCCAGACCGCAGGCAAACCAGATTTGGGGAACCTGAATCCCAAGGTGGGGATCGTTGGCCACCAGAGGTTTACCCCCTGGTCCATCAGAGGTTACCCAGTTGTTACTGGCACCGCATATAAGCTTGAACTCCCTGTAAAAAGAAAAGGCTGCGGGAAGAAATTTCCCGATATTCAGTTCTCGGATATTTTCAAAATAAGCATCTTTGGGAAGCTTTTCATCCTCGAAAGCGCTCATCCCCGGAATCAGTGCATCCCACTGTGCCCGGGTAAGCTTGTTCCGGCTTCTGATGGCCAGGATTTCCTCCAGGTAGTTCGTCTGAAGATACCAGCTGTTTACTACAAGGTTGGCAGTTACATCATCAAGAGTCCAGGGTGCCGGCTCAAGACCGATGGATCGAAACTCCAGAGGCAGACGGTTCTGGTGAGTATTGATAAACTCATTAATACCCTTCAGATAGGCCTCAGCATAACTTTTTGTATTCTCTGATAATCCTTTTACCGCCCGGCGGCAAACTTCGGGGAAGCGGGCCAGACGGGCGAAATGGTCCAACTCCAGAAACTTCTCTCCGGCAATTTCTGAAAGACTTCCAGAAGCGAATCTGCGGATGGATTCCATCTGCCAGAGGCGCTCCGATGCGTGGATATATCCTTGAGCCATGTAGAGATCGGACTCATTGGCAGCTTTGATTCTCGGGATTCCCCATTTGTCGGTGGTGATGGTAACATCCTTTTTAAACGGCAGACCATTAATTCGGCCTCGACGTTTGGGTGCTTTAGAATCCATAAAAAAAGCAGTAGGGAATCTTTTTTTCATTACTGTATTATACAAGGAGTCTCAATCCTGTGGATGCAATTTATATATGCAGGTTGACATATCTCTTGTTTGTGTTGAATATGCCTCTTCGAAGCATAGAGGAACAATATGGAAAAACCGGTAACTGATAAAAACGAAATAACCTACTACAAATCTAAAATATGCCCCAAATGCATCCCCGCCTCCAGATTTCTGAAGAAGCTTAAAGAGGATTACCCCGGGGTAAAAGTGAATGAGGTGGAAATACTCTTTCACATGAAGGCGGTTAAAGAGGCCGGTATTCACTCTATCCCGGTTATAGAAGTCGCGGGTAAACGGTTTTACAAAGCTCCCTCCAGAGAGGAATTTCTCCCACTTATAGGAATCAAAGCATAATCAAACCAGGGGATTCAATGATAGAATCTCTTTATGAGTCGTCTACCCCGGATAATTGCTGCCCTTTTACTTCTTACCGCCATATTTGAAATCAGGGCCGGGTTTACCGGCCGATACGCCTTTGTCCGCAAACCCACCCTGGTACTGGCTCCAATGTACGCCCCGGGTCTTGATGGTGATGAAATCTCCCGGGTGCGTACCCTTCTGGAGATGGAATTGGCCGCCGAAGGAACCCATGCCCTTTATCCCAAATCCCTGATTGAGAATTTTTACCTGGAACGGGACAACGTCACCGGGATTTTCGATGGGTCCTTTCGGGGAAAAGACGATGCCTTTGAACTCGGGAAATCCCTGGGTGTTGAACGTATCGCCACAGCTTCGATTCTCAGATACTCAAAAGCGGTGAATGTGGATCTGGTTATCTATGATGTGGCCACCGACCAGGTGGTTGTTCGTGTTTCTCTGGAGAGCCCGGATCTTGAAAGCCTACAGGCATGGAAGGATACCTCGGGAGAAAAGATTAATCTTCATGATTTAATGGATCTTAAAGTTCCGGGTTTAAGCATCAGCGCCAGGCTGTATCTGCTGTGGATTGCTCTGCTGCTGGTAACGGCTGTTTTTTTGCTTTTCGGAAGGGCTCTTCCCCGGCTTTTTATGGAGAGCCTTCTTGCCGGCGGGCTGCTCCTGGCCCTTTTTTCCTGGATATACGCCTTGAACGGGGACATGGATTATGTCCAGAGGTTTGTGGCCACCAGCGGTCTATTGGATATCGGGGATACGAAAGCGGAGAGGATGGAAACTCTCTTTCGGTATCTTGTGCCATGCCTTCTGCTTCTGGGGATATGGGTTATCGATGCTCTCCGGCGTTATGCCGTTTTTTCAGGAGTATCCGAATCCACCAGGCCATCCCGGGCGGGTTTAAGCCTTCCCTCTGTTATCGATGTTTCCGCACCTCTCTGGGCCGCCCTCTCGGCGATTTTGTTTTCTTTATCACTACCGAATTTTCTGGTGCTCGAAGGGCTGCCCTTTCTGGCCTGGTTCGCCACCGCCCCCCTTTATCTGGCCCTCCGACAGGTTACTTACCGCCGGGGAGTCTCCCTGGTAATCCTCTTTACCGGCCTTCAGTCTCTGCTCATCAACTGGTGGCAGGGCACCTTCAGCTACATCTCTCTGCCTTTTACCGTGGGCCTTACCCTGGTTCAATATCTGCCCTTCATTTTCATTCTTACCTTTACCGTCCGCCGTTTCCACCGTTACGGACTCATGGCCGCCCCCTTCCTCTGGGTGCTTTGGGACTTCCTGCGGTCTCTGGGTTTTCTCGGTTATCCCTGGGGCATACTCGGGGTGAGTCAGTACGCCTATCCGGCCATGATTCAGTCTGCCTCTCTGGGGGGTGTCTGGATGGTTTCTTTCCTTCCGCATTTTTCCGGGGCTGTGCTGGCCATTACTGTTGAGCGTCGTTTTTTG
>DEIH01000229.1:0-15360 GCA_002352375.1 Spirochaeta sp. UBA2779 | reverse complement strand
GATACTCATCGTTCAGCAGAATACCGACCCCCGAAAACACGATTATAAACTCAGTTTTGATGAATTATCCCGGCTTACCGAAGAGGCTGTTGCTGCAAAAGGCCCCTTCGATCTGGTAGCCTGGCCGGAAAGTGGTTTCGTACCAGACCTCCGTTTCTGGCTTGATGAAAAGCACAGTAACTGGCGCCGGGGCAAACTGGTCCGCAGCTTCCTGGACTGGCAGACGAAAATGGGGATTCCCCTGGTAACCGGGAACCAGGATCACTTCTACGTGCCCGCGCCACCCTCTGACGATCCTGAAGCTCCAGAAGAGATTAAACATATTCAGAACTCGGCTGTGTATCTTCCTCCGGACCGGAATGACGATTTCGACCGAACATATTACTATAAAATACGACTAGTTCCTTTTACCGAAAATTTCCCCTACAGGGAGCAGTTCCCCTGGGTGGCTGAACTCCTTCACAACTTTTCCACCACCCAATGGACCCCGGGAACCGAACACACCGTTCTTGCGGCCCCGAATTTCAGTTTTTCGACACCTCTATGTTTTGAAGATGTCTTTCCCGATCACCTGCGGCGCTTTGTACTGGCCGGGAGCGAAGTTTTTGTAAACATGAGTAATGATTACTGGGCCAACACTCCCCTGGAAGGGTATCAGCACGGAGCTCATGCCCTGTTCCGGGCCGTGGAGAACCGCCGGCCTCTGGTCCGGGCCACCTGTTCAGGCTGGACCATTGCCGTGGATACTCAAGGCCGTATCGCCGAAGGCTGGCCCCCGTTCTACCAGCCCGGATGGACGGTGGGGGAGTTCAAAATTCCCCTGGAACCTCCTCAAACCCTTTACACCAGGTTCGGAGACTGGTTTCCCATCCTCTGCGGGATAATCTGGCTGGGTCTGGTACTCGCTGAGATTGTTTCTGTTCAAAAAAGGCGAAAAGTAATTGAAGAATAGTCTCTGGTGGAAACACGGTGTCCTCTATCAGATTTACCCCAGGAGTTTTGCCGATTCCAATGGCGACGGGATAGGGGATCTTTCCGGAATTATCAGCCGATTGGATTATCTGAAAAAACTGGGCATTGACGGTATCTGGCTCTCCCCTATTTATCCATCACCCCTGAAAGACTTCGGGTACGACATCTGCGATTACAGAGGGATCGACCCTCTCTTCGGCAGCCTTGAGGATTTCAGTAAGCTGGTAGGGGAAGCACACAATCGGGGAATCAGAATTATCCTGGATATGGTATTCAATCATTCCTCTGAATGTCATCCCTGGTTTAAAGAATCCCGGAGTTCCCCGGATAATCCGAAACGGGAATGGTATATATGGCATTCCGGTAAGAACAGCCGGATCTGAATTGGCGGAATCCGGAACTAAGGAAAGAACTCCATTCAATTCTCAGGTTTTGGATGAATCTCGGGGTGGATGGCTTTCGTTTTGATGTTATCAACTTCATCGTTAAGGATGAGACTCTCCGCAGTAATCCCTACCACCTTCATCGGGCACTGCCCAGGAGATATGAACAGCAGAACCATCTTTACGACCGCTCCAGGCCCGAGTCTCATTTCTTTCTCAAGGAACTTAGAACTGTGTTGGATGAATATCCTGAGAGGATGTGTGTGGGAGAAATATTTCCCAACGAAGGTGTTATCGATCAGAACATTACCGCATCTTATCTGGGTAACGGGGAGGAAGAACTGCATCTGGCCTTCGACTTCTCACCGAATTATGCGCGTTTCAACGCCGAAGTGTTCGCTCGAATTCTAAAAAGTCAGTATCAGGCTCTCCCTGAGGAGGGTTGGCCGGTTCATGTTCTATCCAATCACGATCAGTCCCGGGCCTTCTCCCGTCTGGCCCGGGGGGATGAGAGAAAAATGAAGGTTCTTCTTACAATGCTCCTCACTCAGAGAGGGACCCCTTTTCTCTATTATGGGGATGAACTTGGTATGGCTGACGGCCGGATACCCCGGAGCCGGCTTCAAGATCCTGTGGGTTTAAATTACTGGCCATTGCATCCCGGCCGGGACCGGGCTCGAACTCCCATGCAATGGGATACTGCTCCAGGAGCCGGTTTCACTGAAAAAGAACCCTGGTTGCCTATTCCCGAATCTGCAGCAGATGTTAATGTGAAGAATCAGGAAAACAATTCTTCTTCTATGCTTTCTCTTACCCGTTGTCTGATAACCCTCAGACGATCCCGGCGCTCTCTAACCCACGGGAGCTGGGAACTTATTGATACTCCAAAAGGGGTTCTTGGCTACCGCAGGCAGGAAGAGGATGAAGTTACAACAGTTTTTCTGAATTTTACCGGGAAATCTATTGATGTTTCAGGTTTGAAGGACTTTGAAACTGCAATCATCGACAAAGTGCATTTTGATAGTTCTTTTACAACGAAGCAGATACGCTCTCAACGTATTGGGCTACTCTCAGGTTTTCAGGCTCTTATCCTGGGAAATTGAGTTTATTAAGGATTTCAAAAGATTCCTCCAAGGTTCTTTTCTCCATTAGAGAATAAGCTGTCTTCAAATCAGCATAGTCTTGTTTGAGCGCCGGGAGAGGTGAAATCGAGTATTCTGATTTGTTTCTCTCGAGTTCGGGGATATTTTCGAGACTGAACATCCCAATCCCCACACCGGCAAGTAAAGCGCTGCCCCGGAGGGATGCGTTAAAACCGGGATGAATACGGTAGTCTCTGCCGGTGAAATTGGCTTTTATTTCTGTAAAAATATCATCTTTTGCTGCGCCACCGATTCCTTCGATAACCTGCGGTATCAGATCCGGGAAAAGTCGTTCCAGAGATTCCAGACCCATAGAAACCTGGGCGGCTATACCTTCCAGGATGGAACGGAACATATGCTCGGCTTTGTGCTCCAGGTTCAGTCCAATCCATGAACCGCGTAAATTGTTTTGATAAGGGCATTGCCTGCCGCTGAAATAGGGGAAGAACAGCACACCTTCGCTGCCGGCTGAAACTTTCCCGGCTTTTTTGCTCAATTCGTTTAAAGTGAGATTATTCCCGAAGTTTTTCTGAAACCAGGGAATTACCATATCTCCTCCGTTTATATACCAGGTTGCAAAGTATTTATCTTCATTCACAGCGGGCATGTACATAATCGAATGCTGTTCGGTATCAGGAATAAACTCATTCACGCAGAGGGTAAGCATTGCTGTGCTTCCTCCTATATCAATGAGTGTTCCAGAATGGCTGAAACCTCCGCCGAAGAACCCTGCCGGCTGGTCGCCTGCCCCCAGAACAACCGGAGTACCCGATTTGAGCCCTGTCAAATAAGAAGCTGTGTTGGTTATGGATCCGAGTATATCCCAGGGTTTGCCTATCTTCGGCATCTTATCATTATCAATATCCCACATGGATGTCAGTTCTTTTGACCAGCTTCTCTCCAGAGCATTTTCATTGCCGAAGTAAGCAATCATTGTATCGTCGATGGCTGCATCGTCACCGTTGATACCGGTGAGTTTTCCGGCAATAAATCCATTCAGGGTGGTAAACCGTCTTACTCTGTTATATGTAAGAGTTTCGTATTTTTTCCACCAGGCTATTTTGGGTGTATTTCTGGGTGACCCGCATGAAATAGATATCAGCTGTTTCTTGTATTCCTGATGAAATTCTGCATTAATCTGTTCGGCTTTAAGATCCAGTCCCATATCAAGTCCGGTGAGGGGGTCAAAATTCTCATCTACCCCGATGATTCCACCCATCTGACCATCCATACCCAGTGCCGTAACATCTGCAGGATCTATACCGGCTTTATCACAGGTGTTTATAATCAGCTTTGCGGTTTCATTAACAATGGATAAGACATCCTGCTGAGGATTTTTGCTTCCTGTAATACGGCTGGAATTATGGGATTGAAGGCTGGCTAGTACCGTACCGGAATCATCTATAATGCCTGCCTTGAGTTCGGAAGTGCCAATATCAATTCCTAAAAGGTAATTCTTCATAATTCAAATGTATCCTAATAGAACTCATAATCAACGCAGGTTCCGATACCTCCCCGGTAATAATGAAAATGTACATCAGGATGGCCGGAAAGAAGAGACATGGGAACAGCGGAATCGGCGATTTTTTCAGATATCATCAATGCAGTCAGTCGCTGCCCGAAGGGGTTATCGTGGTATCCCGGATGCCAGATGGAGACCTTCTCTGATTTCCAGGTTTCAACCGGTCCCACGGTAATCGCCCTGGCGGGAATTGAGTGAATTACCCCGCCACTGGCCATTTTGGCCCCTTGAACAATCGTAAGAGGGTGAAGGTCTACAATCCGGGTTTTCAGTTTCCGGTATTCTTCCGGGGTCGGGGGATTGTCTTTGTACTCCCCTTTACGCTCAATTGGATCATTGAAGGCCCAGTGTTTTGTATCACCCTGTCCCCCCTGCATTACCAGGCAGCGGATGCTGTTAAAAGAATTGGAATAATCATCTATGTTATCGGCCTTTAGAAGGTGAATATTCTCATTCGGCATTCTCAGCTTCTTATCAATTCTATTGAAGCACATTTCCAAATCATCTTTATTGAAGCTGAGGGGGTGATTATTACTGATTTCCCTGCCGTTCTCATACCATTCGTCCATCCCCCAGAAATGTCCATTACTCACATCAATTTGTAAATTATTGATTATTTGTGCCACCATGGGAAGTTGTCTCACAGGTCCTATCGGACCGCAGATACCAGTGGGTTCCGATACGGTGGATTTTTCCCAGGCCTTGATGTATTCCATGGCTTCGGCCAGAAAAAAGGTTTCATAGGAGTCATAAAAATGAAGGGTAAAACCGGGACGGCCCAGCTGTTCAAGATTTTTCACGGTTAGATTTGCTGCATCTTTAAGTAACTGCCTGTCCAGGGTGGTGTAATCCCACCATTGTGCGTTAATGGTACTGTAGGGTCTCGACATGGTTAACTCCTTGTATTCTCCAGCAGGAATTTCTCTGCTTCTTTGGACCATAATCCGTTGTTGTTCCTTATGATTTCAGCGAGTGTTTGAAAAAAAGGATTCTTGTCACCTTTTTCCCTAAAATCCTCTAGAGCGGTGAGTTCCATATCGATATTGGTATAGATGAGTTTCTTTCCACCTGGAATATTCGGCAGGTTGAGGGTTGCTTCTGCAGCAGCATTCAATCCGCCGATGTGGGTAATCATAGCAACCGGATTAATCCGGCTGCTGTTCATAAGCCGCATGGCATCAAGCATATCCTGTGTGTTTCCACCGCTGGTTCCAACAACATGCTGAGAGAGGTAATGAACATTGTAGAAATTAATTGTACTGGAAAATTGATTATCAGTAGGCCCTGCAAAAAAATTCAGGCAACCGTCAAATCCGAGTATTTTACTGCCCTGTTCAACCACCTGCCGCACCGGGGCATAAAGAAAAACATCATCGTAACCTTTGCCGTCAGTAAGAGATATAAGATATGCATCAGGTTCACTCTGATCAGCTGTATTCACATATACCAGCTCAATCCCGGCTTTTCGAGCTTCTTCTACGCTATATATGGTTTCGGCCCGGTTTAACCGTTCATCATCCACGTCGGTAACAACCAGACGTCCCGGGCGTTTATCATCGTTGTGCAGGGCATAATCAATGGCTCCGAGTCCCATCGCTCCGGCACCAGCTAATATGGCCAGATTACCGCCTTCCTTTATACCCATGTGGTGAATGTAATTATCCTCAATATGAAAGGAGGCTTTAAAAGCCGCCACAATACAGGACATGGGTTCTGCGATAGATCCGTAAAAGAACGCAGAATTGCTGTATTCCAGTAAACAGTTCTGCTCCATCACTTCGTTGGGGATAATGATATTTACCGCATCCCCGCCTATATAGGGGTAGGAGTAACCAGGAGCACCGAGACCTTCTATAGTTCCCGGCCATTTGATATTCGGCTGAATGGCAAATTTATCCCCGGCTTTGAAATTGCTTTTCCATTTTGATCCGACTTCCAGAATCTCACCGCAGAATTCATGCCCGATAATTATCGGATTTTCGGCGATATCATCAGGGACCCGCTTATGCTCCGGCCCAAGTTTTGTTTCCTTGTATGTTGACATACAGATGCTGTCGGAGACTACGTGGGCGAGTATTTCATCTTCCCTGATTTCAGGCAGTTCAAACTCTTCCAGTCTAAGATCCCCGGCAGCATAAAGTCGTACAGCTTTAGTAATCATATTTATTCAAATCCTTCTTCCAACAATAATTCCATAATCCAGGATGAGGCCATAGCAATAACGGTGGTGCATTTATCCAGATGTCCTCCGGCTTCTTCGAAATCGTTACGGACAGCCTTGGTTCGCAGGGAGTAGGCCTTTCCGAATATTTTTCTGTGGATTTCTGAGCAGGTAACACTGCCATAAGTTTCCATAAATCGATCGTGAAGTTTCTGGGACATCTCGTAGGATTTGTACTGGGCTATTTTATCTCCGTCCTCCAGACGATCAACCCTTCTTCCAACGTAAGTTCCCATGTAGAGAACTCCTCCAGTATACCCCCCGCAGGAACCGTCTCCAACGATTGCAATTCCTCCTGAAAGGCCACTGGCCGCCTGGAACAGTTCCTTTTCAGTTTTACCCGTTACTTCGTCCAGAGCCCGAATAGCACATTGGGCGCAGCCCCGGATACTCCGTTCATTCTCGAAACCCCGTTCATAGGCTTTTTTTATAGAATTGATTGTAAGTTGTTCTCTGATTATCCAATCGAGTCCATCACTTTTCAGTTTTGAGAATTTTTCTGAAATCTGCTGAATCAGGTCAACTTCGAAATGAATATCAGAGTATCTGCCTATAGCCGTTTTAATATCATAGGCTTTGAGAAAATCCTGAATTTCAACAGAAGAAGAATCTTCCGGATTGGAAAACAAATAACCGCAGGCAATGGCAATAGTGAGGTAATACGGCAAAATTCCATTTTTTCTGCAAAGCAGAGCCGGGCCGATCAAGCGGTCATTATTCTGAAGTTTTCTTTTCGGATCTCCACCAACACGGTTGATGGTATCTTTCAGTATCGGATTGGCCATATTCTCCAGTACTTCCTGATTCCACCTGTTCATTTCCTGTTCGGTAAAACTGAACTCTTTTTGTAATGCCCTGCTTACTTCTTCCAGGGCGCCTAGAGCCACAGACTGTACCGCTTCATCGTTAATTGATTCCATTATGGTTGTGTAATTCTTCAGTTTTCCCAGATAGGCATAAACAGCATGAACCATGTTGTATGTGTACATTTTACGGATTTCTTCTGCAGCGATATTTTCTGTAAGCCGAATACCTTTGATTTCCGGGGGTGTATTTTTTATTGCTGTTTTATCAACTGTCAGAACTTTATATCCATTAGTCATCACAACAAAGGGATCGTCCTTTTTCATTTCATCTGTCGGATCCACAGCCATACGGATTATCAGAGACTCTGCTATTCCGATATTCTGATTGAGGTATTTTTTCCCTTCATCACTGAGAAATGATTCAATAAGTTTTCTGAATCGGGGTTCAGGATGATGAATGTTGGTACAGAGGATAATATCCAGAGGAGAGGCTTCTGGATTCAGCTTCCTTTCTTCAAGATGTTCCGCAATTTTTTTCGCCGTGTCTTCAAATGCCACGGGGAATACCGCTACAGCCATAATCTGAGATTCCATCAGAGCCTGCTGAATCCCGGAATCCTCATCAATGTGCAGAATCCTGAAACCATCGATTGTAGCTTTTTCCTGATCGGCTTCCGATCTGAGGTTGTACACGGTGTAAAACCCCTGTGCTTCAAGGGTCTCAGTAAGTTCTCTATCAGCATCAATGAAGGTTATCTGATATCCGGCCCGGTAGAACAAATCTCCAATAAAACCCCGGCCGATTTTACCGGCGCCCCAAATTACAATATTATCAGTATTCATGAATTGCCCCTGGGAATATGACATATGTCAGTATATATAAAATATGACATTATCAATGGACAACGTCAAGTGTTAAGATATATAATACATCAGGAAAGACTGAATGATTGACAACAAAAAAAGAGAAATGGCTGAGCGAGCCAGTATCCTGTATTACGAAAAAAACTATATGCAGAATGAGGTTGCAAAGGAATTGGGTGTTTCCCGTTCCCTGGTATCTCAGCTCCTCTCGTTTGCACGAAATAACGGCATTGTCGAGATTTCCATTAACATTGATGAGTTTAACCTTAGGATGATTCGGAGGGAAATTGAACTGAGAGCGAAATTCCCTCAGGTTAAACAATTCTACATTATGTCTTCTGATTCTGAGGATGAAACCAGGCGAAACCTGGGAGATTTTGCAGCTCCATACCTTTCAGATATGATTAATGAATCCCGGGTAATCGGTATTAACCTCGGTGCCTCTGTAGAAAAAGCGATAAACAGTCTTTCCAGACACAATTTTACAGACTCTGAAGAGAAGAGCGTTGTTCAGATAATGGGTGGTTTCAACAGGGATATAGATAGAGCACATCCCATTGAGTTGGTTAAAAGACTCAGTTCCATTCTGAATTGTAAATACCAATATCTGAATTGTCCTGCGGTTGTTGCCCAGAAAGAGTTGAGAACCGCATTGCTCAATGAAGAGAGCATCAGATCGGTAATTCAGATGTGGGAAAAGATTGATCTGGCTATAATGGGTATCGGCACGGTAAGTGAAGATTCCAGACTCGATTCTTTACTTGGTGAAGATATGAAAAAGCTGATAAAGAAAAGTAATGCCCGGGCCGATGTGAATATTAATTTTTTTAACCAGCAGGGGGAATACTTGCCGCTGTTAGAAAATCATATAATAAGTCTGGGTTATAACGGGCTGAAAGGAATCAGGAAGAAAGTTGCCGTCTGTCATGGCCTTCACAAGAAAGAGGCGATTCTTTCGGCAGTAAAGGCTGGAATGATTGATGTTTTGATTACCGATTCAATTACTATCGATGCTGTTGAGAAACAGATGGTTAATGCATTGTAATCAAACCCCTCCTTCTGGCAAAATGTCCCGATGTCCGATTCCTATACAAAACAGCCGATCAGTCTGGCCCCGATGGTGGATAAAACCGACCGGGACTGGCGCTGGATTATACGCCATATAACAAAAAAATCGCTGCTCTACACCGAGATGATTACCGCTCCGGCCATTCTCCGGGGGAATCGGGATAGGTTGCTATCTTTCGATCCTTTGGAAAAGCCCCTGGTTCTGCAGCTGGGCTGGGATGAACCCGAGGCTCTGGCTGAATCCTGCCGGATTGCCGAAGATTACGGTTACGATGAGGTTAACCTGAACTGCGGATGCCCCAGCGACAAGGTGCAGAGGCATGATTTCGGTGCTGCACTGATGGCCCGGCCGGAACATGTGGCCCGCCTGGTGGAAGCCATGTCTGCCGCTTCGAATCTCAATGTAACGGTTAAAAACCGCATCGGAATACGCTCAAAAAAGTCGAATCTGAGCCTGGAAGATTATTCGGATCTTCACAACTTCATTAAAAAAGTTTCTTCCGCCGGATGCGGTAAATTTATCGTCCATTCCCGTATCGCCATACTGGAGGGCCTGAGCCCCAGAGCCAATAGGGCTGTTCCCCCCCTGCGGCCGGAAGATGTTTACCAATTAAAAGAAGATTTCCCGAATCTCTTTATCGAGATAAACGGGGGGTATAAAACTTACGATCAGATTGATGAGGCCCTCTCTTTTGTGGACGGGGTGATGCTGGGGCGTATCGCCCTTGATAACCCCTGGATGCTCTCTCAGGTGGATCGACGCTGGTTCGGTTCTGATAATTCTGATTATCAGCATCCCACCCGGAGAGCGGTTTTTGAAGCAGCCGTTCCCTACTTGATTCACCGTGCTGAAGAAGGCGCCTCACGGGGGGTACTGATTCAGCCGCTGATGAATCTTTTTGCCGGGAAAAAGGGCGCGAAGGCCTGGAAAAGAGCCTTGACGGAGGTTCCTTCAGCAGGCCCGGAGGGTTTTGCCGGGGCTCTGGAAGGGGCGATCTCTGCACTGGATTTAAGCCTGCTGGATTAGCTTTTACTTAAAAAAAGTATTATTCGGAGTTCGCGGCAGAGGTCAGAATAAAAAAAGAAATAATGAATTATTTGCGCTATCGAATCTGAAAGCATAACCTTTTATATACGGGGGGATTCATGAATATCCTGCATCTGGAAATGAGTCAGTTCTTCAGCGGTGTTATCAGCCGGGTAGCCGAAGAATCGGGCTATCAGTATCGTAATGAGAAGAGTATTGAGGCGGGGATGGCAGCTCTGTCCCAGTGGGATTTCGATCTGATGATTACCGCCAACATTCTTGAAGATGGTGAGGCGGACACCCTCCTGAAAACTCTGGCGGATACACCGAACCGGGATATGCCGGTTATTATCATTACTTCAGATGAATCCATAGAAAATCGAGAGCGTTTTTTTGCACTGGGTGTAATGGACTACCTGCAGAAAAACGATCTGGTTCCCGAGAGGCTGAAACTCTATTTCAGGGTTATTAACAGTGGTGGTGAGTTCCTTGAGGAACTGAAAACTTTCAAAGTAGCTGTTCTGGATGACAGCAATATGAGCCTCCATGTTATTCGGAGTATTTTTCAGTATTACGGTGTGAATCATGTGAAGTATTTTAACACTCCCGGAGAGCTGGTGGCCGCCGAGAACTTTGATTTATACATCATCGATATGGTGATGCCGGAGATGAGTGGCGATGAAGTTCTGATGGCGATTAAAGAGAAAAACCACCACTGCGGAGTTATTGTTGTTTCCGGAGTATCCAACCGTCTTAACATAGCTCATGCCCTTGCTCTGGGGGCGGATGACTATATATCAAAACCCTTTGATGCCAGGGAATTTATGGCCCGGGTTAAGGGTGTCGTCCGGCATCTGGTTCTTCTCCGGGAGCTTGAAGATAAGAGCCGGCAGATGGAAGAGCTGGCAAAAAGGGACAGCCTGACAAAGCTTTGGAACCATGGGGCCATCCATGAGATTCTGGAGCATGAAATGAAGTTTACCGAGGGGCAGGATCTGTCGGTACTGCTTTTCGATCTGGATGACTTTAAAAAGGTAAATGATAAGTTCGGTCATCAGTCCGGGGATGATGTTCTTCTGGCTGCTTCAGACCTGATATCGAGAATCCTTGGACCTGAAGGTGAGGTGGGCCGGTACGGTGGAGAGGAGTTTCTGGCTGTGCTTCCCGGGAAAAAAATTGATGAAGCAGAAAAACTAGCTGAACATCTGCTGGGTCATATGAGGGAGCTGGATATGGGTATCGGCATTCTTACCGTTACATCCAGCTGCGGCGGAGCGGACAGCAGGGAATCCGAGGATGCCATGAAACTGGTTGAACTGGCCGATGAACGGTTGTACACCGCCAAGGAAAATGGAAAAGACCGGGTGGTAACAGGGTAATACCGGGGCTGAAATGTTTTCAACTCACCCTTGAGCTTGCCCGGCCGGCACCCTGCAGGATATATTCTTCCAATGCCTCTTCCTGGAAATCTGAAAGATATTTCAATCCATCTCGTCGGCGCCAAAGGGACCGGAATATGTGCACTGGCTGAACTACTGGTATCCGCTGGAGCCGATGTGAGCGGTTCTGATGTGGATGAGGTGTTTTACACCGACAGTATTCTCCGGCAGATTGGTATTAAGGTGCACGGGTTTTCCCGGGATTCTCTTGGTGATAAAACGGATTATGTGATTCGCTCGGCGGCTTACGATGAGTCGAATCCGGTGGTAGCCGAGGCTCTGATCCGGGGGCTTCCGGTGTTGACGTATCCCGAAGCTCTGGGGGATTTATCCCGGCGCTTTGATTCCTCGGCTGTGGCCGGAGTTCATGGAAAAACCACAACGACGGCTCTTATCGGTACCATCTTGAAGGCTTTGGATTCTTCGGCGACGGTGGTGGTGGGCAGTGCGGTGGCCGGTTTCGGCGACCGTTCCACATGGAGTGGAGGAAATCGCTTTCTGGTGGCAGAAACCTGCGAGTACCGTCGGCATTTTCTACATTATCATCCCCATCGCATCGTTCTTACCAGTGTGGAATCCGACCACCAGGATTTCTATCCGGATTATGAATCCATCAAAACGGCTTTTCTGGATTTTGTTGACCTTTTGCCTGACGGCGGTGAGCTTATCTACTGTTCGGATGATTCCGGGGCTGAAGAGGTGGCTCGCGAGATTTTAGGACGGCGGCCGGGAATTGTTCTTACGCCCTATGGTGTATCGGCTTCAGGAAAGTGGCGTATAAACAGGGGAAGACCGGCAGCCGGGGAAAATCGCTTTAAAGTGGGGGCCTTCTCTCAGGAGTTCCGCCTGGCAGTTCCCGGGCATCATCTGGTACTGGACGCCTCTGCGGCTCTGGCTTTGTCTTATTCCATTGCGATGAAAGAAACCGGCCGCTTTGATGTGAGCAGGGCATCTGAGGCACTGGCAGGGTTCCGTGGGAGCCGGCGGAGGAGTGAGATTGTCGGTGAAGCCGGGGGAGTTTTGATTATGGACGACTACGCACACCATCCCACAGCTATCGCCACAACCCTGAAAGGGCTCAGGGATTTTTATCCGGATAAACGTCTGGTGGTGGACTTCATGGCTCATACCTACAGCCGGACTGCCGCTCTGCTGGAAGAGTTTGCCGGGAGTTTTACCGATGCGGATGTACTTCTGCTTCATCCCATCTACGCATCCGCCCGGGAAGTTTACGATGGGACGGTTACCGGCCGTGTTTTGTGGGAGAAAACTGCAGATTACAGACCGGGGCGGGAGACTCTGTACTGTGAAACTCTGGAAGAGGCCGAAATAAAACTTGCCGGTATACTGCAGAGCAGGGATTTATTTATTACACTAGGTGCGGGAAACAACCGTCCGCTGGGCGCGAGAATACTAAAGGAGTTATCCCTATGAACAGCATGACAGGTTTTGGGTACTCTGAAGGGGAAGGGGCCGGAGTTCACATGTCGGTGGAGATTAAATCTCTGAATACCCGGTATCTGGATATGATTGTGTCCACCCCTCCCTCCCTCTCGGTTCTTGAAGGGCGAATCCGTGAAAAAATGCAGGAATCCTTTATCCGGGGACGGCTGGAAGTTACGGTGCGGATTCGGGATATTGAAGAGAACATGACGGTTTCTGTGGATAATGCGGCAGCTGAAGTCTGGAAAACCGCTTTTGATAATCTATCAAGAGTTCTTGAAGGAGAGCAGAAGGTTTCTCTGGAAATGCTGGTGCAGCAGGACGGTGTTCTTAAAGTGAGCCGGAAGAGGGACAGTGAAGCGTACTGGAATATACTTGAAGCTCTTATTTCTGAATCCACAGTACAGGTATTGGATATGCGGGAGAAAGAAGGGATAGAACTTGCCCGGGATATTGAATCACAGCTGACTGTTATAGAAAAATCTCTTCATAAAATAAAAAAGTGGGCTCCTGAAGTACGAAGGGAAGTGGAAGAGAGTTTAAAAAGCCGGTTCCTTGAAATCCTCGGTGATGATACCGGAGAGCAGCGTATCATGGTGGAAACTGCGGCCTGGATAGTGAAAACTGATATAAACGAAGAAATAGTCCGGCTGGAGACACATCTGGGAGCTTTTCGTGAGGATTCCGCAGTTGAAGGAGCTAAAGGCAAAAAACTGGATTTCCTGGCCCAGGAAATGGGTAGGGAGATTAACACCATTGGATCGAAAAGCCCCAAAGCGGAAGTAAGCCGGGAAGTGGTGAATATGAAGGATGCTCTGGAAAAGGTACGGGAGCAGCTGCGTAATGTTGAATAAGAACGGGCTGCGGATTGCCATATCCGGACGTAGCGGATGCGGGAATACAACGGTAAGCCGCCTTCTAGCCGAACGTCTAGGGTTGAAGCTGGTAAACTACACCTTCAGAACTATAGCTGATGAAGATGGTATCAGTTTTGATGATGTCTGCCGCCGGGCTGAAACCGGTAATGAGGACGATTTAAGGGTTGATAAAACTCAAGTAGCTCTGGCCCGGAAAGAACCATCGGTTCTCGGATCCCGGCTGGCCATCTGGATGCTCAAAGATGCCGATTTAAAGGTTTTTCTCGCCGGTTCTCCGAAAGTCAGGGCGGCCCGTATCAAGATGAGGGAAGGCGGAACTCTGGAAGATCAGATGAAGGCCACAGCGGATCGGGATAAAAGAGATTTCATCCGGTATAAAAAATTATACGGAATTGATAATAACGATTATTCCCTTGCAGATCTTGTTATAAACACCGACCGGTTTGATGCCCTTCAGGTTGTGGAAATTATTGTAACAGCAACCCGGGTTTAACCTGCCGGTTTCAGCTCCCAGCCTCTGCCTGCTTTTCGGTACAGGTCGCCGGAAGTTGATTTTCCATCGGGGGTAGGTCCAAGGGATTGTATGCGCATACCATTGTTCCGGCTTTTATCAGAAGGGTCCGGTGGATACATATGGGCAAAAATCACTCCGCTGATGTAATCGTGGTGAATATAGGTAACATCACCTCGGGAACTGATTTCCACCACCATACCGATATGGGTCAGTTCATCATCCGCTTTACCGTTGTTGTTTTTATCGTATGAGTTATCCCAGAAAATAATATCTCCCGGGGCGGGTTCCTCCGGTCTGTACAGCAGTTTTTTGTCTTCCAGATACCTGTAGATTCTCGTTACACCATTACCTGTGTACAGGGGGTAGGCTGCCTGGAGGTCTATTCCTGCTTTCCAGTAGACGGCAGATACTACGCCGCTGCAGTCCATGGTAAAGCTTTTATTGTTACAGGAAACATCTTTACGCCCTCGGGCCCAATAGGCGGCATCAACCAGGCGGGTCTGCATCGGTGTGAGTCCCTCTTCTTCTTCAATTTGATTCCCCGGCTGCAAAGGAGGGGCAGAAGTAGCGCAGTTTGATAAAACAAACAGGGAAGAAGTGAGTAATATATAGACAGCCGTTGTTTTTATTGATTTAAGAGCCATGAAACAAAGAATAAACTGCCCCGGGGGGGTACGGCAATGAGTAACTATTACGAATAGCGGATTCACCGTTTTTGAATTCTGTTTCCCGCAATCCTCTGAATGGTTCGGGGAAAAAATCATAAGATAACCACATATATGTATATAATATAAGCATGAAGTTGAAAGTGATTCCCAAGCGAAATGAGAGGAAACAGCGGGTTTGCCACCAGCTGCATACCGCAGGCTATGCCGAGGAACGTTGCGAAAAAAGCGAACTTGTGAGCAGTGAACTTGTTCATTCTATCGGGATCGTTCCTCGGCTTACGCCTCCGGTACGACCCTTATCCCGAATGAGCGCCGGGAAAGCATGATTTCATACCCCGCGGCTCTGCCGCGGAACAGAACAGCAGGTTCGCATAGCGAACTTGCGAACAAGGAGTCGCTTGAGCGACTCCGGG
>DEIH01000230.1 GCA_002352375.1 Spirochaeta sp. UBA2779 | reverse complement strand
ATTCGGGAATGAACAAGTTCACTGCTCGCAAGTTCGCTTTTTTCGCAACGTTCCTCGGCATAGCCTGCGGTACGCAGCTGGTGGCAAACCCGCTGTATTCCTCTCATTTCGCTTGGGAATAAAAAAACCGTCTGTGAATGTGAAACAGACGGTTTATGGGCTGGAAGTAAATTTAAAGATCTTTAAGCTTAATAGGCCTGGGTTCGTTCTGTTCGCCATGTTTTTCAGCATACTGACGCAACAGCTCTTTTTCCTTACCCGAAAGACGGGTTGGAACTTCAACCTTTAACTTGACATATAAATCACCACGACGACCGCCGGCATTGAGTACAGGAACACCCTCACCCCGAATCTTCAGCATCTTCGAATCCTGGGTACCCGGGGGAACTTTGAGCTTGATGCGCTTGTTGTCCAGAGTTTTCACAAAAATATCCGCTCCCAGGGCCGCCTGAGTTATGGAAATGGGTAGAACGCAGTACAGATCGTACTTGTGCCGCTCAAAATGCGGATGGGGACGGACGTGAATGTAGACGTAAAGATCTCCGGCAGGTGCTCCTTTAGACCCGTTGTTCCCCTGACCTTCAAGACGTATACGCCGGTCGGGATCCATACCCGGAGGAATGGTTACCTTGATTTTCTGATGGGCTCTGACAGTACCGCTGCCCCGGCATGTACTGCAGGGATTATCGATTACAGTCCCTTCACCTCCACAGGAGGTACAAGCAGTGGCGATGGAAAAGAAACCCGAATTCCGCCGCACCTGACCCGATCCGCCGCATTGGGGACAGGTTCTCACCCCTTCCCCCCCGGCACCATGGCAGTCTCCGCAAGTTTTCATACGGTCGAATTCAATTTCAATTTCTTTACCGAATACGGCCTGATCGAAGTCAATGCGGATATCATGCCGAAGATCGGATCCCCGGGGCCGGCCTCCGGATCGTCGGCCGCCTCCTCCGCCGCCGCCGAAAAAGGACTCGAAGATGTTTCCGAATCCCCCCATTCCTTCGCCGAAGAGATCTTCAAAACCACTGAATGCATTGGCATTAAAGGTGGGGCCGCCCATGTTATCCACTCCGGCAAAGCCATACTGGTCGTAAGCCTGACGTTTCTTCTCGTCCGAGAGTACTTCGTAAGCCTCGGTGGCTTCCTTGAATTTAGCCTCAGCTTCTTTATTATCCTGATTTCGGTCAGGATGAAACTTCACTGCAAGTTTGCGGTAAGCCTTTTTTACTTCATCGGCTCCGGCGCCTTTCTCGACACCGAGAACCTCATAATAATCCCTCTTCGACACGCCGTTTTACTTATCCTCGTCGACAACTTCGTAGTCGGCGTCCTCGACATCATCACTTTGAGGTCCGCTGGATGCATCTCCTTCAGAGGCGTCTCCAGGGGCTGCTTCCGGTCCGCCATCAGCAGCTCCGGCACCTGCTTCTTCCGCCTGGGCTTTGTACATTTCTTCGGATAGCTTTTGAGAGGCTTGGGTAAGAGCTTCTGTTTTCTGCTTAACCGCTTCTACATCACTGCCTTCCAGGGCTGTCTTCAAATCGGCTACCGCCGATTCAACAGCAGCTTTCTCTTCGGCGCTCACCTTATCTCCGAAATCCTTGAGGGCTTTCTCGGACTGGTAAACCAGAGAGTCGGCGTTGTTCCTGGATTCTGCCATATCCCGTGCGCTCTTATCGGCTTCGGCATTGGCCTCAGCTTCCTGAACCATGCGGTTGATTTCCTCTTCGGAAAGACCGCTGGAGGATTCGATACGGATTTTCTGCTCTTTACCTGTTCCCATGTCTTTGGCTGATACATGAACGATTCCGTTGGCATCAATGTCGAAGGTAACTTCAATCTGGGGAACACCCCGGGGTGCCGGAGGAATACCGGTAAGTTCAAATCGACCCAGAGTACGGTTGTAGGTGGCCATTTCCCGCTCCCCTTGAAGTACGTGGATAGAAACAGCAGGCTGATTATCAGCGGCAGTGGAGAATACCTGACTCTTCTTGGTTGGTATGGTTGTATTTTTTTCGATCAGTTTGGTAAACACACTGCCGAGAGTTTCAATACCCAGAGACAGAGGGGTAACATCAAGAAGAAGAACATCGTTAACATCTCCTCCCAATACCCCGCCCTGAATTGCGGCACCCATAGCAACCACTTCATCGGGATTTACACCGCGATGGGGTTCTTTTTCAAAAAGCTTCTTAACGGCTTCCTGCACTGCGGGGATACGAGTGGATCCGCCGACAAGGATAACTTCATCAATATCAGAAGCCGTGTATCCCGCATCTTTCAAAGCCTGAAGACAGGGCTGTTTAGTACGTTCCACCAGGCTGGCAGTCATCTGATCGAATTTCGCCCGGCTCAGATTGTACTGCAGATGCTTTGGTCCTGAGGCATCGGCTGTGATAAAGGGCAGGTTGATATCTGTGGACTGGGTACCCGAAAGTTCTTTCTTGGCTTTTTCAGCACCTTCTTTCAGACGCTGGAGTGCCATTCGGTCTTTGGAGAGATCGATTCCCTGATCTTTTTTAAACTCTTCAATAAGCCAGTCGATTATTTTCTGATCGAAGTTATCACCGCCCAGATGGGTATCACCATTGGTGGAACGGACTTCAAAAACACCATCACCCAGATCGAGAATGGAGATATCAAAGGTACCGCCGCCAAGATCGTACACAGCGATTTTTTCTTCTTTATCACCTTTACCGATTCCGTAGGCCAGTGCTGCGGCAGTGGGCTCATTGATAATCCGCTTTACCTCAAGTCCGGCAATTTTACCGGCATCTTTGGTAGCCTGTCTCTGAGCATCGTTAAAATAAGCAGGAACGGTAACGATGGCTTCTGTTACAGATTCACCGAGGTAGTCTTCGGCGGTTTTTTTCATTTTCTGCAGGATTGAGGCTGAGATTTCAGGAGGGGAATAGGGCTTACCCTTAATGTCCACCTGAACAATGTCTCCAGCTCCTTTAACAATTTTGTAGGGAATCATGGTGAGTTCTTCACTCACCTCGGCGTACCGGCGTCCCATAAAACGTTTGATGGAATAAATTGTGTTCTCGGGGTTGGTTACCATCTGGTTTTTAGCAGTCTGCCCCACCAGCCGGTCTTCCTTGTCGGTAAAAGCAACCATGGAAGGAGTTGTTCTGGCACCTTCTTCATTCGGGATAACGATGGACTCTCCACCCTCCATAACAGCTACACAGGAATTGGTTGTTCCCAGGTCGATTCCAATAATTTTACCCATTGTATGTCTCCTTGTTTCTTGTCTTATTTATCGCCGTCTACGGCGTCTACAGTTTCTTCTTTCTCTTCTGATTCATTGGCAGCAGGTTTGATCACCACAACTTTAGCCGGCCTGAGGACGCGGTCGTGAAGGCGGTACCCGGCCTGGTACACCTGTTTAACAGTTTCTTCTTCGACTTCACTGGATTCCTCAGACATCATGGCCTCATGAAGAAACGGATCGTAGGCCTCGCCTTCCACACCGATACGTTCAAGTCCGTAGCGTTCTGTCAGCATTCCGGAAAACTGCTTCTCAATCATGATAATACCTTCATGAAAGGTATTAAAATCCCGGGAATCCGCTGAGGACTCAATAGCCCGCTCAAAATTATCAATTACTTCGGCCAGATCAGTCAGAATGTCCTGATGCCGGTATTTATGGACGTCCTGCTGTTGTTTCACCAACCTTTTGCGGGAATTCTGGCTCTCGGCAATGATTCTCCTGATCTGATCCTCCAGTTCGGCATTTTTTTCTGACAATAGCGCCAGTTCATCAATGGGCTCTTCAGTTTGTTCTGCTGCTTCTGAGGCTTCATCACCGGTAGTTTCATCAGCTTCAGGAGTCTCTCCGGCCTTATCCTCCATAAGCTCTTCGTCTGCTATGTCTTTCTTATTATCTTTGCGGCTCATTTTACCTCACCAGGTTCTAGTAATTTCTCTGTGCCATAAAATACTCAAGGGTAAGAAATAGGGTCAAGAAAAACCGATTTTATTCCCGCAGAGAGCCGTTTTTTTGAATAAAACGACTGTTCAGAAAAGAAAATCGATTGTAGCAGGCCGGGGAACGCACTAGAATACCGGTAATGATTCGTAAGGTTTATATGAATGGACAAGTCAGTACTCTCCTGGTTTTTGAAGACCACAATGAGGATTCGGGGTTTAACCCCATCCTTGAAGCGTTAAGAGAACAAGCTGAAAGAATAGAAAGTCTGGAAGAACAGAACCGGGAACTGGTAAAACAGGAAGAACTCCTGGCCTCTCTCATGGAGATGACCGCTCAAACCGGTGAACTGATGTCCCGTAGTCTCAAAGCCCTTGAACGTTTGGAAGACAGTATTGAGATAGAAGACCTCCCTGAAGGCTCCTCCGAGATTTAACAGCTTTTTCCAACAACATTTGATAAATGAATATAAACCGGGAGATTTCCGGTTTTTTTGTCTGAATAATGATTCTAAAGATAGAGAACCGGCTGATCCTCAGGTCCGTTATACACACGAACAAAGGGCAAATGATTTTCAAGTACATTTAATTCCAGTCCGTAACGCTCCTCAAACCAGTCGCTCAGTCCTTCCCATCCAGTTAAACCGGCTAATTTCAGAGATTCCTGCCGGGGTACCCCACCATGACGCAGGCCGAGATACTGAATCCATTTACGCCGGTGCAGGTAACTCTCCAGGGGGGTACCCACCACCCGGCGGAAGTCTTCATCCAGGCCGTTAAAAGATCCGACGTCGAGAACACCCGGATTCTCATCGATGGCTTCAACGGCCTTTTTTACAACTTCATCCCAGGTGGAAGGTACAGGGATGCCGCCGCTGTACACCCGGAGGAGCATTTCAGCAATTCTCAGTGCTCCCTGTGGGTCCGGTCTATCTCCGACAGTCTGTATCACCTCATCCATAGCCGGGGGAACAGGTACATCATGAAGCACCCAGGGACGTCCTTTAAGAGACCGTTGGCGAAGAAGATGCCACAGAGACGTATCCGGGTCTATCCACAGCAGTATCTGCCAATCCCCTTTACCATTCAGAAAGTGTGGACATTCTCCATCAATTAATGCGGCCCTGGCGGTATACCAGTTTTGCTGCAGTCTGATTCGAAACGGCTGATTAATTCCAAAAACAAGCTTCATCGCCCCATGGGAAAGCACCCTACCGTCACGAAAAGAGCCCAATCCCATCAGAAAATGACGAAAAAGATAATAATCTGCCCGGTACCGTCTGGAAGTCATTGGATACGGTTTCTAACTCTTGGGCTGAAGTTCCAGGATGAGTTCCACTTCGCCCCGGCTCAGTTTCAGGTTTGTCGCAATTTGTTCACTGTTCCAGCCTTCTCTGGCAAGCTTGGCAACCATGTCCCGGGTGCTCATATCCGGGGAACCTCCGGATTTTTTACCTCCGGATTCCCTTTTTGAAAGAGTGCCCAGCAATCTGACTCTCTGTTGGGTTTCCTTGTTAATTATGTCCAGTCTTGTTTCAATTTTCGCCAGCCATTCCCGGGCTTTGGTAAGATCTTCCAGCTTGTTGTCCAGCTCGGTAATGGTGGAATCAATTGCGGCAACTTTCCCCACAACAGCGTCAATTTTCTCCCGATCTTCTTCAAGACGGGTTTGACGCTCCACCGCGGAATCCAGATTTTCTTTTAACGGAAGAAGACGCTGGGCAACATCCTTCACCAGCTCTTCTATACGGTTCATGCGTTCAAAGTTTTTATCCACGCCATCTGTAGCCGCATCCAGAACCCGGGATTTTTCGGAAAGCCTCTCATAGCGTCCGCCTAAATCCTCATGAAGATCTTCAAGCTGTTTCAACCGAAGCTGCAGATCCTGCAGCATATCGTTGGCATCACTGACACGTTCGAGCTTAAGGTCTACGGACTCAGAGAGGTTGCCGATTCTGGCGATTTTACCTTCAAGGTTCTCCACTTTCTGCTGTTCTGAGAGGAAACTGGCCAGTTTACCACTTACATTCTCGTAAAGACTGATAGCTTTCTCATACTGATCGTTAATCTTTTTTATCTCCTCCCGTCCAGAACCGACAGCTTCAAGCTGCCTGTTCAATTCGGTGAGATCTGCTTCCAGGGCTTCCTTCATTTCGTCGGCCCTTTCGAATACCCGGGTTTCGGAAATAAACTCCCTCTGCCGCCGGTCTATTTCATCAAGATTCCGCATCAGCCGGGCGTACTCCGTATCCGTATGAGCCGTCATTTCCTTTCTGTTGCTTTCAGCCTTGTCTCTGGACTCCTGAACAGATTGGCGAAGCTCCTTAATCTTACGTTCCACATCATCCCGAGCTTCCCTTGAATTTTTACGGAACTCAAGTAGAAAGCGTTCACTCTGATCTTTAAGGGTGTCCAGACTGTCCCTGGTTTTCTCTGTCAATTCGGAAGAAACATGGGCTACAGACTCCTCTATAACGGCCAACTCCCTTCTCAGAGCCCCACGCTCTTCACCGGAATCAAGAATCAACTGTTCTGTACGGCCGGTGTACTCTTCCTTGAGCTCTGACATCATTACCGCAAACTCAGAACGCATAGAATCGATACTCTCTCCGGTTCCTCTCTGAACTTCCTGAATCTGTATTCCCATGCGTTCTTTCCAATCGGTGGTTTCTTCCCGTATTGCTTCAAAGTTGCCGACGAGTTCTTTATGATGCGTTTCAATATCACTTGAAAAGTCAGACAATTTCTGGGCAATGGCTTTATTGGCCTTGGAGAATTTTTCTCCAACATCTCTGTCGAAGTTTTCAAAAGATTTCTCGAATTCTGAAAAGGAGCTCTCCTTCTCGCTGACAATTTTACGACCTAAATCTTCCCTGAAACCGTTTAATTCATCTTCTGCACCGAGGATGCGACCGTTCAAAGATTCCCGGAAACCATCAACCTGATCCTGGAAGGTTTCAAACTGACCGAATACCTTCGTCTGGAGGTCGGTGAGTTTCTGTTTAATTTCCATTGAATATCGGCGTTCTGTTTCTTCCCTTTCCCGGGAAGCCTTCAGACCGAGTTCATTTAATTCAAGATCGGCATTTTTCCGCCACTCTTCCAGTGTCGATCTCATCTGCTCATCCCGATTTTTCAGATCAGTAAAAAACTCATCTTCAAAAACCTGAAGCTTTTCAGATACGTTGTCGTAGGCCCGGGATTTTAATTCATCCAGCCCACGCTCCAGATCTGTCATTTCCCGATTTAACGAAGTAAAAGATTCTTCAATACCGGCTTTTTCCAACCCTCGTTTTTCAGCCATATCCGTATCAAATTCCTTAAAGGAATCTTCTACACCCTTAATAATCTGTTTCTGGGAAGCCCTGAGGCTCTCGGCTACAGTGTCCATGTCCCTGATAAACTCTTCGAGTCTGGCAAAACGCTCTTCTATCGTTTTTCGGTATTCAACCTGCCGGATTTCCACAGACTCCAGGAGATCGGTTTCTTTACTCTCAACAAGATTCTCCAGCCGTGAACGCAGTTCTTCAACATCATTATTCAAATTGGAAGAGGTGGAACTGAGACGCTCTTCAATTTCAACAAAGCTTTTATCAGCACGCTCAAGTTTCTCACTGCTTTCAGATTCCCAGGTGTCCATCGCTGTTCTGGCTTCTGTCAGGGAATTTTGTATTTCCTCGGCGGTTATGGAAACACCATCCTTGAGTTCTGTCATACCTCGGGTCCAATTATCCTCCAGACGGTCTGAACGGCTGGAAATTTTCTCATTCAGAGCTGTAAAGGCATCGTCTTCCAGCCGAGAACCCTCTTCCGCCACTTTACGGAGTCTCTCCCGGAAATCTTCCTCCACCTGTTCAAGGTTATCCCGGAACTCAGCAAGCTTGCCGGTTACCTCATCGTCCCGTCGGGCATTCAAACTCTCCAGAGTTTCCCGAAACAGAGAAAGCTGCCGCCCGGATTCAGAAAGATCGCTCTTAATCTGATTTATATCAGTACCGAAGCTGTCGAGCACCTCCCCCCGGAAATCTGCAAATCTTGCAGAGTCTTTTTCAGCCAGGGAAGAAAACTTTTCTTTTACATCACTCAGACGGGTACCCACATCATCAACATAGGAGGATTCCAGCTTGAGTCGGGATAGATTTTCATCCACCCTGAGAGCCAGGTCGTTCAAATCCTCCAACGCCCTCTCGTGTACTTCTATCCTTTCAACCCTGCCTTCCAGCTCCTCAGCCCGGGACATAATTTCCACCCGTGCCGCTTCGGCCCTGGCCAGAATCTCCCTGTTGGTTTTTTCCTGAACTTCAAGATCGACAGAAAGGTCTTTCAAACCCAGTTCCCGTTCCCGGACGATGGCATCAAGATCTGACTTCGACTTATCCGCATACCTGCGAACCTTTTCCAGAGAACGGCCGGTTCTGTCAAACCGGCGGTAAAGAATAAAGGCAATGATCATCAGTAGGATAACCATGATATCACCGCCGTCGAAATTAAATGTCATTTAACCACCTCAGAGAGAATACTGCCGGCCATATGCCGGTAATCCGAAAACTTCGTTACATCAGAAGGAGCTTTTCGCCCTGGAGGACCTATGAGAGCACCCCGCATTCCGATGTTCTCGGCCCCTCTGACATCATAGTCCAGTCTGTTACCGATGTAGAGAATTTCTTTCGGATCTGTTTCAAGACCCTTCGCCATCGCCACAAAGGGTTCGGGCCTTGGTTTAAGACGGCCGGAATCAGGAAAACCGAGAATAACATCAAATATCCCATCAAGCCCGAAATATTCCAGCTTTCGGCCCACAGGGAAGTCTGAAAGTACCGCCAATTTTAATCCGGCATCTTTCAATTTCTCCAATGATTCTCGAACATCCGGATAAATTTTCATCCCCCGAAAGTAAACTTCCCATCCTTTGTAGAGGATACGGTCCCGAAGATCCCGGGCTTCCTCCAGAGAGCAACCTCGTTCCCCGGCAAGATACTTAACTTCCAAATCTCCGATATCACCGTCAAATGCCATGTCCGAATGGTTTTCCCTCATCAGATGCCGGGTTCTTGAGAAAGCCAGGATTGTACGAAAATGTGTCAGAAGAAACGGCAGAGACCGCCATCGAACCCGAAAATCAGGGTAAAGAGTGCCATCGATGTCAAATCCTACTGCCTTAAGTGCCATGCATTACATTACCCTCATGGGCAGGTGTGAAGCAAGTTGAAGCAAAGACGAGTTTTTTATCTTATATTTTTCACATGCTATCGGTCAAAACGATAGGTAATACGTCCTTTTATTGGATGGTCGGTATCATTGTAATAAACCCAGCGACTCAAACCGTAGATAACAGCATCATCTACCTGGGGGTTGTCGGTTCGGGTTTTAAGAGTAATATCAGAAAGTTCTGCTCCCCGGGCTCCTTTTGAAGGACTCACTGTGAACGCTACAACCACCGGCCGCATCCCGTAAGTACGCCAGTCGGCATCTTCAAGTTTATAACCCAGATAATTAACAATCAGGCTCCAGTAATACGGACGGTCCCCTATTGAAATAATTCCTGAAGAGTCTTGTTTTTTATAATAATCCCCTCCTACTTCTTCTACGTAATAACGCTCAAGCTCTCCCCGGATGAAGTCGGGAGTCATCGCAGTTGTTCCCTCAATTCCTTCAAGTAAAGAAGCATCGAGAACCTGGGGAAGCGGCATATAACTGGATATATATTCATACGCACCGGCACGTCCTACATCACCTTCCGTTCCCTCAAAATTCATCTCGTAGGAATTCCCATTTTCCTCGCCTTTCACCCGGGAGGGCTGCGGAGGAGGTGCCGGCCGGTTTTCAGGGATGGAAGACTCTGCTTCAGGTTGTTTTTCCTCAGGCCGGGTTGAGTCAGTGCTGGCTTCAGGCTGCAGGGGTGTGGAGTTATCAGGAACCGCTTCCGAAGCGGTCTCCGGTTGAGATTCCTCCGGGATAATCGGCTGCTCAGACACTTCCGGCTGATCGGGGAGAGGCCCTGGATCTACAGCAGGTGAATCCGGTGCATCCTGAACACCGATTTTAACCAGCACCGGCCCGGACCAGTCACCGATATCCTGTACTCTGATAAGATCCACCAGCCAGAATCCCAGAATAATCAGAAGATGAAAGAGAAAGGCAATTCCTACAGCGGCCAGTAGATGACGCCGGTTAAGACGGCGTCTGAGAGCCTCCCCTGCCGCTCCGATTCCTGAGGGTTTGAGAACCGCCGCATCCCTTGACGCTTCTATCATGGTTCATCCGTTATGGGGGCTGTTATGAGGTTTACAGCATCAACCCCGCCACGTCTTACCTCATCAAGTACAGTAATAATTGTTTCATAGGGAACAGTTCTGCCGCCTTCTACCAGAACAGCCGTACCATCCTCCAGGCGGCCCTCATCTTTCCATTCCCTCAGGGTATCCCCCAGAGAAGAGAGGGCTACCAGATCCCGGTTGAGATATAGCTCATCCGCACCGGCTACAGTTATTCTCACCTCGGTAACCTTAACAGCTTCACTGGTTGCCGAGTCCGGCAGATTTAGCTCAATACCAGGAGCCGTGTTGAAAACACTGGATATCATGAAAAAAATAACCAGTTGGAACACCACGTCAATCAGTGGGGTGAGATCCAGGGCCACCCTTGGCTTCAGCCGCTGGCGAAGAATCACTTCCCAACCTCCCCCTCTTCCAGGAGGAGAGTCATTTCATTCACCTGATTCTCCATCCGGACAATCAGGGTGTTAACCCGGCCGGTGAGAGCGTTAAAAAAAATCGTTGCAGGTATGGCTACGATCAGTCCGGCGGCGGTGGTAATCAAAGCCTCGGAAATACCCTTGGCCAGAATGGAGGGATCTCCCACGGAACCGAAGCGTCCGAGAACCCCGAATGCTTTGATATTCCCGGTAACAGTACCAAGTAGTCCGAGAAGGGGTGCAATATGAGCAATGGTTCCCAATGCTCCGATATTTTTTTCCAGCCGGGGCACTTCCTGGGCCGCGGTATCCTTGAGAACCTCTTTTCGTTCAAAAGAACTGCGGTTTCTATGTTCGATACCTGTTTTCAGCAGGGTACTGAAAGGTGAGGGGCTGGCATCACAGATGGCCTGGGCCTCGTCATAATGCCCCTTGGCAATAGCCGATTTCACCCTGAGAAAGAGCTTTTCCTCATCAGTTCGGATATTCCGAAAGTACATGTAGCGTTCGATAATTATAACAACGGCAATTACGGAGAGGAGCATGATAACCCAGAGAACGACTCCACCTTTAACGATAAGATCCAGCATTTTCACTCCAGAGCAGGTAACAACCTGCCAATAACATAATTATAGTACGTGTTTGAAAGGGTTTCACGGTTACAGGGGCTAATGGGTTTCAGGCAGAGGATTCGGAATAAAATCCGATGGAACATCAATCCGAACCAGCTGTACCATCACTTCGGGAACAAGGATTTCACCGGAGTCATCCCGGCCGAGTTTTGCATAACGGGTTGCGTTAGCTGTTATACGGGCTGGGTATGCGGGGATATCGGCAAAACCGGGAACCTGCAGCAGGGAATCTGAAACATCACCTACATCAAGTACCGCAACTCTGAAATGTCCTCTCTCCTCCTGCCCTTCGCCGCTTTCAAACCACGGGGCCAACACCGAGACATGCCAGTATTGATGAAGAGGCATAGGATCCGGATCTTCGGCAGTAGGTTCCGGCAGAAACCGGGAGTTAACCGCTGCCAGATAGACGGCTCCAGGACGGGAGGATGCCAGCTGATACAGAGCCGAGGGTAAATCCTCCAATCTGTATCCCAGGTCTTTCCAGAAGGGGATACCAACCAGTTCCCCGGTATCAAGAGATTCCACTTCATCGGTACTCAGAGATTTTCCCAGCCTGGCTTCCTCTACTATCCTCGCCAGATTCCGATTCCAGTCCAATCCGAACCGTGGATCCCGTAAAAGAGACTCCAGTTCATCCCTTGCCTCTCTCCCCGATGCAGAACGGGAATCACTCCATGGATTCCGGTTAACCCGAGAGGTGGGCTGACGCAGCTCATCAATATTCAAATAACGGGAACCTGGTATTCCAGACCAGGCAGAATAAACACCGTCGGCAATCCATTTCACATAACCCGAACAGTTCATACCGGTTTCACCTTTTTCAAGATAACCGCCATCCTGAGTTTTTTCTCCCAGAGTAACAGGCTTACCGGACTTGATAAAAACGTTCAGTCCCGCTCCGTTAACTGCGGCATCCCTCACTTCGATAATGGAATTATCGAAGCGGGCAAGAGAGGCCACCATGGATTTCACATTCCGGTATCCGTAGGAATCTGCATCGGGAAACAGCATTTCCCAATCCACAGAATGTCCGGTTAAAGCGGCAATTCCGGCAAAAGGTGCCAGAACCAGGTCCTCAAAGAAAACAGGGATAATTACATCATCTCCCAGCTGTCTGCCGTAGAGGTGAACATCCAGCCTGCTGCGCCCATCATCCGTAGGGAATAGCCGGACAAAACTGTTCTCATCATCCTGAAGAAATATTTTTGCCTGTACAAAACTTCCAGTAAGCAGATCTTTTTTGATTACCCAACTTCCCCTGCCCCAGATTGGATAGTTTTCCCGGGGTTCACTCCCCCGCTGATTTCTGAAAATAAGGTACCAGTGACGAACGGTTTTCCTCACTTCAAACTGAACCAGACGTCCATCGGAAAGCTGCCGGTTTATTTTGAATGGAGTTTCAACCGCCGGATATGCCGGTGCCATTATCGCTTCTGAAAGAAGACGCCTTGTTTCATCATTCTCCGGGAAGGCCGAATCTGCAACCAGAGTCCTGTAATAAACCAGATCGGCTTCATCTGCAGCAGCCCGGGGGCCCAACGTCACAGTCATAATCAACACTGCAGCTGCCAGTGTGCGTAATCGCAGGAATCCCCCGGCTCTCATTTTTTACCCTCAGTTATTTCAAGCTCCACAGGAACCAGACTAAAGCCGAATTCCCGACGTATCTGATTGACAAGAAAACGTCTGTAAGAATCGGGGAAACCGGATTTTCGGTTAACAAAAGCAACAAAGCGAACCGGTTTAATAGAAACCTGAGTAACATAGCGAACCTTAAATGGCCGTCCTTTTTTTGTAGGAGGGGGCGTTAAGTCCACCCATTCGGATACCGCTCGGTTCAATTCCGAAGTATCCACTCTCCGGCTCTGCTGTTTATCTGCCTTTAATATTACATCCAGCAGATCCGCTATCCCGTACCCTTTCAATGCGGATATGGGTGTTAAAGGCGCCCAGTCAAGAATGGGGAATTGAAAACGAATACGGTCCACAGCTTTCTTGAGCTTCAACTTGTCCGGAACTTTTTCATCCCATTTATTCAAAGCCATAATAACTGTTCGGCCCTTTTTTACCGCTTGAGCAGTTATTTTTTTATCCTGATCCGACAGGCCCTCATCTGCATCAATCATCAGCAGAGTAACATCCGCTTCAAACATGGCCCTGATAGCCCGGTTCACCGAATAGTACTCCACATTCTCAGACACTTTGGATTTCCGCCGAATCCCGGCTGTATCAACAATTTTCAGTTGCCGGCCTTTATGTTCTGCCGCCCCGATAACCGTATCCCGGGTAGTACCGGCAATATCCGATACCAGAGAATACTCATTACCGGAAAGACGATTGGCCAGGGTAGATTTTCCAACATTCGGTTTTCCCACCAGTGCAAGGATAAGATCCGAAGGTTCTTCAGCCGCCTCATCACTATCGGCGTCTTCTGAAGCCAGTCGATCCATCACCAGCTCCAGTTTATCCCTGACAATTTCAGCCAGAGAGTCCATATTCCTACCGTGAGCTGCAGAAACAGGAAGGGGATCGCCCAGACCCACCGAATAAAATTCCGAGGCCAGATAATCTTTTTCAGGAGTATCAGCCTTGTTTACAACCAGAATCACCCGATCAGACTTATCCCGAAGTTCATCAACAAGCAGTTCATCTTCCGCCGTCATTTCACCAAGTTCAACCAGAAAGAGTATCAGATCGGCATCTTTGAGAGAGGAGATAGACCGTTCGGCTACAATATCATCAAAGCTGTCTTCGTATTCAACTTTTACGCCACCTGTATCCACCAGCAGCACCGGAATACCGGCAATGGAACAGAGTTCTTCAATAGCATCCCTGGTAACACCTGGGGTGGGATCTGTTATAGCCCTTCTCCTGCCGTAAAGCCGATTAAACAGGGTGGACTTACCTACATTGGGACGTCCGGCAATTACAACCCTGGGGCGGCGTTTATTCTTATTTGTCAAGTTTGTCTCCCATCCAACCGTTCAGATAGGACTCTACCTCATCTGCAGTGGCCATATTCATGATACTCTCCAATGCAACAGAAGCTTCTCCTGCATTGACCGAACGGATTATACGCTTGACTGCGGGGATACTGTAAGCACCCATGGAAAGATCGTCCAGGCCGAGGGCCAGAAGCATAACCGCCAGCACAGGATCTCCGGCCACCTCCCCGCAGACTCCCACAGGAATACATGCAGCCTCGGCATTCTCAACAGTCATTTTTATCAGACGCCACAGAGCCGGATGGTAAGGCTGATAAAGGGCGGCTATCTTTTCATTTCCACGGTCAACGGCCATTGTGTACTGAATTAAATCGTTGGTACCGATTGAGAAAAAATCCGACTTACGGGCCAGAACATCAGATATCAAAGCTGCTGAAGGTACCTCTATCATAATTCCCACCGGCATGTTTTTAGACATGGGAGTCCCTCCGGCCTCCAGATCCCTGCGTTCTTCAGCCAATATGGAAAGGGCCGAATCCAGCTCTTCCGCATTGGAAATCAACGGAAACATTACCCGCAGATTCCCGTACACCGAAGCCCGCAGCAGTGCCCTTAGCTGTGTACGGAAGATTTCTTCCTCTTCGAGACAGAACCTAATGGCCCGCCATCCCAGAAGAGGGTTACTTTCATCCAATCCATCCATGGAAGGAAGCAGTTTATCACCACCCACATCGAGAGTTCTGATGGTTACCGGCAGACCGTCCATTGCTTTGAGTACCTTTACATAAGCCCTGAACTGTCTATCCTCATCCGGTTGTTCCCGGGGGTTCATAAATAAAAACTCACTGCGGAACAAACCTACTCCCCGTGCATTGGATGCCAGGACAAGTTCAATTTCCTCAGGAATCTCAATATTTGCCAAAAGGTTGATTCTTTTACCGTCTTGTGTTTCGGCAGGCAGATTTTTCAGACCAACAAGTTCACTTTCCCGTTTTTCCTGTTCAAAGAGCTTTCCCCGGTAACAAATCAGGGTTTTTTCATCCGGATCGACAATAACAACGCCACGGTTGCCATCAACGATTAACAGGTCGTCAGGTTTAATATTCCGGGTAATAGAACGTAAGCCAAGAACCGCCGGGATGCCCAGAGAACGGGCCAGTATTGCCGTATGAGAGGTTTTGCCTCCTGCATCCAAGGCTATGCCTCTTACCTTGTCAGGATCCAGCATTATCGTTTCTGATGGCAGCAGATTGGGAGAGACAAGGATTACTTCTTTACTTATCCTGGTAAGTGACAGCCTTTCCCTATAGAGCAGCTGGTTTGTGATTCGCCGGGCGACATCCATGAAATCCAGAGAGCGTTCTGCCAGATACTCATCCCCGGAAGCCTCCAGACGATTTACCATGCTGTTAATATATTCGCTTAGTACCCATTCAACATTCTGCAGGGTTTCCGGGAGAGTTTTTTTAATTTTGTCGTTCATTTCCGGATCCTGAAGCATCAGCAGCTGAGCATCCAGAAGCTGATGTTTACCGGAAGCAGCCGCCCCCAGATTTTCCATCAGATTCCGGATCTCATCAGAGGCACGATCTACAGCTGACTGGTATCTGGACCACTCATTTTCAACTTCAGATTCTTGAAGGGAGTACTGTGGTAAAGGAATAGAATCAGCGTAATGGGCAAACACATGATGAATAGCGATGCCCGGGGATGCAGGTATGCCGTTGTATTCCTTCATTCCAATAAAATAATACGGATTATTCATACAGACTGTCAAATGAAATGTATCATTCCCTGAGGCATGACTCTGTTACGCCGGGAAGAAAGATGCCTATAATGCTTCTATGAGTGTTTCCCGGCAGAAAAAGAAACTGAACGACAGTAACCCAAGACGTAATCCATCAGGATTAGATAAAACCACCCTGTTCCTCAGCATCGCGGCAGTACTGCTTCTTATACTTGTAGTACTCTTTTTAAACCGTAACTTCGTAGAGTCTCTCTTTCCCGGGAATATCCCGGCAGTGGAAAATACAAGCAGCCCTGAAATTGAACGCATTGCTAATGATGGGGCTCAGGGAAAGCCAGAAGAACCTATTGTAAACCTTGGTGTTCCTGAACAGACCGCTGATGCACCCCCGTTGAAACCGCCGGAGGAGACTCCGAAAGATGTAACAGAGGGAAATGCAACAGCCAGGCTGTTCTTTATCAGGGTGAGTGACGAGGGTAAAATCAGTATTAAGAGTGTTCTCAGGCCGGTTCCCGCCAGCGGATCTCCTCTTACCACGTCTATCAGAGCTCTTCTGGATGGTCCACGTCCCAATGAACTCTCCAATGATGTACTCTCCCTTATTCCCGAGGGTTCCAAGTTAATCGGGGCCCGCATAGAAGACAGTGTGGCATTCCTGGATTTCAACGAACAGTTCCGTTTCAATGCACTGGGTATTGAGGGCTACAAATCTCAGGTTGAGCAGATCGTTTATACTGCAACAGAATTCTCGACAGTCAGAAAGGTTCAATTTCTCGTTGAGGGCCAGAGAATTGAGTATCTCGGAGGTGAGGGTTTCTGGGTTGGCGGCCCGTTGGGACGTGAGGATTTTTAGTCAGTCTGACCTCTGTCGACGTTCCGATTCATCCAGGGCATCCTCAATACGTTTCTCCACATAGAGAGAATCTGGGGCCTTTACCCCGGACAACAGAAGGAATATTTCCGCATTCCCTTTTCGCCCGGTTATCCGGGAGGCTGCGGCATCATGTGCATAAACACCTTCAAAGAGTAAATCTTTTATCAAAGATTTCAATACATCTGCCCGGGCTTCACGGGTTCTGACAACTCCGTCAAAGTTTTTTTCCACCGGCTGCTCAAACTGCGGCTTCACCAGGGCCAGAATCTGCCCTCCGCCTGTCAGGCTTAAAAGTTTCGATGCAGCACCTCTGAGAGAGCGGAAAGACAGGTCTGCTACGGCAAAAACAGGGGGTGGATTAAACTCTTCCCGGTTCAGATTCATCAGATTCGTCTGTTCATAAACCTGCACCCTCTTATCAGAGCGCAGCTTCCAGGCAAGCTGGTTGTATCCCACATCTACAGCATGGACACAGACAGCCCCCACCGAGAGAAGACAATCGGTAAATCCTCCGGTTGAGGAACCTGCATCAAGACACACCATGCCCGAAGGATCCAAAGACATATCATACAGAGCTCCCTCCAGCTTCAATCCGCCCCGGCCCACATACTTGTCTACTTTCCAGATTATTTCGGCATCACCCGGAACAGCGGTTTTCGGATTACTAACTTTTTCCCCATTTACAATAATTTCACCGCATAGTATAGCTGAATAGAGCCTTTTTGAATCTTTCTCCGGATAACGGGAGGTTAGCAATAGTTTCAAAGAAGTCCAGCCGGAACGTAATTTATCGGCCACTTATCAAGATTCCTCGGGTACCCGGCGGATTCTCTGAATCCCGAGAGCCTTTCCAGTTTCTGAATCAATTTCCAGAAGTACACCCTGAAGAGCTGCCGGAGCATCATGAACTTCCATTCGAATAGGCAGCTGGGTTAATGACCGACGAATAGAAAGTTCCGGTCTGGTTCCGATAACACTATTCTCAGGACCGCACATACCCAGGTCGGTAATAACCGCTGTTCCCCCGGATAGTATTCTTTCATCACTTGTTGGCACATGAGTGTGTGTACCCAGCACAGCAGAAACCCTGCCGTCCAGGGTATGAAACATGGCTTCCTTTTCCCTTACATCCTCAGCATGAAAGTCAACAATGATACACTTTGTCTGCTCACGTAATCTGGAAACGGCCTTTTTAGCAGAACTGAAAGGACAGTCGATGGAAAACCCCATTCTCTCACGCCCCTGAATATTGAGAAAACCTATTTTACGGCCTGCTTTCTCAAGGACTGCTGTTCCATGCCCCGGTACACCAGATGGATAGTTCTCAGGCCGGAGAAGGTTTTTTTCAGAATCCAGCAAAGGGAAAATATCATCTTTCTGCCAGATATGATTCCCGCTGGTAATAACAGAAACACCCATAGAGAAAAGTTTATCCATATCCTCTGGAGTCAGTCCGAAACCATCTGCAAGATTCTCTCCGTTTACAGCAACAAGCTGAGCAGCCGTTTCTTTTACAAGAGGAGAAAGGCCTACAAAGAGAGCCCGCAGGCCGGGCTTTCCAACCAGATCGCCGAGAAATAGAATCCGCATGTTTTTCATGTCAGAACTCTCCTGGTTCCAATTGCTTAAAAAAACGCCGGAGCATCATTCGACGCAACCGGCGCTTATCACTTATACTGAAATTTGCTTAACGTGCGTACTCAACTACCCGGGTTTCTCTAATAATCGTAACTCTGATTCTACCGGGGAATTTCAATTGGTCTTCTATATTTTTAGCAATATCCTTGGCCAGTTGTTTTGACTGATTATCATTAATACGCTCATGATTTACCATAATACGCAATTCACGACCTGCCTGTATGGCAAACACCTTATCCACACCGTCAAAACTCATAGCAATCTTCTCAAGGTTTTCAAGACGCTTAATATAATTGTCCAGGGTTTCACGCCGGGCTCCGGGGCGGGCCGCTGAGATAGCATCAGCCAACTGAACAATAACACCTTCCGGAGAGATTATTTCTTCATCGTCATGATGAGCGGCAATGGCATTCACAACTCTGGGCTCTTCACCCATCCGCCTGGCAAGATCACCACCTATCTCCGCATGTCCGCCTTCACCATCGGTTTCCAAACCCTTTCCAATGTCGTGAAGCAGGGCTCCCCTTTTGGCTATAGTTACATCGGCTCCCACTTCACTGGCAATCATACCGGCAAGGATAGCAACCTCCTTGGAATGTGAAAGAACGTTCTGACCGTAACTGGTTCGGAAATGCAACCGGCCGAGGGCACGTATTCCCTCGGGACGCATGTCGTGGATACCGAGGTCAAAAAGCACACGCTCCCCTTCCTCATAAATAATCTGACTGATTTCCTTAGCTACCTTCTGAACAACTTCCTCAATTCGGGCCGGATGTATCCTTCCGTCCTGGATAAGCCGTTCAAGAGCCGTTTTGGCAATAGTTTTCCTGATCGGATCGAAACATGAGATAACAACAGCCTCGGGAGTATCATCAATAATGATATCAACACCGGTTAAGGTCTCCAGGGTGCGTATATTACGGCCCTCACGACCAATAATCCGTCCCTTCATCTCATCATTCGGCAGACTCACTGAAGTAACGGTAATTTCCGAACTTACCTCTGTAGCCAGACGCTGAATGGTTGTAATGAGAATGTCCCGGGCTTTCTTGTCCGCAGTAACCTGGGCTTCCTGTTCTATCTTGTTAATTAATACCTGCGCGTCATGCTTTGCCTCATTTTCGAGACTCTGCATGAGGATCTTCTTCGCTTCCTCGGCGCTGAGACCGGAAATTCTTTCCAGCTCAGCTTGCCAACGTAATTCCTCATCTTCCAGCTTCCTGGCCCGGTTCTCCATTTCGTCATGTCTTTGATTCAGATTTGACTGACGCTTTTCAAGTTCCGAAGTTTTCCGATCTAAATTGTCCTCTTTCTGCTGGACCCGCTTCTCATATCGCTGAAGATCTGTTCTCTGCTCACGAATCTCACGTTCAAACTGCCGACGTTCCTCAAGGATTTTATCCTGTGCTCCGAGGAGAACCTCTTTTTTGGCATTTTCCGCTTCTGTTACAGCAGTTTCTTTCAGCCTGAGTGCTTTTTGTTCTGATGAAGAAAGTTGATTTCTAGCGTATAAAAACCGGATTAACCACCCGATAATAACGCCGCCGAGGGGAAGGATGATCATAAAAATAATGTTCAGCATGGTTCCCCCTATGATGCATTTTCAAACTATGATTATACAGTCGACCAAACTATGGTCAAGGGGCAGTGTTTTTTTCCTCAGGAATGCGCTTTAAAGCTATTATCAGCCAAATAAGGATTTACAAAAAGCCTTAATCATTGACAATCATGGCTAGAGGATCGACTGGTGGATCTTTAAATCCCAGGAAAATATATGATTGAGAGCCATGGTACAATACGGGGAGGAACAAAGCGGACCGAATATATCGAAAATCGTTGTGACTGGTTTTCTCTGCATATAAAGATCCGGAAAGATCGGGAATAAAAATCATTTTTCTTTCTCCGAACCACTCAGACCACAACGGTTCATTTCGGGTTATTGATAAATTTGTGGCACTCTCATCATCCAGACCGACAGAATAATCTGTTTCCAGTCCCTTTCCAGAACCGGCGAGGAGTACTCCGCAGATGGCATTATAGTCTTTTGAAAGGCTCATCAATGACTTGTAAATTCCTGTAGCTCCCTTCTTGAAGCCCTGGAGAAATCGATCGAAATCCAAGCCTTCATCAGTCCAGATGAGCTCTGCCGTCTCATTTCCGAAATCAAAACTATCTTCGAGGTCGTCGAATCCTGGAAGAATACCGGTTGTTCTGGTTTTAACAAGGGTTTCCATGGAATCACCACGTTCAGGAACAGCAACAGGTTTCGAAAGAGTATCGGTAACATTAGATGTAATGCGCTCTTTAATATCATCAATTGTAAAGAATTCAACATTCTCTATCCCGGTACTGGCTACCGGAGACTCTTCAAGCTCTGAATCATCCAGTACATCCAAATCCTCAAGCTCTTCAACTTCTTCCAGTTCGTCTACTTCATCAAAATCATCAATCACTTCTTCTAAATCCTGCATTTCTGCGGAAGTCTCTTCATCATGATGAATAGTCTCGGTCTTTTTGAACTCTTTGTCGAACATATACAACCTGTCCTGATCAACCTTGTCAATCTCAATCAACTCCCTGGTGTCATCCGAGAGTACAACAGGAAGAACTTCCAAAACATTTTCTTCCACGTTCTCATCACTCTCAAGTAAATCCAGCTCCTCTAAATCATCTGATATATCTTCGTGTTCCGTAATTCCCGGTGTTACACCAACCTCTTCTACTTCATCCAGCTCTTCTATTTCGTCCAGCTCTTCTACTTCGTC
>DEIH01000058.1:2809-9950 GCA_002352375.1 Spirochaeta sp. UBA2779 | reverse complement strand
TAAACATGAACAAACAGCGAAGAGACGATAAGTTAGACATCATGAGAGCAAGATTTATCCTTCTCCCGGCTATTACAGCAGTTATCCTTCTCATTTTAACCATCAGCGGCTGTAATGCCCTCAAACGGGGTGATTTACTTAAACAGACAGATGAAGCCCTCTATTTCTCAAGAATTGGATTCAGTTCTTCTGATAATGCTCTGGTAAACCCAACATTGACATCGGATGTTTTTCTGGAAATTAAAGGATTCAGTAACTTTTTTCTTTTAAATGTCCCATATTCAACAGACACAACAAACAATCTTGTTATTTCATTCGATCTTATAGGAAAAGATTCAAAAGCTGAATACTGGGATACCTCAATTCCGGATTGGAAACCCCTTATTTCAGGAGTAACACAGCTGGACTTTAATGAGGGGAACCTGCCGGTTCAACACCAGCTTAGAGTGGGTAGAATAAACCCTGAATCCGGTATTGTGACAGATTATATCGACTTTTACATTGATGTTGATAAAACCTTCTACCCGGTAGTACTCAATCCCCATCTACCGGATGTCCCGGCCCCTCTCGATCTCCGAATCGGCTTTAAGGACGAATCAGGTGCAATTATACCCAATATGGATTCTGGTTCCTGGAATGCAGGTGATTCCCCGCAATGGGATAACTGGAGGATGGATATAATTTCAGCATACCCTCCCCCTTACCGTATAGCAAACCTGCCGGATTACCCTGAAGGTTTTGGTGTTGATGCCCAACCCTATTACCCTGAAAATCATCAGATATTTTTTAATAAAGGAATATATTCCGATCAATTCGGATATGAATGCCGGGCATCAGAAATCAGCTACTATTACGATCCCCCGGCACTGCACATTTCAAAAAGCGGAAACGATGCTGCCGCAGGCACAAAGACTGATCCGATTTTATCATGGGGAGAAGCGATAACACGTATTCAGGCATCCCCGAATGTTTATTACAACATTAAAATTGAAGCATCAGATACCCCATACGACGTGGCCCCCTTCAATACAATCTCCAATGCTCTTAATCCTGTATCCAATACCCTTAGCATCAATGGAGGTTACAAACCGGGATTTGACGACCGTTATGATGGTAATTGGGAATCTCGACCCGAGTCTATACTGTTCAACAGTGCACAGATTGCAGGTGGAGGAGAACTCTCTCCCTCTTATATACTGCAGTACGATGGAGTCTCCAATGGTTTCATAATGAACAAGGTGCGGATTGAAGCTGCTCCGAATACGTTGTTCAGTTCTGCCCTTAGCATAGTTAATAATGCCCAGCCTCTTTTGAGCGATGTTACCCTCATTGCCTCCCAGGGAGCCGGTGATTCCTCCGGGCTGACGTTAATTAATTCATCCCCGATAGTCAGAGGATCCAGAATCGTTGGAAAAAATGGAGGAACAGGGAAATCTGTTGGAATCAGGATGGACAACTCAAACCTGCAGCTTGAATCATGTTTCATTTTATCCGGTGATTTAACTGATAGTGCCTATGGTATCAGCTCATCCGGTGCAATCAGCAGCAGCATCATAACATGGGGGGGAGCGATACTATCAGGTATCATAACAAATGATAACTTTGTTGAGACAGAGAATTTCGGAATTGTCGCATCTGATACTTCCCTTGATATAAATAATACTTGGATTCATGCAAAAAAAAGCAGTTTGAAATCTGTAGCTGTTCAGTCCTCACATCCTGCTATTGGACTGGATACCAATATTCTGGGTGCCACTTTTATCGCAGACTCCTCACCATCACCGATAGGGCTGAATATTACGAATTCCGGTGTGGGAAATAATTTTCACATGTACAACTCCGTAATCATCACAGATAAAGCATCTGCCGGTTCCATGGGAGAGGCCTTAGGAATCAATTTGCAGAACATGGGTTTTGCCCGGATTTCATCCAATGCGATTCGTGTTGGAACCGGAGATGGAGCTGACAAGACGGTTGGCATAAACCTGGATGGAAGTAATACCCTGGAACTCCACAACAATCTCATATGGTCTCATCAGGCAGATGATTTTCTGGGAATAAGATCGAATCTCAATGTCGATAATGTGCCAATCCGAAACAACGACTTCTGGGACGCCAATGGGGTAGCGGAACTGGAGCTTATTCCCGGTTCACCGAAC
Organism: Spirochaeta sp. UBA2779; assembly: GCA_002352375.1. GTDB lineage: Bacteria > Spirochaetota > Spirochaetia > DSM-2461 > DSM-2461 > UBA2779. Next base: position 7,791 of record DEIH01000058.1, on the reverse strand, counting down.
AGCATATACAACTGGCAGAATGCCTCCGCCAGTATTTCCGGCAATATCAGCCTCCATGTTGGTGTTGATACGACATATAACTACGATACAGATGATCTTGATGTCGGGCGTATCACCGGGACGTTGTATGACGATGTGGTTTACGGCGGGGAAGATCTCAGCGGAATTGCTGAATATCCCGAAGAAAACCCGGGAGACAAACGGGACAAAGACTGGCATCCTCGAAACGGTTATACCGGTGTAGGGTGGTCCATCGGGCCATATGAGTATGACAATGGTGCGTTTCCGCAAGTTATCTATATTTCAACTCTTGGAGATGATAATCATCCCCTGGGTTCCCGGCAGGCACCCTTCGCGTCTCTGACCCGGGCTTATGATATTGCCCGAACAGCCGGGCAGCCGAGAGCGGATGTTACAGAAATTCGTATTGCTCTGGGCAGTTATGATCTAACCAGCCCGAACATGCCTGACATCGATACCGCCCCGGATATTCGTATCCTGGGAGGATATAACGTCCCCTCATGGTCTAGAAATCCTGATGTCTACACAACGGAACTCCACAGGGATGACGGTAATACAGTTCTTGTCTTTGATTCAGCTTCCATCGGGCCGGAAACTCTTCTTGACGGATTTACCCTGAATGATAACAGCAACATAGCTGGAATGACAAAAACCCTTGAAATCAGTGGTGGAGCCCGGCCGAAAATCAGTAACAATGTTATTGCCGGGGGAGATTCTCAAAACACTTACACTGTTGATATCACTGGAGGTTCGTCTCCCAGAATTTCCGAAAACAGAATAATGGGTGGTACAAATTCAGGATCTGTGGGAATCCATATTGAAGGACAATCAAACCCGAAAATCCTGGCAAACCATATTTTCGGGGGTACGGCGTCAAACCTCGATACAGGAATATACCTTGACTATTCCGGAGCTGACATTTTCAACAACGTAATTCATGCGGGAGAAGCAAGTTCCGGTGGAGGAAGCACCTACGGAATCAATTTTCGGAACAATGATAACTCAGGAGCAGCAAACCCGGTCAGAGTATACAACAATACGGTTTTCGGAGGTTCCGGTGCATTAAATACAACAGGAATCTTCTCTAATGATGATAATATCTTTATCTATAACAACCTTCTGATTTCCGGAATTCCGGGGACCGGAAATGCCTACGGTATCAGTATGCAGACAGATCCGCCAAGAGAAGTTAACAGCAACCTCATCCTCTCCGGCCCTGTCGCGGGTAACAGGCATGCATCCATTATAATGACGAATGTATACGACGATCCTGCAAATATGGAGACGGACCTGATTAATACCTATGCCCGTGCAGCATCGGGAAATCTTATGGACGGTACAAACAACCCGGATATTTACTTCATCAGTTATATACCCGCCATGACAGGAGTGGGATTTCTGAATGAAAACTGGCGCCTGAGTGCAGCAGGTCCGCAGAATGCCCGCACAGGCGGACTGAATCTCTCGGGTTTCTTCAATGTGGATAAGAGCGGTAATACCCGGACAGCCCCCTGGTCTATCGGAGCCTACGAGTATTAAGGGATTTTATACCAGCTCCCGTTCACTCTGATTCCAGTAGGCCTCTCCGTAATCCACAGTAATCTCTCCGCCTGCTTCGATGGGAAGCCGTGCGGTGAATACCACATGCCACTGCCGATCTACGGGGAAATGATCGGGCTCCGCCGATGGCCCGGAATCTGTTTCCGAACCAGCCTCCGAAACGTGGTTGGCAAATCTCAATAACCCACCTGCTTCCCGAGCATCGATTTCCAGCTCCCGGCTGAAGGTTCGCACCTTGGGGAAGCCCCATGAATAGTCTGAAGTGTATCCACCGCCCGAGAGCGGACGCCCCGGGTGAGCCCGGCGGACGATGCCGGTGTACTCCCCTATCAGGTCGCCGGGTTTCAGGGGGCTCAGAGTGAAGAGGCCGTAACCGAGAGGGCCGCCGAGATTACGAACTTCCAGAAGGGGGAGGCCCTCACCACATTTAAGGGCCCATGCATACCTGGTGGTGAGCTGATCGAACTCCCTGCGGTTGCGCCGATAGTAGAATGTTCGAGTTACATCAGAGCGTCCTAGAGATTCAGGAAGGTATCGGTTGGATTCGAGATATTCAATTTTCAGCTTGAGGAATAAAAGCTTCACGGCGTCAGAGGTCATTTAAAGAAAATAACGTAAAATGCCGGAAATTGCATCCTGCAGACCTGAGGAAGATCCGATTTAAAAAAGGGCCGCGCTCCCAAAGGAGTACGACCCTCTCTCTATATGAAACCACGGCACAAGGCCGGGTGTTGCACAAAAGAGATCTGCTTTAAAACAGTCACTTATGGTTAGTGGCGAAGGGACTTGAACCCCTGACCGATCGGATATGAGCCGATTGCTCTACCAACTGAGCTACGCCACCAAAGTCGAGGGCAAATGTAGCGTAATCAGCACCTGAATGTCAACTGAAATTATACACTCTACATGCCCCCTCTTCCCACTTCCCCGGGATACTATAAAAATTTCCGCCTTTGTGCTTCGGCCATGAGGCGCTTGTTCCAGGGATTAGAGGAAAGCCAGGCATGTTTGGTCTGGTTGTCGTCAAACCTCCCGGCACGAACCTGGAGGTTGTTGAATGCCCGGCTCATAAAGCGGGTTTGCAGCTCCCTCTCGGTATCCGGAGTAATCAATACAGCCCAGAGAGCGTAAAGATAACTGAAAGGCCCGGGTATACGGCGGCCGTCTTTTTCCAGCAAAGCTGTCAGGCGTTTAATAGCGGAAGTATCACCGGATTCTCCGGCGAGAAAGGCATCAAAGCCCTCAATCCACTCCCCCAGAACATCCAATGGTCCCCGGGAGTCGGATAACCGTCCCTCGATGGGGAAGAATCCATCAGACCAGTCATCGGCTTCTCCCTGAAGACGACAACTGGCACGTTCGCTGGAAAGAGCCTTCCCTATGTACAGTCTGGCGGCACTGGTATCCCCGGCAAAATAGGCATCTTCGGCAAGAAATGCATGGGCCTCCCGGGAATCAGCAGCGGAAAGAAGCAGGCTCCGGCCTTCAGCATTCCCTGCAGCCAGCAGACTGCGGCCTTTCCACAGAGTCAGAACACTCTTTTCAGCATCAAGACCGTAGAAACCGGCTGTGTTCCTTCCTTCTTCTGCCAGAGCAGCAGCTTCATCGTATCGGCCAAGCTCCCAGGAGATACGGACAGCGGTAAGGGTAAGAAGCAGCCAGAGGTCTCGCCGGCCGGCCTGGTGGGCGGTATCACGGAACTCCCGGCTTTCTCGTCCGGCCCGGGGCAGATTCCCGAAGATAAACTGGGTAACAGTTTCCATGGCGGCTGCACGGAGAACCCCCCAGGAGGCACTCACTTGAGATCCAATTCGGTGAGCAATACTGAAATGCTCAAGTGCATCCCGTACCTTACCGGTTACTAAAAAGGAGAGTGCAAGCTCAAGATGGGCGTGGGTTTCCCCTTCATGGTCGCCGGACTTCTGAAATCTGAAGAGGGATTCCTTGGAAGCACTCAGGGCTTCATCCCAGCGCTCCACCGCATAGGAGTAGCGGGCGTTGTGCAGCTTGAAACGATCGGAGTAGATTCCCCGGCTGCTGACGAGTGATACAGTACCCTCCCTCAATAGAATCCGGGCCTGATCAGCTCCCCCTGTAAGAAGCACGTAGCGCAGCCTGGCGGCCCCGATAACATTCTGCAGGGATTCCATATCCCGGCCATCAAGATCGGAGAGAGACATGGGAGGGCCGTTTAAAAGTAAGCCTGCGGCCCGAAGTCTCCGGTTGGTTAAAAGGCTCTCCAGGAGCCGGTCCAGGATGGCGATTCCCCTGGAAACCGGTCCCCATTGTTCCAGATAGCGGAACAGGCGGAACAGATCGATGGAATCGCCCTGATTCAGGCGCTTGTAGAGGTATTCTCCGAAGCGATCTGCTTCCCTGATATTATCAAGGTCTTTTACTGCGGCGTTTACCGGGCCGCCGGGAATGCCCCGAATCCGGCCATCGGGATCTTCCCGTATCAGTCCGAAATCCACAAGACCATCGAATCTGGCCCCTTCAACCACCCGTTCCTCATCAGATACCAGCCGTTCAACAAGAAGTTTCCGGTCTGCCAGACCGGCGGCAGCATGGGCGAGAAACAAAGTACGCCGGGTTTCTCTGTCAAGAGAAGACACCAGAGCTTCACCGGGATCGGTATCCACTGAGAATCCCCGTTCAAGTCCCAGAAGTCCATGAAAGAGTCTGTATAGACTGCCCCCGCAGTTCTCAGCTAATTGTTTAAGAACATTTTCATCCGGGAGATTCCCTGAAGAAGCCTCTCTGACAATGGAGTCCCATTCGTTATCTGTCGGCTGACGGAAGGTAACCTCATGTCCTTTACCGGGAAGGGGAAGTGCTTCGTCAAAATCATCTGAATCCCGAATAATAATAAGACGGAAAGACTCTTTGCCGAGAAACTCATTGAGAAGAGAACGCAGCCAGGTTACCGCATCAGATCCGGAGAAAAAAGCATCGATTAGAACATAGGCCGGCCGGCCGCTTCTCCTACGGTGTTCCACATAGGCTTTGACGTAGAGGGCAAAGGCCTGAATCAGGTCTACCGGTCCCTGGTCTCGGGAAGTATCCCGGATTCGGCCCTTTCGGCACTGTTCAAGATACTCAACCCCTTCTTTTTCCCACCAGAGTATCTCATCCTCATCAAGATACTCAGAAACAGTTGTTAAAAAGCTGCCCAGGGCCCGGACAAAGGGTTCCATGGGATCTTCAGCATCTTCGGCAAAGGGAATTACAAGAGGTACACCGCCGTCGTCCGGGTAAAGCTCCTTTAAGGCCCGGTACAAGGTGGCACGTTTTCCCGATCCGGGACGTCCCCTGAGAAGAAGTACGCTGCGGTCGTTTTCATCACGCTCCAGTCGTTCCAGTGCTCCTCGAACTACTTTAAGTCTATCCGAGCGTATCAG
>DEIH01000058.1:0-2784 GCA_002352375.1 Spirochaeta sp. UBA2779 | reverse complement strand
CCGTCAAAATATGCGTTAAAATCATCAAGAAAATCTTTATCAACCCAGAATCCATTATCATCTGGTACCTTGAAGAGAAGAGATTCCAGCCCGGATGAGAGGGTTTGGTTGTCCCCGGCACTACCGGAGACAAGGATCGTAATGCCGAAAAGTTCTCTGTCATTCCCTCTGAGATACTGGTACATGGCCTGAGCAGCTTCAGCCGTTTTCCGTGCAGTTTCACCCAGAGAAGGGGGAAAGTGATACAGTTCATCCTGAACTCGCCTGCCGCCGAATCGCTGGGCGATACCGTCAAGTTCCCCCTGAATTTTTAAAATCAGGGCAGGATGGAGTTTTGTTAATTGATTTAGATGGGATATCCCGGTATAAATTAAATAAGAGTACATCAGGTAAAGTCCTTACCTATTGTAAACCAGAACAGAGAATGCGTCATATAGTTTTCCAGGGCAGAAAATACAAACGCGTCGTCATGAATATCAGTGGAGACGCACCCTTTCATGAAATCCTTAAACAGGTGAACGGGTTAGCTATCCCCGAAAGTCCTCACGATGATGAACATACCCGATACGCCATACTCGAACTCATTAATAATTCTCTACGGGCCCACAGGGAAAAAGATGTTCATGAGAAGATACGCACCGAGCTCAAAGTTGAAAATGAGGTTCTGAATATCCGCATTATCGACCAGGGTGGTGGATTTGATATGTCAGACTTACCCTACGACATTGGCGAAGCTATCGGCGAAATTGATACAAACAGCAACAGTTTTCAGCTTTACAGGGAAGAAAACCAGTATAAGAAATTCGGAATGGGGCTGATTGTCGCCAAAAGACTCTTTCCCATTTTTGAAATCAGTTTCTACGATGAAAACGATGAAACAATTCCCTATACTCCGGGAAAAGTTGTAGGAACACAAATCAACATGGGAATTAGGTGGAATAATGCCTGAACACCGTATGGAACCCCGAAATCAGGGATACGCTAAGACAATAATGGATTCCCGTCCCGGTTATCTGCGGAATCTGACAGAAGAGGGCTGTAAAATTGTTACCGTAAGTGCCCTTCCTTACAGCATCAATGAGATACTTACTTTCCAGATTCTTCCTGATGAAACCAGTGGTCTGGACCGGATAACGGTAACTGCAGAATTACGCTGGGAGAAAAAAGACGGCCCCTATTTTATTTACGGATTTCTTATTTCAAATTTTGCATCGGAGAAAGACCGGAAAATTTATTTCAAGCTTGTAACACAATATAGTCGTGCTTGACGGCAGAATTTGCCGATGATATAGTTGCAGCGGTTATTTTTATCCGCCAAGTTTCAGTGTAGTCTGGATTTATGTAAAACTGAGGAGAGATAAAATTGGAATTGAAAATCCGTAAAAGCTCCGACATCTACATCATTGATGTTAATGGTGAAATGGATCTCTACAACTCATACAAACTCAAAGAACTTGTAATGAAGATGCTGGAAAAGAAAATCCAAAAGTTTATCATCAACCTGGAAAATGTGGATTACATTGACTCCAGCGGTATCGGAGCTTTAATTTATATATGCTCCACAATAAAAAAACTCAGCCTGAAACTTCTAATTACCAATGTCCGGGGATCGGTAAAAAAAGTAATTGAACTTACCAAGCTTATGGGCTACTTCCCCATCTCCGGAAGTGTTATAGAAGCCGTTAAACAACTCACCGACTAGGAGCTGCAATGGAAGCCGCCAAAAAGATACTTCAGGACGATAATCACAATCTCTTTTCCAAAGACAATATGTTCACCAAGGAATTTCCCAGTGATTTCCGTCGCATTCGTTATTTTACTCTGATGATCGTTCAGAAAGCTCCACCGGAAATAAAAGAAATCAATCTGCTGGAGCAGCAGATCAGTGAAGTTATTAAAAATGCTGTTAAACACGGCAATAAATCCGATCCGGAAAAAACAATTAAAGTCTGGTACACCTTCTCCACCGAGGAAGCCAGAATAATCGTCGAAGATAAAGGTGAGGGATTTCAGAATATTGATGAATGGAATGCCTTTAACGTCAACAGACAAGACTGCCTGTCCAAAGAGGACTACATCAAACTTGCCGAGTATGTGTCTTACCGCACGGAAAAGAGCGATGATAACGACGGGGGCAACGCCCTGTTTGCCGCTGTAGAATACTGGAATCAAGGTGTTGTGTTCTCAAGTAAAGGCAATACCGTGGCTCTGGGCAAACGATTCCCTCGAAAACGCCCGAGCATCGAACTTGACGAAGCCTAACTCTCGGTATCCGAGTTATTCTCTACATCGGGGTATTCACTCAAATCCAGCATCCACTGGTCGATAAACCACTGCTCTTTCTTTCTCACAAGATAGATAAAACCGTAACTCACCTTCCCGTCTCCAGACAGGCGTACCTGTACACTGAGGCGATTTCCATCCCTCTGGGGTAGAGCATAGCGATGAGAAAGGTCTTTCCCCCCCCCGGATAAAACCCGGGAGAATGCCAGAGTAAGGGGAACTCGAACAGCAGGGAGAATAACATCACCTGGAACCTCTCCCTTTCTGATTGATTCAAATGTTGAATCACAGACAATAAGTGCCGATTCCCAGAGAGCCTCCGGATTACGTCGGCCGGCAAGCAACCCCATTTTTTCATCCTCGGGGATTTGGGGGATACCTGGATTGATTTTTATAAAATTGAGCCACTGCTCTTCAGTTGGTGATTGTCCTGGGGTTAAACCTGAAAGAAAAACAGTCTGAACCAGGAGAATGAATGGTATCATACCCCAGGGCAGAGCC
>DEIH01000179.1:11937-13825 GCA_002352375.1 Spirochaeta sp. UBA2779 | reverse complement strand
GTTACTGTTACAAAATATTCATTTAATACCTGGGTGCTGATTCTTCCGCTTCCTTCCTGCCATAGTTTTGTCAGAATTTCCCGGGCTATCCGCTGCTTCCCGGGTTCATGGTTGTCCCTGGAATATACAATAATATTTGTATCAACAAATACTTTAGCGTTCATGAATTACATCTCTATCAGGATAGTGCTCTCCTCCATCCCTGAGATTTACTGGATTTTTACTGAGAAAACGTTCCATAGACCGGGCATAAGATGAATCAGAAGCCATCTTTTCCCGAAGTGTATCGCTCAGCATACGGGATATGCTTGTTTCATGCTCTGCCGCATATACCCGGGCCCATCTGGCAACATCTTCACTCACAGAGATGGTAATATTCCTCATTTCACACTCCACAATTTAAGTGTAGCACTTTCACTGTGCGATTTCAACAACCTGGCGATAGAGGTCATTCTCGAAAAAAGAGATAAAAAAAGACTGCCCGGTAAAGGCAGCCTTTTCAATTAAAACAAATTACTGTAAGCGATTACTCATCCATTGCAGAGAATTCGGACTTCTCGGCGCCGCAGAGCGGGCAGACCCAATCTTCAGGGATAGCGTCAAATTCGGTTCCAGCGGCTACTCCGTTGTCTTCATCACCTTCTGCCGGATCGTAAATATATCCGCAGACATCACATACGTACTTCTTCATGTATCAACCTCCGTTGTTTTCCACTCGAGTGGAGACTTCTTTGTCCAGTTGGTATAAACCCATTCTATTATCACCTACCATCTCGAGTTTGTCGATAAGTGCCTGAGCGGTTGTTTCTTCTTCGATTTGTTCTGTAACAAACCAGCCGAGAAAGCTCTCAGTGGCGATATCATCTTCTTTTCGGGCCATACGTACCAGATCGTGAATGCATTTGGAGATGAATTTTTCATGACCCAGGGCGGCTTTTATGGCATCAACGGGTGTTTTCCACTCGGCCTGGGGTTCACTGATAGCAGCGTAGAAAACACGTTCACCGTTCCCGTCCAGAAACTGATGAATTTTCTGGGCATGAATCCGCTCTTCAGAGGCCTGGGCGGTCATCCAGACGGCAAAACCGGATAAGTTTTTAGCATAAAAGTCTGCGGCCATGGATTCGTACAGATAGGCAGAACTTAATTCTTCGTTGAACTGTTTGTTCAGCGCATCGGACATTGTCTTTGAAATGGCCATAATCCTAGAGCTCTCCTCTCCATAAGCCATGAAGGTTGCAGTATTCCCTGGCGGTTACAGTTTCCGGATCGCCGCAGGAATAACAGAACTGAACCTTGGGCTCATCCCCGGGTTTGAGTTCCTGAAACAGGCGTTTGCCGTCTACAATCAGCTCTATCCACTGAATCCAGTGATTCTCCAGCATGGGGTGAAGGGTGCTGCCGACGGTAACGTTGAATCCGCCTTCTACCTTTTCAATCAGGGGAACGTGCTTCTCTGTGGTTGAATCAGCCGTCTTTTCGTCCATTTTAACCATGTCCTGACCACAGCAGACCAGTGTCCCGCCGCCGAAATTCAACACTTTTACAATATTCCCGCATTCTTCACATTTATATACATCGTACTTAGCTGCCATTTTCTTTTCTCCTTTTACCAGTTCTCGCCGAGAACTTCAAAATAAGCCTGGGGATGGGCACATGCAGGGCACTTCACCGGTGGTTTAGCACCTTCAAAAAGGTAACCGCAGTTGATGCAGCGCCATACAATAACTGAATCTTTTTCGAATACCTTACCGGTATCTACGTTCTTTTTCAGGTCGAGATAGCGTTTCTCATGTTGTTTCTCGGCAACAGCAATGGCTTCAAATACAACGGCCAATTCGTTAAAGCCTTCTTCCCGGGCGGTTTTGGCAAACTCGGGGTACATGGT
>DEIH01000179.1:4388-11806 GCA_002352375.1 Spirochaeta sp. UBA2779 | reverse complement strand
TCTTTTTCCTGATTGGCGGTTTCTTCAAATATCCGGGCTATCTGAACCATGCCCTCTTCTTTAGCCTTGGAGGCGTAATAGGTGTAGCGGTTGCGGGCCTGAGATTCACCGGCGAATGCGGTCATCAGATTTTTCTGGGTCTGAGTACCTTTAAGATCTTTCATAACGGTATCCTTTTTCTATTAGAATGTTTACGGGCAATGCCCTTCTACTATAATAGGGCTGCCGCCAACGGTTTGCAAGTCTATTATTGAGAATAATTCCTATTATTGTAAGGAATTAGGCATATACTTACTAAGTATATTAGTCTAACAAAATATCATTCGAATTATAGAACTGCCTCTTTACAAAGGCTCCTGTCCTGATTACATTGCAAATCAGACAAAATATGAGGTGAGACTCTTGGAAAGCCGCCTTCGGGAGGCTCGGATTTCATCTGAATAGTCTTCAATCAACCCGGAGAGTCCCTTTTTCAGGGTATCAAAACCGAACTCCTTACGGCCGACTTTGAAATTGTGTTCTGCGATTTTATCCCGATATGGACGGTCGGTAAGTATACGATGCATTTTTACAAGAACACTGTCGGGAATTTCCAGACGGCCTTCTTTATCGTAACGGTCACGGATTTCAGGTCCTTTAAAACCAACACCCTGAATATCGGTTTTATATACCAGGTAGGTGGTAGTTACAATAGGGACCTTACAGGACACCGCTTCCAGAAAAGCGTTGCCGAAACCCTCCCAGACCGGTAGATATGTAGCCAGATCAGCATGAATCAGAACATCCCGGGTTGTGTAAAGTTTTCGCCCTTCTTTATCTTTGGCTCTCCGGGATGCAACTCTCTCTGCAATCAGATAAAGTGGAACGCCCAGACGCCGGGCAAAACCCTTGATATCATTGATGTAGTTCTCATCCATTTCATCACCCTGATATAAAGAGATGATGAAGCGGATTCGATCGGCCAATTCGGGGTACGCCTCCATAAACCGTCCCACCAGACGCACAGAATCCTCAATCCTCTTCCTTGGGACAATCCGTGTAGGCTGCACGATAAGAAGATCGTTATCTGCAAATCCGAGTTCCCTGCGGAAATCGGCATTCCAGTCATCCAGAACAGCCGGATTGTTAAAGTCCTCACAGTTTGGCACTACCCTGGGGTTCACTCTCTTGATGGATTTGAGGATGTGGGAGGCATAAGAGGAAATAACCACATGTTCAGTTCCCAAGTCTGACGGCGGCATAATTCTGTTGAGTAGTTTCTCAATGTAGTTCTCACTGAAGCGGCTGCGCTCCCACCAGAAATCGTGATGATGAAAGATTGTGGCAACACGGTGTATGGTGGCAACTCTGAATACCGCGATACCTCCAAGAAGGCTCATTGGCATGGCGTTGGTATTTTCGGCAATAATCACATCAATCCGATTGTCCTGAACAATTTCGTACAGGTGATTACCTACTTCAGCCCCTGCAATTTCAAGCTCAGTCTGGATTTCCTCCATTCTGGGCTCCGTGAAGTGGGGCGGACGTTTGGAAAGGTAGGGAAACACCAGGGTTTCAAAATACTTTTGTTCTGCCGAATCAAAGCTGATGCTCTTCAAAAGTATCTGCTGTTTTTCGGGAACTCCGGAAACCGGCTGGCGGTAAAATCCGGAAATAGTGAAAATCTCATGTCCCATGGAGCTCAGGATATCGACCCACTTATCTGCCTCCAGGGACACACCATCCACATCCCCGAGCTTTCCGCTGACTATTGCAATACGAAAATTGTCTTTCTTCATTTTGGAGAATTATCGTTCAGCTGTATTCCTTGGTCAATGGGCGGTTTAAAAAACCGGCTGCCCTTTAAGAGGCAGCCGGAAAAGGGAGGAAAAAGAAAAGACTATACTCTATTTCTGATACAGAGGCCTTGCATGATATTTGGTGTGCAGCAGCTCATGACTCCTGTCAGAAAGCGGTGCTCCAAGGTAGTCATCGTATATTTTAATGATGGAGGGGTTCTGATAGGAACAACGTACGGTACTTTTCTCATCATCGTTGTAAATCCCCGCGGCTCTTTTCTGCCGGACTTCCTCATCGGTGTTGTACGGCTGCCCGCCACCGCCGATGCATCCACCCTTGCAGGCCATCACTTCAATAAAATGATAGGGGGGCTCTTTGCCGGAATCCCGGGCTTCCCGTACCTCATCCATTAACTGCCGGACATTGGCCATCCCATGGGCCACAGCAACCCTCAAAGTCGTATCCCCTACAGGAACTTCCCCGGAGCGGACTCCATCCATTCCACGGACGGCTTGAATGTTCACATCCCCGAGTTCTTCGTCGGTTACCAGTTTATAGGCTGTACGAAGGGCTGCTTCCATAACACCTCCGGTTACACCAAAAATAGTACCTGCTCCCGAATAGATACCAATGGGGTTATCGGCCTCTTCATCTTTAAGATTCAGAAAGTCGATCCCCGCCCTCTTGATAAGCCTTGCCAGTTCCCGGGTGGTGATAACCAGATCCATGTCGTTGTAGCCTGAGGCATGCATATTATCATCCCGGCCGATTTCGTACTTTTTGGCGGTACAGGGCATAATGGCAACCGAGTAGATATCTTTAGGGTCTATTTCGGCTTTCTCGGCGTAATAGGTTTTTGTAACCGCTCCCTGCATCATCATGGGGCTCTTGGCCGTTGAGAAGTGAGGTATCATATCAGGATAGTATTTCTCCATAAAATCCGTCCATGCAGGACAGCAGGAGGTAATCTGAGGCAGGGGGCCTCCATCTTTTGATGTCAGACGGTGAACCAGCTCAGTGCCCTCTTCCATGATGGTGAGGTCGGCGGCGAAGTTGGTATCAAAGACGGCATCGGCTCCGAGCATCCTCAGGGCTGCATAAATTTTTCCTGTAAGCAGAACCCCCGGCTCAAGACCGAAAGCTTCACCTATGGCAACACGAACCGCCGGGGCCACCTGAATAGCAACATGTTTGGTTTCATCCCTGATAGCTGCAAGTAATTCTTCTGTCTCGTCTTTTTCATAAATAGCACCCACAGGGCAATGAGCAGAACACTGGCCGCATTTTATACAGGGGCTTTCATTCAGCAGTGCACCGGCTGCAGGTTGCATTACCGTGTCGTAACCCCGGTTAATAAACTCCAGGGCCCAGACATCCTGAAGCTGCTGGCATACCTGAACACAGCGGCCGCAGTTGATACACTTCCGGGGATCCAGAACGATGGAAGGTGTTGATTCATCCCTGGGCAAATCTTTAAGCATCTCGCAATAGGGTGCTTCCCGGATACAGAAGTCGGCAGAAATATCCTGGAACTCACAGCTGCCGTTACGGGCACAGGTGAGACATTCATTGGGATGATTGGACTGCATCAGCTCAACAACAGTTTTCCGGATTTCCATAAGTTCGGGATCGTGAGTGATATAATTCTGCCCGTTTACTACTTCAGTAGCACAGGCTCGAACCATTTTAGGTGAGTTTTCCACCTTGACAACACAGAGTCCACAGGCGGCCCAGGGTTCAAGATCGGGGTGGTAACAGAGGGTGGGTATATTTACCTGAAAGGCCTTTGCCGCTTTCAGTATGCTGGTGCCGGCCTCTACTTCATGAGGCTGGCCGTTTATTTTGATATTCACCATTGCCATCGAATTTTTTTCCTCCTAGGCCACTATAACGGCGCCGAACTTACAGACATCGAAACAGGCACCGCACTTAATGCATTTATCCTGATCGATAACATGAGGCATTTTACGCTCACCGGCGATACAGGGAACCGGGCACTTTCTGGCACAAACAGTACAACCGATACATTTCTCTGCATCGATGGTGTAGGACACCAGTTCCTTACATTTGCCCGCCTGGCATTTACCGTCCCGGACATGCTCCAGATATTCCTCTTCAAAATATTTCATGGTGGAGAGAACCGGGTTGGCTGCCGTCTGACCCAGACCGCAGAGTGAAGCTTTCTGTGTAGCCAGACCGATATCCTTCAGCTTCTGAAGGTCTTCCAGCTTCGCTTCTCCTGTGGTTATCTTTTCCAGAATCTGGTGCATGCGCTTCGTACCGATACGACAGGGGGCACATTTCCCGCAGGATTCATCGACACAGAATTCCATGTAGAACTTTGTGATATCGACGATACAGTCGTCCTCGTCCATTACAATCATTCCGCCGGAGCCCATCATCGAACCGATGGCCGTAAGGTGGTCAAAGTCAATGGGGGTATCCAGATAGTCTTTGGTAATAACTCCCCCTGAGGGTCCTCCGGTTTGAACAGCCTTGAACTCTTTGCCGTCCCGTATACCGCCGCCTACATCGAAAATAATCTCTCTTAAAGTGGTTCCCATAGGTACTTCCACAAGACCGGAGTTCTCTATTTTCCCTGTAAGGGCGAATACTTTGGTACCCGGAGATTTTTCAGTTCCTATGGCGTTGAACCAGGCACCGCCTTTTTCGATAATCAACGGGATATTGGCGAATGTTTCCACATTGTTGATTACAGTCGGTTTCTCAAAAAGGCCCTTTATCGCGGGGAAAGGGGGCTTGGGAATCGGCATACCCCGGTTTCCCTCGGTTGAGGCCAGAAGGGCTGTTTCTTCACCACAGACGAAAGCACCGGCACCCAGGCGGATTTCAATATCGAAGGAAAAACCGCTTCCCAGAATATCATCCCCCAGAAGCCCGAATTCCCGGGCTTGTTTCAAAGCGATTTCCAGTCGTTTGATGGCCAGAGGGTACTCGGCCCGGATGTATATAACACCATGATCGGCACCGACAGTTTTTGCCGCGATAGTCATGGCTTCCAGTATCGAATGGGGGTCGCCTTCCAGAGTGGAGCGGTCCATATAGGCTCCAGGATCTCCCTCGTCGGCGTTACAGACGATGAATTTTTCTGCAGAATCCACATCAGCTGAGAACTTCCACTTCAGCCATGTTGGAAATCCGGCCCCCCCCCGGCCTCTGAGTCCGGAAACTTTGAGTTCTTCAAGAACATCTTCCGGTGTCATCTCAAAAAGAACTTTTTCCAGGGCCGCATAACCCTGCCGGGCGATATATTCGTTGATTTCTTCAGGATCGATTACACCGCAATTCCGTAAAACCAGGCGTTTCTGTTTCTGATAAAACTTAATTTCACTCAGGTTGGTTTTATCGGCCCCTTTCTCCCTGTAAAGGAGAGAATCGACAACCCGGCCTTTTAAAAGATGCTCATTAACGATGGTTTCGGCATCTTCAGGTTTTACTTCGACGTAAAAGGCCTCTTCAGGGAGAACCTTTACGATAGGACCCTTTTCACATAGTCCGAAACAGCCGGTTTTTACGATTTGAACATCATTGCCAATTCCGCATGCATCGGCAGCGGAAAGTAATCCGTGGTAGATGGCATCGGCCTTCCCGGCCGCACAACCCGAACCGCCGCAAACCAGACAGTAATTCTTGATGGGCATGGGCTACTCCTTGTTTATATCCCGAGCGGGATAGTCAAAAACATGATCGTTAACGAGTTTACCGCCCAGAAGGTGGAGATTGACAATCTTCCTGGCTACGGCGGCATCAACATTGCCATAGAGAGTATCGGGCATTCCTTCCATCTTCACTTCAACGGTAGGTTCGGCATAGCAGAGCCCCATACATCCGGTCTGCTTCACCACGACGTTGTCCATTTTCCGGGTGTAGGCTTCTCCCAGAAACACATTCAGTGCTTCTTTAGCACCTGCTGCGATTCCGCAAGTGCCCATACCTACGATAATGTGGATGCTTTTTTCACCGGAATCCCGGCGCTCTATCACCTCTTTCTGCTCTTCCCGGAGCTTCCGAAGGGTTTCCAGGGTCATTTTGGCCATCGATGCATCTCCTTACTCTTTTTCCTTACTCATTTATTAAAAGGCTCCTCCAGGGATTCCAGATACTCCCGGAGCAGTCCCAGGGCATTGATATCTTCCAGTCCTCCAAGGGCCTCTGATACTTCAGCCTTATCAATCCTGTACTCATCCACCCGGCTGCCGGATTTCTGACACATGCGGTGAATATTCAACTGACAATTTCCGGCGAATGTCAGACACTGCAGCCAGAGCAGTACAAGGCTTCCCCTGGGAGGCAAATCCAGATGATCAGCGGGAAAAACCGCCTCTATCCTTGTGCCCTTACCGGGAACCGAACCAATATCAACCCGCCCTCCGGTCTGCTCTGCAGTCTGCCGCAGGAAGGGAATCCCCAAACCCACACGACGCCCCGGATGCTTTAGTCCATCAGAACCGAATGGATCCTCAGCCCTTTTCAAGCCTTCAAAATCCATTCCACAGCCATCATCTGTCACTGAGAAGTGAATCTCATCCGCCGTCTCCCAAAAAGAAACGCCGATGTTCATCCCTCCGGCTTCAATACTGTTCTGAAACAGATCGAATATAACGTCCGACAGCGCAGCGTGCATCAGTCACTGAATCGAGCCAGCACCTCAGGCAGCTTATCCGAGCTGAGCTTTCCGAACACCTCATCTCCCACCATCATCACCGGCGCCAGACCGCAACAGCCCACACAGCGAACCGCCTCAAGGGAAAACTTCCCGTCGTGAGTTGTTCCTCCGACACCGATATCCAGAAGATTTTCCAGCTCACTGATCAGATCGCTGGCACCTCTGAGATAACATGCGGTACCCATGCAAACCTGCAGGTTGTTATCCCCGGGTTTTTCCATCTTGAAAAAATGATAGAAAGAGATAACACCGTATATTTTTGCCAGGGGGACATCCAGCAAGCGGGCCACCTCGAAGGCAATTTCCCTGGGAACATAGCGGTACTCTTCCTGAACTTTATGAAGAACCATAATAAGATTCCCCGGACGGTCCTTCCATTCCTCGATATACGCCTTCAATCCCTCTGTAAGAGTTGTTTCTTTGGTAGCCTCAGCCATGAAACCTCCATTAAGATTGCATTAACATTGAATTATCTTGAGTATAAACACCTATAAAAGGTTTTATCAATACCTTTTTATCTATTGTTGCTCCTTTTATTTGTTTGTTTTTATTCAATTGACCTTTGTTGTTACGTACGTCACAATAAAAACATGACTCGTAAAGACTTTATGCTCCGGCTGATGAAATACAAAAGGGTTCTCATCCAGCTCCGTTCCCTGGGGCTTGAAAGAGTTTTCTCAAACAACCTCGGTGATGCCATCGGAATATCCGCGGCTCTGGTCCGTAAAGATCTGGCCCGGATAGAAATGCAGGGAAACCGACGTGGTGGGTACAGCATTGATCTAATGCTGGAAAGGCTCAACCGTCTGCTGGGAGGCAACGAAGCCCAGGAAGCCATCCTTGTCGGCTGCGGTAATCTTGGCCGGGCGTTACTGAACCATGAAGAGTTTTATAAAGAAGGGATTAACCTGGTTGCCGGGTTCGATCTTTCCCCCGAGCTTTCTGCAATCAG
>DEIH01000179.1:2540-4243 GCA_002352375.1 Spirochaeta sp. UBA2779 | reverse complement strand
CTGGGAGCTGGTATTCGGGGGATTCTGAACTTTGCCCCGATGGAACTCAAATGTTCCGGCAGCTGTGTTATTCACAACGTCAATATAGGTTTGGAAATTGAGAATCTCTTCTTCCTGGTTAATTCTCTCGAGGATATTGAAGCCCGGGAGGGCCGTTTACCTGAAAACTGCCTTGATGGTGAGGACTGTAATGAACCTCATATAACTGTAAATTGAGCATTTTGAACCCCTCTGACTACCTGAATTCAAAAATAATATGAAAAGTAGCCGTCAGTTCATGGAATTCCGGTTGGCAGCGGCGCTATAATGCTGCTTGTAAGTTCTTGAAAACGCATCGTGGACGATGCCAAGGAGAAAAAAATGAAGACTACTGCCCGAATCGGGATAGCGATGATTGTTCTGGCTGCCATAGCCCTGTCATCCTGTGCCTCAAAAGATGCTGAAGAGCAGACCGGCCCGCCTCAGCGGAAAGATTTCCCCGATTTCTTTCTGAACCCCCCTACTCCTGAAGACCAGTTCGTTGGTCTTGGAATGGCGAAACTGTCGGACGATAATCTGTCCCGTACAACCGCTCTGGCCAGAGCCCGTGCGGATATTGCCGCTCAGGTAGCTGTAAGTGTTCAAACAATGCTTACCGACTACGCTCAGGAATCCGGTGCCGATGGCGAAACCCAGACTCTCAATTTTGTGGAAAGAGTTTCCAAGGAAGTTGCCGACATTGAACTTCAGGGAGCCATTACCAAAGAGCAGTACCCCGCTAATGACGGCACATGGTACATCATGGTGTACTTCCCCAAAGCCTCTATGATAGACAATGTGGGTGAAGTCTTTGCCAGAAACGAAGATGCTGCCTTTTCCGAGTTCAAAGCCCAGCAGGCTCTCGAACGCCTGAATGCTGAAGTGGCAGATAATCCTCCCCGGTCCGCCGGTGTTGATTCTCCTGTCAATCAGTAAGACCAAACAGCCTTTTTTACGCAATTCAAACCGGCGGAAGTATTCGCCGGTTTTTTTATATTCAGATATTTTTATGAAAACAGCCTGCCTGTAAATTGAATACCCGGCTTCAAAGGGTTATATTTTTCTACATGAATACACGCAGACTGTTTTCGGCAGTAACCCTGCTTCTGGTAATTACCTTCGTTATTTCGGCAGAATCAGCCGCTGGAATCATCAGCTACCTTGAGGGAAGCGTTCAGGTATCCCGAAACGGCAGTTATCTCAGCCGGGGGAATATAGATATCGGACTGAAAATTGAAGCTTCGGATACCATTGAAACCGGGCCTGACGGCTATGTCGAAGTGGAAATGAACGCCCCGTCTGCCGGCTCTGTTGTAAAAGTCCGTTCGGACTCCTCATTTTATTTTGAAAGCAGTCCTGAAGGAGCGCCCCGGAAAGAAACCATATTTCAGATGCTTCGGGGTGCGCTGAGCCTCAAAGTCGGAAGGCTCTCATCCAGAGAGTCTTACAAGGTACAGACCGATTCAGCTGTAATGGCCGTAAGAGGTACCGAATTCAACGTGGATATGAGTGCCGACCGCTCTGTGCTGGTAACCGTACCCGAAGGGCATGTGGAAAGTAAAAGCGGCCGAACCACAATTATGGCACAGCCGGGAACCGTGGCAGCTGTGGATAACGATTCACAGATATCCTCGATAAAAATAGCCCCGGAGGATATCAATCTGTATCGTCAGTACTGGCAGGGA
>DEIH01000179.1:0-2504 GCA_002352375.1 Spirochaeta sp. UBA2779 | reverse complement strand
CAGCTTCCCAGACTGGAATCGGCCATGGCGGAGCTCAAGTCACAACAGGCTGTTATCAGCCACTGGGAGCAGATTGACCAGGGTAACGCCAATATTCCGCCTACTGCGGATATCATCAGAGACAAAAGAGCCCTCAGTCCGGGTATGCTGGAACTCAGGGCCATACTTCCGGTTGCAGAGCGAACCTTCAACACCCTCCTGGGACTTGAAGAAGCCTACAACCAGGGCTTTGCCGAAGGGCCGTTTCAATCCGGAAACTACCGGGATGCGGCAACCTTCTACCGTTCTTTTTCCGGTGATAAGGAAGAAGTCCGCGATATGCTGGCCAGAGCCCGTTATCTGATGCGGGTATATAAAGTTCTCGATGGATCTGCCGGCGGTGGCATACCCTCTTCGAATGCTCCGGATATTATGTCCACACCAAGCTTCTAAACGTTTTTCATATTCCCCCAAGTACTGTCAATATCTTTATTTATAAGGTATTGTTCGCAGTACACGGAGGGGCATTTTTGGGCAAACCGCTATTAGAAGTTCAAAACCTGAAGACCTATTTCCATACTGAAAATGGCACTGGAAAAGCCGTTGACGGCATCAGCTTCGATATTGATCAAAAGAAAACTCTTGGTGTAGTGGGTGAAAGCGGCTGTGGAAAATCCGTTACTGCAATGTCTGTAATGGGTTTAATACCCCAGCCCCCGGGAAAAATTGAATCCGGATCCATCCTATTCCACAGTAAGGACGGAGCAAAAGAGCTGACAGCTTTACCCCCGAAAGGAAAGGAATACCGGAAAATCAGGGGAAATGAAATCGCCATGATTTTTCAGGAACCTATGACCTCACTGAACCCGGTGTATACAATCGGCTATCAGATCAGTGAAGCAATTATCCTGCATCAGAACCTTTCCAAGTCCGATGCAAAGCTGAAATCGGTGGAAATGTTAAGAGCTGTCGGGATACCTCTTCCCGAAAGAAGGGTAAAAGAGTTCCCCTTTCAGCTTTCAGGGGGAATGAGGCAGCGGGCCATGATTGCTATGGCTCTATCCTGCCGACCAAGCCTTCTTATTGCCGATGAACCGACAACAGCACTGGATGTAACAATTCAGGCTCAGGTTTTAAAGCTGATGAACAAGCTGAAAGAAGACTTTGAAACATCTGTTCTCTTTATCACTCATGATATGGGTGTTATCGCAGAAATGGCGGACGACATCGTTATTATGTATCTGGGAAAGATTGTTGAATCCGGACCTGTTTCAGAGCTGTTCAGGAATCCAAAGCATCCCTACACTGTTGGTCTGCTCCAGTCCATACCTTCCATAACGGATAAAAAGAAAGACAAACTGCAGACAATTGAGGGAAATGTACCAAGTCCGTTCAATATACCTCCAGGCTGTGGATTTGCCCCGAGATGCTCCCGGAAAATGGATATCTGCTCACAGGAATCACCGGTTTTGAAACTCTCTGATAATAATCATAAGACTTCCTGCTGGCTGTACTCTTAAAGGGACAATATGGATAAATATAAACGAATTCTTCTTGATGTTAAAAAACTTAAAAAACATTTTCCGATTAAGAAAGGTTTTTTCAGAAATGATCATCGGGTATTAAAAGCTGTAGATGATATCAGTTTCAAACTATACGAGAGTGAAACACTGGGACTGGTGGGCGAATCCGGCTGTGGAAAAACAACTGCCGGTAAAACCATATTAAGGCTGTACAATCCAACTTCCGGTGAGATTCTGATGAATACAGCACAACCTGACGAACCGGATTCATGGGAAGATATTGCAGACTTATCCTACAGACAGTTAAAACGGTTCAGAAATGATATGCAGGTGATTTACCAGGATCCGTATGGCTCATTGAACCCGAGAATGGATATAAAATCGATTATTACTGAACCCCTGAAGATTCATCGCCGCTGGGAAAAAACTGAATGGAATGCAAGAGTGGAGAAAGTTCTTAAGGCTGTGGGAATGGATGCGGAATATATGAAGAGATTCCCCCATGAGTTCTCAGGAGGTCAGAGGCAGCGCATCGCAATAGCCCGGGCCTTGATTCTTGAGCCGAAAATCATCATTGCCGATGAGCCTGTATCTGCCCTGGATGTTTCCATCCAGGCACAGGTTCTGAACCTGCTTAAAGAACTTCAGGACAAGTTCAACCTGACATACCTTTTTATTGCCCACGATCTGGGTGTTGTAAAACATAGCAGCGACAGAATTGCAGTTATGTATCTGGGAAAAATTGTGGAGATTGCCGAAAGCAGCACCATATTCGAATCTCCCCTGCACCCCTACACCGAAGCATTACTCTCAGCTGTACCCGTTGCCGACCCTGAGAGAATAAAGAATCAAATCCCGCTGGCAGGAGATGTACCGAGCCCGATAGATCCCCCGGCCGGCTGTCATTTTCACCCCAGATGCCCCTATGCATCGGAAATCTGCAGACATGAAACCCCGATACTTACAGAAATGAATCATGGACATTCGGTTAGCTGTTTAAGA
>DEIH01000062.1 GCA_002352375.1 Spirochaeta sp. UBA2779 | reverse complement strand
TGATGAACGGAGCTGAAGTGGCCGGGAAAAAGCTGGAAGAGATGCAGGTGGTGATTAACGGCGCCGGGGCCGCAGGTATCAGCTGCGGGAAGATGTTCATGAAAGCCGGTGTGAAAAATGAGAACATCATCATGTGCGACAGTAAGGGTGTTATCTCGACTGATCGGAAGAATCTGAGTGAAGAGAAAGCCACTTTTGCCACCGATCGTCCCGAGAAAAATCTGGCCGAAGCTGTGAAAGGGGCGGATGTTTTTGCCGGTTTGTCGGTAGCCGATGTTCTTACCCCGGAGATGCTTCTATCAATGAACGACCAGCCGGTTGTATTCGCTATGGCCAATCCGAATCCGGAGATTACCTATCCTCTGGCGGTTAAAACCAGAAGTGATGTGATTATGGGAACCGGGAGGTCGGATTATCCCAATCAGGTGAACAATGTGCTGGGATTCCCCTTCATTTTCCGGGGAGCCATGGATGTCCGGGCCACCAAAATTTCCGAGGGTATGAAGATGGCCGCCTCAAAAGCCCTGGCAGCCCTGGCCAAGGAGCCGGTTCCCGATGAAGTGCGCAAGGCCTATGGCCGGGATTTCGAGTTCGGCCGGGAGTACGTGGTGCCCACGCCATTCGACCCCAGGGTGATTGAGTGGGAAGCTGTGGCCGTGGCCAAAGCCGCCTGCGAGGAAGGTTTGGCGGCCAAACCGATTACCGACTGGGATGCCTATACTGCTGAGCTTCGGGGACGGATGGAGAAGTACTGGGAGTAGAGTAGAGTTTTTAAGAAGCGGCCGGTGTTCTGATGAGCGCCGGCTGCTGATGTGATGCATTCCTTTTAATTGATATCTGTTCGAAGAGCAGTAGAATGATGTCAATGAAAGTAAAGAAAACAACAACACTGATACTTCTTTTTTATTTATTATTAACGGTTTCCGGGTGCCATACTTCTGGGCGTGGATTGCAAATAGATCCGAGCTCTGATTCGGAAATCTCAATTCCTTTCCCCCGGTTGGGGATGTGGTGGCCCAACCCATGGGAACAGTCTCTTGATGATATTGCCCGCTATAATTGGGTTATTCTGTTCCCCGATGGAGAGGAATTTATCGATCCGATTAAATCTATTAATCCGGACATACTTCTTCTTACAGCGACGAATGCCTGTGAAATAGGATTTAATCCTGCGGAGGGCGCTTTCGGGGAGGAGAATGCCTGGATTCAGGCAATTCCCCCGGAATGGTATTTAACGCAGGTTGGTACCGTTCTCAGCAGGGATGTAAATGCCAGCTCAACGGTATTTCATGTTGAAAATATGAGTGTTACAGATGGAGAGAATGCCTATCAGCTGTTTATTCCCGGCGATACGGTGTTGATTGGCAGCGAATCTGTTCTGGTGGAATCTATCGATGAAGCTTCCCGGACATTGACCGTGCAGCGGGGATATGTCCGCCCGGCTTCTTCCCATCCTGCCGGAATCAGAATAGCAGCTCATATTACCTTCTGGCCGAATTCCTGGCTCATGAATGTCAGCACAATGGCGCCAGCAGGAGAGGAACAATGGGTGGACTACAATGCCCGGGCTGCTGCAGAACTTCTGTCCAATCCGGGATGGGATGGTATATTACTTGATCGTGCTGATGCCAACCAAAGCTGGCTGATCGATGGATCTACCGCAAGGACGATAGATCCTGATCAGTCTAATACTCTCCTGAATGATTATTCTGATTTTGACCGTTCATGGAATGAGGGTTTACGGCAGTATGAAACAAAAATCCGTAAGATTATTGGTAATAAAAAGATTATTTTCACAAACTGGGGAATGGATAATTTTGATTTAATAAATGGAAATAACTATGAAGGTTTTCCCCTTGATGACAGTTCCTCTTATCGTTCAACCTGGAGGCAGACCGTTTTTGGCTCGATCAGGGATACCGGCAGTTATGCGGACTGGATAGAGAAAGGGCAGAAGCCGAATCTGACAATGATAGAGACTTATGAAGACGACGGTGGTCCTGAGCCGACTTCAGATGGTATCTATGATAATCCCAACAGCCATCCTTTCTTTGAACCGAACTATCAAAAGATGCGCTTCGGCTTGACAACGGCGTTACTTAATGACGGTTATTTCAGTTATGAAATAAATACCAACGGCCATGGGTATCTCGGACTACTCTGGTTTGATGAATACGATAACGCCGGTGAGGGTGCCGGATATCTGGGACTGCCTCTTGGTCCAGCTTATTCTGTTGCAGATTTTCAATTAACAGGAAATCTTGTTTCCGGCGGCGATTTTAACACTCCCGGAGAACTGGAGGAGTGGAATTTCTGGACATTGGAAGGAAATAAAGCGGTTTTTTCACTGGAAAAGGATCGTTTTGTTTCCCGAAACCAGGTTGCTCGTATCGATATAGAACAGACAAACGGGGAAGATTGGCAGATAGCTCTTTCCTTTGAAAATATAGAAGTTGCCGCTGGTAAAGAGTATACACTTTCTTTTCGGGCCAAAGCCGACAGGGAACGGGATTTGAGTTTCTGGGCTCAGGAAAACAAAGAGCCCTGGGAGGATTATCTGGATTTTGGAAGAGTTGAATTGACAACAGAGTGGAGGCAATTTGAGGTAACGGCACAATCTTCGGGTACTGATAATCAGGCCATATTTCAGTTTGCCCTCGGAGAAAAGCCGGGTTCTCTCTGGCTGGACGAT